>CADCTA010000061.1 GCA_902805675.1 uncultured Chthoniobacterales bacterium | reverse complement strand
CGACGGCATTCAGTTCAACGACAACGGAGGCACAGGCTTCGGCCCACTGACGTATCTCGGCGGAGATGGCGGAGGTATTTTTGACGGCAATATTGGCACCGGCCGCGCCCTCGGGATTTTCGCTGGCTCCGGCAGCGGAAATACTCAAGCAGTCGGTCGCAGCGTCACGGACGCAGTGGTTGCCGGAGAGTACTCCCTCACCTTGCGCTTTGACCTCAGCAACGCTAGCGGCTCAAGCGGGTTCAATCTGAAGTCCGCGCTTGGCACAAGTTTCGGTGGCGGTGAACTGCTGTTCGTCGGCTTGACTCCTGGCAGTGGCAACAATGTGCTTTTCGTGAGTGACGGCACCGGGTCTAGCACATTCGCTGTTGGTACGTTGACAGAACTACGAGGCACAACATTCGCTTTCACAGTGTCGTTCGATACGCTGTCACTGGCCTACACAGTGACCGCCACGAGCGGCTCGCAGACCGGTTCGTTTACCGGCACGCTGAAGGATACGAATGGTGCAACAGCCGGCACCGATCCGCTTGGAGCTGTCGCGCTTGGGAATTTCAACGGGGGCACCGCAGATCAAAACCTGATAGCGGATAATCTGAGCATCACGGCCGTCCCTGAGCCTTCGACCCTCTCGTTGCTCGCCGGTCCGGCCATCCTCGGAGCCTGGTTCTTTGTGCGCCGTCGGCGCGCTTGATCAGCGGCTCTTCGCAATTCTGAAAAGCCCCGCTTCGGCGGGGCTTTTTTTTGCTCGCGTGTGGTTGCGCTTCGGCGGGTTTGCGGCCGATCAGGCGTTTGCCTTTTCACGCAAAGACTTTCCACAATGTTCGTGCGTAATCTTCCGTATATGCGTTATGATCCGCGCGTTTTCGACCGCTTGCTAAAGGGCTGGGCGAAACGACGTTAAATCTCGCCCCCCAGGATGAAGTTTTTGCCAGCTCGCGGCCTCGCTCTGTACACGATCTGTGCAGCCGTGCTGCTTTCGCCGGCACTCGTCAGGGGCGAGGCGATGCTCCAGTATTTTAATACTGACTGGAACGAGATCGCCGACAAGATGCCGGAGATCGCTGAAGCCGGCTACACGTCACTTTGGCTTCCCCCACCCACGAAGGGGAGCGGCGGGCTCTCCGTCGGTTACGATCTTTGGGATCGGTTTGATCTCGGGAGCAAGGACCAGCGGAATACCGTTCGGACCCGCTACGGCACGGAGGCGGAGCTGCTCCGGCTGGTCGAGATCGCGCATCGCTTTGGGATTCGCGTGTATTTCGACAACATCATGAATCACAACGCGTTTGATATCCCCGGATTCAACGCGGATACGCCGATCGATGTTTACCCGGGCTTCGTGCCGGAGGATTTTCATCTCCGGCTGACGGAGGATGGCTCGTACCGCAAGTGGGATAACACGCGGAACTGGGGCGACGCGTGGCAGGTGCAGAATCTCGGCCTCGCGGACCTGATCGACATCGCAAACGAGCCCGGCGGGACGAACTCGAACTTCGGGCCAACCGAGGGCTCAACGTTCCCGAAGATCAAGTTTGTCCGCCACCCGAACAATCCGGAGTACTACTGCGAAGTGCCGGACGCGGGCGCGCCGTTCGGCCGCAGGTATGTCGGCTTTGGCGCGAGCAACGGGATCACGAAGGCGTTCATCGCGCAGAACGCCGGCTTCTACAGCGAGTATGTCGAAGACATGCTGCACCGTTCGGCCCGCTGGCTGATGGATCGCACGAAAGCCGATGGGCTGCGGCTCGATGCGGTGAAGCATGTGCGGGCGGATTTCTTCGGCGCCACCTACGGCCCGAACAAAGATTCGGACGACTATGGTTACCTGGGGCAGGTGCAGCGGCAGTTTAATCTCACCCGAGGCTTCACCGACCCGAATCATCGCGACAGCGTCTTCGATTCCGAGGTCGGCCGCGATGATGCCATGGTCTTCGGCGAGCATCTCGGGCAACCGCCGGGCTATGGACCGTACTGGGACGCGGGCATGCGTCTCGTCGACAACGATCTGCGCAGCGAGCTGAACAACCGGCTCGGCAATCCCGCCGGTTGGGCAGGGCTGGGCGGGTTTGATCAACCGGGTGCTGGCGGCTTCGCTCCCAACAATGGTGTGATGCACGCGCAGAGCCACGACAGCGATTACGCGGCGCGTCGCGAGCTGCAGCACGCGTTCTATTTCACGCGCGCGGGCATCGGGCTGCTCTACACGGACGGCAACCACCAGGCCGAGACGCTGGGCGAAAGCGGCGGCGCTTTCCCGCGGCACGCGAACACGAGCTTCCTCGGGCAGTTCGGCGACGTGCGCATCCCGAACCTGCTCTACATCCACAACCAGTTTGCGCGCGGGTACCAGCTTGGGCGTTGGTCAGACACCGACTTTGTCGCCTACGAGCGCATCGACAAGCGCGAGAACCCGAACATGACCGACCCGGACGGCGTGACGATGTTGTTCATGCTGAACGACAACTACGCGAACGGGCAGGCGCGCAGTTTCGGGACCAGCTTCCCGGCGACGTCGTTGGGGAACAACGCGTATCTCTACAACTACTCGAGCTACGGCGGCGGCTTCTACAAGTGGGCCAGTGAGCTCAGCAGTGTGGTGGTGCCGCCCGGCGGTTACTTCGCCTTCTCGTGGAAGAACCCGGATCCGTCGGATCTGTGGAGCGCGCCGGGTGCTGCTCCGGTCATGATCTATCAGAACGGACAGCAGGCGCCGACCATGACGACCGTTCGCAAAGACGGGCCGGACGGCGATCCGGCGTTCAATCCCTCGGGTGCGCCGGACGCGATCGCCACCGACTTCGCGTATCGCGTGGAGGTCCCGCGGGTCACGAGCAGCAGCAATCTGCAGTTCGTGGTGCGCGCCGATGGCTCGGCCGAGAACATCCTTCTCAAGCTCGACGCCGGCATCGATCTCAATGGGCTGACGCACGCAGGCGGCGATCCGCGCGACAACCCGCCAGCGCTCTCCACCGACGTGTTCCTCGGCTACGAGCAGCCGACCTTTGTGCAGCGTCAATTTCCCGAGCTCTTCGCGGCGAAGCTGGACGTGCGCAATACGACCGGATCGGCCGGCGCGGAGACCTACACGATCGGCGCCGTGGTCGGCAACGGAAGCGGCGTCCGCTTCATCGATGGCGACACGGCAACGTTCGTCTATCACGACCCGCAGGCGGAGGTCGGCAACTCCGGCGTGAGCCCCGCGCCGAAGCAATACGACCCGGCGACGCGCAAGCTCTGGGCAAAGACCAACACGGTCGGCGCCGGTTACAAGATGTTTGTCTACTACACCGACGGGACGACAAACCCGGAAGGCGCGGGCGGGCAGGGGATCGGCAACACCAAAACGGTTGAGCTGAATTTCCGTCACAATGAAGGCACCGCGAACGACGACTGGTGGGGCAGCGCGACCATGCCGGCCGATTTCACCGCCGCCTCGCGCTACAAAATCGGCATCTACAAGATGGGTGCGGCAAGCCTCTTCCCGGCCGGGCCTAACGAAGCGTTCAAGAAGAAGAAAATGATGACGACGTTCCACGTGCCGTCGTTCAATCCGTCCACCGTCACGTTCCGGCCGCACGCGGACTACGGCGTCACCCAGACGGGCCTGAGCGAAGGTTTCCACGTCCTCCGCGGTCGCGCGTTCCTGAACCGCCCGGGCCGGACATCGATCTACAACACCTTCACCCAAACGTTCTACTACGACGCGCAGCCGCCGGACGGCGAAATCAAGTTCCCTGCGCCTAACGAGACGGTGGGCGGATCGGAGTACAGCGTCGTCGTTCGGACCGATCCGAGTGTGACGGAGGTTTGGTACAACATCGCCGATTCCGATACGACCAACGACGACACCTCCACTCGCACGGTGAACGGCAACGGCGGCGGCTTCGAGCCGTTTACCGACTCCGATCAGGACGGACAGCGCGATCCGGGTGAAACCTTCGAAGATCTGGATGGTGACGGCGTGTGGGATTCGGCCATCGAGACTGCGTGGGCGCGTGCGACAGAAGTGACGCCGTCTACACTCTTCACCAGCCCGTTCCAGAAGGAGTGGCGCTTCAATTACGCTAACATCCCGAACACCGGATCCGCCGAGATCCGCGTCCGGATGCGCGAAGCTTCATCCAGTCCCTACGCACAGTTCAGCGGCACACCGAGCGCCGCGGATGACGTCGCGAACCACTACGTCACGCGCACGCGCACCGTCACGGTCGATGGGCCGGACACGCGCATGTTCGTCGCTTTCCCGCAAGCCGACGGCGAGCTGGTTGCGCCGGATTACAAGGTGAAGGTCTGGTTCAGCAAAGCGCTCGCGGACGGCACGACGACGGCAGAATTGATCAGCCGTTTCCTGATCAAGATCGCGAGCAGCGAGTCCGGCTCAGCCGCGCATGGCGTGACGCAAGCGCAGGCGAACTACCAGATCAACTACAACGTTACGGGCGACTTCCACGAGCTGCAGTTCCCGAAAGACGGCATGCCGTTCCCGAACATCTACAACGGCCAGCCGAACTTCCGGCACACGATCAACGTGACGCACGACCGCCCGTTAGGCGTCGATCTGGCCACGAGCAGGAAGATCCGGGTGCAGCCGGCGTCCGCTGGTCCGTTCGTGCATATCCAGAATCCGCCGGACGTCGACGGTGATGGACAGCCGTATGTGATTGAGTTGCCGGACGTGCCGGCGCCGACTCCCGAGCAGCGGCAGTTCACGATCCAAGTCGAGACCGACCTCGAAGCGGACGCGGTGACGATTGCATTCGATCACGACGCGGCGAGCGCATCGCTGGCGGCCCAAAGCGAGACGCCACTCACCGGCACGATTTCGGTTACGAGCGGCAGCAACGTTGTCACCGGCACGGAAACGAAATTCACCGAGGAGCTATCGGCCGGGAACGCGATCAAGATCGGAGCGCAGATCTTCACCGTGAGTGTCGTCGAATCCGACACCAGCCTGCGTCTGACCACGAGCTTCTCGGGTGCAGCCGCAACGACGGCATCCCGCGTCGACGCAAATCCGATGATCGTCGGCAATCGCAAGTTCTGGAGCTTCCTGTGGCAGAACATCGCCGAGGGCACCTATACGTTTGCCGCAAACGTCGATGCCGACGGCACCCTCGCCACCGCTGAAGCAACGGCGTCGCGCAATACACGTGTCGTCTTCCGCCAGGCGGTCCAGCAGACGAACCCGAACGACACGGACGCCGACGACGACGGCCTGTTGAACATCGACGAGAGCACGGCCGAGCCCTTGCCAAACCAGCGCGTCCTCAGCCCGAAGATGAATCCGGAGACGTGGACGAATGGCGACCTGCACATTCACAACGCCTTCGGCCAGTCAGACCCGCTCAGCCCGGATACGGATGCTGACGGTTTGCCTGACGCGCTCGAAGTCGGCTGGCGTGCCGCGACCACACCGGACACGGACCTGAACGCGGACACCAACGGCGACGGGGTGAAGAACTTCCGCGGCGACCTGGATCCGCCGTTCTACAACACGCTCGACAATCACGGCCGCGTGCCGGGCGTGAACAGCCAGAGCGAAGGCGGGGATCGCGCGCTGTTGAAGGGCGGCACGATGACCGACCCAAACGAGCCGGATACCGACCGCGACGGCATCGAGGACGGGGTCGAGGACAGGAACCGCAACGGGTGGGTGGACGGTGACGGTCAGGAAATTCCGGCGACCTTCCAACCGTGGCTGGAGCGCAAATGGCCCAACGGGAAGATGGATCCGGGCGAAGCGTGGCTGGAGACGGCGCCGACAATTCCGGACAGCGATGCGGACGCGCTGAGCGATGGGCACGGCGAAGATAAGAACTTCAACGGCATCATCGACGGCGATAACGGCAATCGCAGCTACGACGCCGGTGAAGCATGGACAGAGACGAACCCACTGGCCAAGGACTCCGACGGCGATGGTCTCGGCGACGGCTGGGAAGTGGGCAACGGCCTGGATCCGCTCGACAACGGCACCGACAAGCTGAGCACCGCCACCGCCAATGATGGCGACGTAGATAACGGCGCGAATGGCGACAGCGACGGCGACGGCATCACCAACCTGAACGAGCAGAGCAACGGCACCAATCCCAAGCAGGCGGATACCGGCGAACCGCCTGCTGCTGGCTCGATCACGATCGGCCCAGTGCCGGAAAGCCAGAAGGTCACGGTCGGCGGCGTGACGCATTACAAGGAATTCACCGACTGGACGGCCGACGACCTGATCGTGCTCGACGCGTACGAAGGCGGCGGAACCAACAACCAGGGTGGCGATATCTTCCCGGGTTACGACGGGTTTGATTCGTCGCGCGACCTGGTGGCGTTCTACGCGCGCGACGGCGGCACGGACGGCAACTACTACTTCCGCGTCGACCTCCAGGATCTGCGGCCGTACGCGGAGGAAGGGAATCTCGACATCTACGTCGTGGTGGACACGAATTCGCCAGGCACGGCTGAGTCGCCGGGAGTCGGCGAGCGGAAGCTTCCTGATGATGTCGATGAAATGACGCACATCGGATGGGAGGCGGTGGTGGCCTGTTACTCGACGAACAACGGCCGCGTTTACGTCGACACGAAGCGCGGCGTGAACAACAACAGCACGTCGCTCGCGAACAATCTGAACGACTTCGCCACGTTCGGGATCGATCCGCGCGACCAGACGACGGCCAACGGTTTCAAGCGCGCCTATTTCGATTCTACGCTGGACGCGGTCGAGTTCTCCATCAGCCGGCAGGCGCTGCTCGATGCGGGGTGGAACGGCATCGCGCCGCTGAACTTCCAGGTCTTCACGACGCGCGATGGCACCGGCAATAGCCCGATCGGCGCGGGCGACATTGGCGGACGCAACGACATCCGCGACACGATCTACGACGACTTCCAGGCGGAGGATTACTACAGAGATCAGGCGTTCATCGCGCAGGATCAGAACGCAATTCTGCGCGGCTACTTCGGCCGCAGCGCGAGCAACGATCGCGGCCACCGCGCGAAGGTGATGTCGGTCATCCACGGCAACCAGGCGATCCAGCCGGGCAACATCACGCAGAACCTGATCAACACCGGCGCGGGCGCTGGCTATTACCGGCCGCTCGACGTTCACCAGGCGTACGGGGCGCCGCTCGCGTTGCACGTCACGCCGACACTGGCGTCGTCGATCGAGTGGGCGAAGTCGGCCAGCGGCGGCTTCCGCGATGGTCCAGCGTTGAACGCACGCCTTGCGTCATTGATGAGCAGCACGCCGAAAGTCGTCGATCTGCTTGGCAGCACGTTTGCCGATCACATCCCGGCGTATTTCAATGCGGAGCTCAACGCCGACAACGTGGCGCTCGCCTCGAGCTTCCTGAGCAACATCTATGGCGTGGTGCCGTCGACGGAAGTGTTCTGGGCACCCGAGCGCGTGCTCGATTCGAACACCTTCGCGAAGATCGATGGCCTCGGGTTTGAGTACACCTTCGCCGATCAGATGCGGCACATCTTTAAATGGTTCGGCCGCACCTCAGCACTGGGCGATGACGGCTACCGCATCAACGAGATCAACGGCGTGAAGACGTTCGTGATCAATGACCAGGCGAGCACCTATCGCTTCCAAAGCGCGGACAATGGGCTGCCACATCCACTGCGCGAGTTGTTCAACCGCAAAGCCCGGAGCGCGGTGCAGGATCAGATCGTGACGCTCTACAGCGCGTGGGAGGATTTCACGATTAAGGCGCAGGCTGACGCCTACGACCGGAACATGCGTTGGATGGCCAGCCGCCCGTGGATTCAGATCGTCACGCCCGACCAGATCGCGAACGCACAGGTCGATATCTCGCTGCCGCCGGATGGCGTCGGCGACGTCTGGCCGGTGAAGGACCGCAGCGCGGATGCAGGGGCCGCGAATGTGGCCAACAAAGTCGCGCCCGATTACATCGATCACGCGACGGAGGAGAATTACGATCACTGGTACTTCGGTCTGGCCGGTCGCGAGGAAAGCCTGCGCGACAAGGTCTTCAGCATTCGAAGCGGCGTGTTCGTGCCGAAGCCGTTCGGGATTTTGGATGCGGCGGAGCCGAGCGGAATCATCAGCGACACGTGGGCGCAGGTGAACGCGATGAACGAGTTCGCCGTCTCGCGGACCGGATTGAACCGGCTTGCGCATGCCACGCTCGGCGCCTCGCTCTTCATCACCGCCTTCCACGAGCAGACGAATAACGACCTGAGCAAGTTCAGCACGGGCGCCTACATCTCGCCGGATACCGACTACAAGGGTCTCGCCGGCTTTGCTGCCATCGCGCAGGCGCAAACGCGCAACGCCTCCATCTACAAGCGGGTGGATCACTGGGCAGAGGTGGCAAACAACTACGCCGGGCAGTCATTCGCCGTATCCACCGACGTAGACCGGGATGGTGAACACGAATACCTGCTCTTCAACGATCGCTTCTTCGCGGTGTTCGAGCGGCTCGGTGGCCGGATGACGGCCTCGTGGCTGCGCGATATCGATAGCGGATACGTCACGCAAGTGAGCGGCAATCTGGCGGGTTACTCAAACTCGCTCACGGAGGATGAGGGCGTTTCCAATTCGGACGCTTACCGCACGTCTGGCTTCAAGGATTGGTTTGCGAAGGCGGATAACACTTCGCCAGCGGGGTCGTCCTACGTGAATGACTACTACTCAGCCGCGGCTGCGGACGGCGGGATGGGGTGGAGGTTCACGAGCAGCGACGGAAAGATCGTGAAGAACATCACGCTTCCGCCCGGCAAAGCGCAGCTGACGGCGAACTACACCGTCGCGAATTACGTGAAGCTTTACGTGCGCTTCGGTCTCTCGCCCGACCTGCTCGATTTGATGCAAAACGGGCAGGCGAACCTGAGCGGCGTGCTCGCCTCAGGCTCCGAATTGAACCTGCTCAATCAGAATTCGACTGGCACGGTGCGCAGTTACCTGCGTTGGGGTGGTACCGGCCTGGGCGGCGCGACCTTTAATCCGGCAGCGGCGGATCGCGACGCAGGGGTCACGCTCGACACGGTGCAGATGCGCAACCAGGCGCAGACGCAGCAGATCGAGATCGAAGGCGCGAGCATGACCTTCACGCTCGGTTTCGAGACTGGCGCCGCCTTGACCTATGACAGCGATGGGGATGGCTTGCCGGATTGGTGGGAGAACCAGTTCGGCCTCAACGCAAGCGACCCCTCGGGTGCGAACGGTCCTGGCGGAAACGTCGATGGCGACGGGCTGACAAACATCCAGGAATACATCGCCGGCCTGAAGCCGAACGTGCCCGACAGCGCCATGTTCGGCCTGAAAATCACCCGCACTTCGCCGTCGACGGTTGGCCTGCAGTTCGGCACCATCCGCGACCGCGTTTACCGGATCTACTACCGCAACAGCCTGCAAAGCGGCGCCTGGATTCAGGCCGGCGGTAACATCTCGGGCACCGGCAGCAACGTAGACTACACAGACGACGGCAGCGGCACCGGCTCCGCTCCGACCGCTGCGCAACCGCGCTTTTACAAACTCGAAGTCAGCCTTCCCTAAACCTTAATGAGCATCCGCTTTGTCATTTTCGCCGCCGTTTCGTTCTGCTTGAGCTCGGCCGCGCTCGCGCAAAACACCGGGAACGCCTGGCACGTGCCGGTGAATGCGGTTCCTGGCAGTGCGACGATGCGCTCGCCACTGCACGGTATCGACACCGGCGCGACGGTGACGGTCTACAGCGGCAATCAATTCCAGGGGAGCGGCACGCCTGGCAACCAGACCAGCGGAACGCTCTTCTACAAGACAGCGAACGGGTTCTGGCAGGGCGTAGGGCTGTCGTTCTTCGCCGAGAGCGGGAACGACAAGTTTTGGCGCGCGAGCTTCAACGCTCCGTCTTCCGCCAGCGGAGTGATCCAGTACTACTTCCAGATCAATTACAGCGATCGGGCGACGACCTTCGTCTACGGCAACGACACGACAAGCAATCGGACTGACAGCGAGTCAGTTGCGGCGGCCAACGCATTCAGTTTCCAGATGAACCCCACGCTGACGGTGAACGGCGTTCCGGCGAACTACACGACGAGCAAGTTCTTCGTCAATGAGGTGCTGAACGAAAGCGAATCGCTGAACATCGTTTTCCATCCAAACGGGAGCAACGTCGACCCCGGCACGGTGCAGGTGTACACGAACGTGAACCGGCGCGACCGCGCGACAGTGGATGCGGACAACGACGGAACTGAGGACGGCATTCATCCGCCTAGCGGCGATCTCGTCGGGACGAACGACACGCATTATTACCGTGGCTACACGATGGCGCCTTCGGGCGGTGAGGGTCGCTACACGCTGACGCTGCCGGCGAACAAGACAGGCGCATACCGCTTGAGCGCCCGGTTTCGGAATAACGGCAGCTCGACGTGGGATTACTACAGCGCGCTCGGGAGTGGGCGCCGCGATCATGCGATCACGATCTCGCCGAAGACTGCTCGGGAGATGGTGATGTACGAGCTGAACACGCTGAACGTCGAATCGACTGGCGTGCAGTACAATCAGCGCAGCACGTTCGACGATCTGCTCAGCGCGGCCAATGGCGACAATGACGGCTTCGATCCCTTCAACCTGGAGTATCTGCAGGTGCTTGGCGTCAATTGGCTCTGGTTCCAGCCGATCCATCCACAGGCGATTCAAGGCCGACAGATCGATCCCGTAACCGGCGCTGCTTTCGAAGTGGGGAGCCCGTACGCGGTGAAGAATTTCTTCGACGTGATGCCTCTCATGGGCTCCGACGACACCCGCGCGGATGGTTTGCTCGAATTCCAGAACTTCGTCAATCGCGCTGACGGCGCAGGGGTCAACGTCATGCTCGACGCGGCGTTCAACCATACGGCGTATGACGTCGAGTTTGCCGCGCTCGGTGATCAGCTCTTCGACACAGTCGACGGCGTCAACAACTACGGCCCGAACGACGAGATCGCCGAGCACGAAGCGCGCTTTTTCTCGCGCAACAACGACTACGCGAACCGGGCCTCATCCGAGGCGAACGTGGCGGTTGCGCCGGACCGGGGAGATTTTGGGAAATTCGGCGACACTTACGATGTCTTCTACGGGAGCTACTCTGCGCTGGTGGACAACAATCCCGGCGACAATGGCGGCTTCAACGACGAAGGCGACACGTTCTTCTACGGGGACAGTGACTGGAACGACTTTGACGGCGGGCCGAACTCTTCTTCAAACATCACGCGCCGGGTGTGGAATTACTTTGGCGCCTACATCCCGCATTGGCTGACGCAGACTGGCTGTCCGCCCGGCACTCCCCTGCAGGAGCAGACGGCGCGAGGCATCGATGGATTACGCGCCGATTTCGGGCAGGGACTGCCACCACAGGCCTGGGAGTACATCATCAATCGAGCCCGCACGCAGAAGTGGAGTTTCGTGTTTATGGCGGAGTCGCTGGACGGCGGCGCGGTTACTTACCGTTCCAACCGGCACTTCGATGTTCTGAATGAGAACATCACGTTTGCGTTCTCCGGCGCGACGACGACGGACGCCTACCGAAACATCTACGAAAGCCGCCGCAATGCGTATGGCCAGGGTCTTGTGCTCCTAAACACGACCTCACACGACGAGGCGAACTACGCCGACCCCTTCGAAGCGCTCATCCGCTTCGCTGCCAACGGCTCCGTCGATGGCGTGCCGATGATCTTCTTCGGCCAGGAGCTCGGGATTTCCGGGAGCAATTTCGGCTTTGATCGCTACGAGGAGAATTTTGGGAAGCTGATCCCGCACTTCAAAAAGTTCAACTCACTCAAGCCCGCTTGGGACAAGGTGAATCCATTCATTGGCGGCGGCTATTACAACTACGGCCTCGACCAGCTGTACCCGGTTTATAGCGGCGTCGCGCAGGCGCGCCGCTTCAGCCCGGCGTTGCGCAGCTCGAACCGGTATTTCATCAATCAGGTGGGCGGCAGCGTGCAGCCGAAGATCTTCTCGGTCGCGAAGTTCGAGACGTTGAACGCCTCGCCCGCGAACACCGATGTGGTGTTCGCTTTCGCGAATCTCGATCGTGGTGACGGGAACTCGCCGACGGTCAATCAGCAGGGGAATTTCGACATTGCGCAGGATGTCGATGGAAACGGCGCGAACGACTACGGCATTAAGGCAGGCCGCACGTACGACTTCAAGAACATCGCCGCATACCTCGGCGTGAACGGGAGTCGGCGCGACGTTTTCCTGAATCGAAAGACTGGCAGTCAGCTGCTGAACGAGGGGCTCTTTGTTGCGATGAACAGGGTGCCGACGACGGACGGCGGCTGGGCCACAAACCCGTACGAAGCGCAATACCTCAAGCTCTACGACGTGACCGCCCCGAGCGGCACGCCAGGCGCCGCGACCACATCGAACAGTTTCCAATATGCGATCGGCAACAGTGCCCCATTCACCTGGCAGGCCGCGCCGGCGGATTCGGAAGGAGTCGTCCCGCACTACCGCGTCACTGTCACCATCAACGGCAACACGACGACGTTCTTCACCTCATCGACCTCTTTGACGGTCGCTGGGCAGCCGGGCCAGACCGCGACCGTCACCGTGCAGTCAGTGAACCCCAACGATAATTCTGTGACCGGCGCCGTCGGGCCGCAGAGCTCGATCAAGTTCATCACTGCGGGTGGCGATGAAGACGGCGACGGCAAGATCAATTCCGCCGAGGATGTTGCCGGGACAAACCCATTCGATCCGAAATCGCTCTTCCAGGTGTTCAGCACGACAAAGAGCGGCAATGCCGTGACCATCTCGTGGAGCAGCATCACGGGACGCACTTACCAGGTCGAGGTCTCGGAGCGCCTCACTGATGGCTTCTTCCCGCTAAGCGGCGCGTTGGGAGCCTCCGGCACGGGCACGAACAGTTACACCGACTTCAACGCCTCCGTCGATCGGCGGTTTTACCGCGTGCGGATTGTGCAATAGCGCACCGCCTGCCAAAAGGATTGCCTCATGGGAGTGCAATCGACAGAGTGCGTCGCCGTGATCCGACCGACCCGATTCGTCTGCTTTTGCGTGGCGCCACTGCTGGCCTTCGCTCTCGTCTCCACGACCAGCGCGCAGCACAGCGGCGGTGGCAAGCACGCGGCAATCACGCCGCCGGCGTGGGCGAAGGAAGCGATCTTTTACCAGATCTTCCCGGAGCGGTTTCGCAACGGCGATCCGGCTAACGACCCGACGCGCGAGTCGCTCGAGACGCCGATCACACCCGGGCCGTCGTGGAAGATCTCATCGTGGACTGCCGATTGGTACGCGCGCGACGATTGGGAGAAGGAGCTCGGGCCGAACTTCTACCGGCACGGCGTCTTTGATCGGCGCTACGGCGGCGATCTCAAGGGCGTGATCGACAAGCTCGATTACATCGCGGATCTCGGGGTGAACACGCTGTACTTCAATCCCGTCTTCTACGCGCGATCGATGCACAAGTACGACGGCAGCTCGTTCCATCACATCGACCCGTTCTTCGGGCCCGATCCGAAAGGCGATCTCGCGCAGATGGCTAAGGAAACGGCCGATCCGAAGACGTGGAAATGGACCGCGGCGGACAAATTGTTCCTCGATCTGCTCAAGCAGTGTCACACGCGCGGCATTCGCGTGATCATCGACGGCGTCTGGAATCACACCGGCCGCGAGTTCTTCGCCTTCCAGGAGCTGCGCAAGAACCAGGCGAAGTCGCCTTACAAGGATTGGTACATCGTCTCGGGTTTCGACGACACGAAGACGAAGCGGAATGAATTCACCTACAAGGGTTGGTGGGGGCATGCGTCGCTTCCGGTGTTCGCCGCGACCACGGATGAGAAGGACATGCACCCTGCTCCGAAAGCTTACATCTTCGAGGCGACGAAGCGGTGGATGGCGCCGGATGGGAAGCCGGAGAACGGCATTGATGGCTGGCGCCTGGATGTGGCGGACGAGCGGCCGGCGAAGTTCTGGGCCGACTGGAATGCGCACGTGCACCAGATCAACCCGAACGCCTACACCACCGCTGAGATCTGGAAGGATGCCGCCGAGCTCGTGGCGGAGGGCGGCTTCTCCGCCTCGATGAATTACAATGCCTTCGCGATTCCGGTGAAGGGATTCCTGGTCGACAACAACGTGGCGCCTTCAAAGTTCGCCAAGCTCCTCGACGAGCGGCGAAAGCTGTTCCCGCCCGCGATCGCCGCCGTGATGCAAAACTTGATGGATTCGCACGACACCGATCGGCTCGCGTCGATGATCGTGAACGGTGAGGGGACGACTTACTCGAGCGATCAGATCGAGTTCAACAACAACAACAATCTGCGCACGGCGAAGAAGTACGAGATCCGCAAGCCGAACGAGCGCGAGCGCAGCATCCAGCGCATGATTGCGCTCCTGCAGATGACGTATGTCGGCGCGCCCATGATCTACTACGGCACCGAGGCCGGCATGTGGGGCGCGCACGATCCCGACGATCGCATGCCGATGATTTGGGCAGATCTGAAGCATGAGCCGCAGACGCTCGACCCGCGCGAAGGGCGCGAGCGGCAGCCGGACGAGATCAAGTTCGACGACGGGCTGTTCGCCTTCTACAAGAGCGCGATCGCGCTGCGCAAGGAGCACCCCGCGCTCACGCAGGGTGAGTATGCCGTGCTCGCAACGGACGACGTGCAGCGCGCGTTCGTCTTCACGCGTCGCACGGCGAAAGAGACGCTGCTCGTCGCTTTTAATCGCGGCGATCAGCCGGCCACGGTCGATCTGCATCTTGCCTCGAGCAGCATCAAGCCGTTGTTCGTCACCCAAGGTGCGCTCGAGGATGTGAAGGCGACCGTCGCTACTGGTGGCGCCAAGCTCGTCATCCCGGCGCTGACGGGCGTGGTGCTTGGGTATAACTGAGTGTCTGCCAAGGTTGATGCTGAGAAGTTGAGCGCGCTGCGTGGTAGGGGCGCCGCGCTGCGGCGTCCGGGCGGCGTCGCACGCGAGGGGGACGTACGATGATCACGCGGCGAGTCACGCTGCTCGGAGATCACAGCGCAATGTCCCTACCAGTCCTCCGTCGCAGTACTGGTCTCTTGCTGTTCCTCGCGCTTCTCTGCTGCGCCAGCAGCTGCAGCCCGCGAGTGGAGTCACACCGGCGCATCCAAATCTGGCACCAGAAGATCAGCGCTGAGCGCGATCTGTTTCACGAGCAGCTAAAGCGCTTCAACGCCGCGCACCCCGAGTATGTGGTCGAGGCGCTCTACAAGGAAAACGAGGAGCTCCGCAATCTCTTCGTCATCGCGGCCGTCGCGGGTCAGGGCCCGGAGATCATCTACGGTCCATCGGACAATGTCGGCGTGATGGTCACCACGCAGACTGTGATGCCGCTCGATCGGGTCTTTGGACCGGAGTTTTTCGAGCGTTTCATTCCGCAGGGAATCGTCAGCTGGCAGGAGAAACGCTGGCTCGCCGCTGACCAGATCGGGAATCATCTCACGCTGGTCTACAACACGGATCTTGTACCGACGCCGCCGCGGACGCTGGACGAGCTGGTGGCGATGGGGCAGAGCCTCACGAAAGACACGAATGGCGATGGGAAAATGGATCAGTACGGCCTGACGTGGAATTACCGCGAGCCGTTCTTCTTCATCCCGTTCCTGACCGGATTTGGCGGCTGGGTCATCGATGAGCAAGGCCGGCCAACTCTGGACAACGAGCAAACGGTGCGCGCCATCCAGTTCGTGCTTGATCTGCGGGACCGGTACAAAATCATTCCGAAAGAAGGCGACTACGAGATCGCGGACATGCTCTTCAAGGAGAAGCGGACCGCGATGATCGTGAACGGGCCGTGGTCATGGGGCGGCTACGGAGTTCCCGGCCAGAACATGGTCGCGCCGCTGCCGATTAACTCCGAGACGGGGCAGTGGTGTGAGCCGATGATTTCCGCGAAAGGCTATGCGGTGAATGTGAATGCCGCGCCGGAGAAGCTGCCGATCATCCGCGAGTTGATCGACTACATGACGAGCGCCGAGGTGCAGGAAGAAATGGCGACGAAGCTCTCCACGTCACCGACAGCGACGGCGGTGCTCTCATCCCCAGTGATGGAAAGCAACCCCGCGCTGGTCGCGTCAATGCAGCAGATCGAGCACGGCCGGCCGATGCCGATCATGCCGCAGATGCGGCAAATCTGGGAAGGCATGCGCGGGCCGTATCAGCTCGTCATGAATGGTGCGATCACCGCGCAGGAAGCTGCGCGGCGGATGCAGCGCGAAGCCGAGAAGAACATCGCGGATAGCAACCTTTGATGCTTGCGGGATGAACTCCAAAAAAGCTGTCATTCCGACCGCAGCGAAGCGGAGTGGAGGAATCCCGTGGTAAACCCTTCGGCAACTCCACGGGATCCCTCGACTCCGCTTCGCTCCGCTCGGGATGACGGCTATGATGGGGGTGAGGCAGCAGCATTGCTCCAGTTCGTCGGGCCGCCTTTGTGATGCCGAGCGAGAAAACCAAAGTTCGGCTGTTCCTTGCCGCATTGCTCACGCCGGCGCTGCTCGTCGTGCTCGCAGTGGTAGCGTTCCCGTTCCTATTCAACGTCGTCCTCTCGTTCTCGAATGCGAACATCTATCACATTCGCGACTGGCGGCTGATCGGCTTCGATCAGTTCGTGTCGGTGTTCCGGCAGGAGCTGTTCTGGTCGATCCTGCTCAAGACGGTGATTTGGACGCTCGTAAACATCGTCTTTCACGTGGTGATCGGCGTCTTTCTCGCCGTCGTGCTGCATCAGAAGTTCATCCGCGGAAAAGCATGGTGGCGTGTGGCGTTGATCCTGCCATGGGCGCTGCCGCAGTACATCACCGCGCTCACCTGGCGCGGCATGTTCAACTACGAGTACGGCGCCGTGAACCTGCTCATTACGAAGTATCTCCACCTGCCGCCGGTGGAATGGCTGACCTCCCCGTTTGAAGCCTTCCTCGCCGTGATCATCACCAACGTCTGGCTCGGCTTCCCCTTTATGATGGTGATCGCGCTCGGCGGCTTGCAGTCGATCCCGGACGACCTTTACGAAGCCGCGGACGTGGACGGCGCGTCGAAGTGGTTTCAGTTCTGGAACATCACCGCGCCGCTGCTTCGTCCGGTGATGATTCCCGCGATCACGCTGGGCATTGTCTGGACGTTCAACAACATCAACGTCATCTGGCTGGTCACGAACGGTGGCGAGCCGGCCGACTCCACGCACATCCTCGTCTCCTACGTCTACAAGGCGGCCTTTAACATGTACCGGTTCGGCTGGGCCGCCGCGCTCTCGGTCGTCATCTTTGCCATCCTGTTCGTCTTCTCGCAGATGCTGCTGAAGCGCACCCGCGCCAGCGAAGCGGTCTACTAGCGCAGCTGCTGCAGTAGTTTCCTGCTTCGCTCGTGAGAAGTGCAAAACCGCCAGAATACTGGCGCACTCCAACACGCTACCGCGCCCGCGCAGCGCGCTCGATGCGCTTGCGCTTTGGAGTGCGGCGGTCTTCCGCCGCTTTCGATCCACGGCTCGCCACTCACGAGGCGTCACAGCCGGAAAGCTCCAGCAGAGCTGCTCTAGGCACACACCGGCGCATCGTGATTGCCCCCGCGCGCCCGACTGTGGCATGACATCGGGAGCGATGAACGAGCGCCACGACGAGATTGCGTCGGCCATGCCGGACGATCTGGATACGCTCCCGCGGCTGCGCAGTTTCCGCCTGCGCGGAATGGACACGACCCGGCTGGAAGCCTTCATCGATGCCGCCTTCGCGTTTTCGGTCACGATGATGGTGATCTCCGTCGATCGCGTGCCAGATAACGCCAGCGACCTGCTCGCCGCTTTCCGAAATGTGCCGGCGTTCATTGCGAGCATTGCCGTGCTGGGGCTCTTCTGGCGGGGCCATTGGCTGTGGAGCCGGCGCTACGGGCTGGAAGACGGCGTCTCGATCTTCATCAGCTGGACGATGCTGGTCACAATCCTGATCTACATCTACCCGCTCAAGGTGATCTTCGGAGGGATGTGGTACCTGCTGAGCGATCGCGCTTTCGGGCAACCGCTGCTGCTGCAGTCAGCCGTACAGGCCCGTACGTTGTTCGCAGTGTTTGCGATTGGCTTCACCGCAATTGCTTTGGAGATCCTGCTGCTGAATTTGCGCGCGTACTATCTGCGGCGCCCGCTACGCCTGAACGAGGCCGAGCAGATTACAACAGTCGGTGAAATCACCGCCTGGCTAATTCCTGTGACGGTCGGGATTCTCTCACTCGTACTCGCGCTGACTGTGCCGAGGCCGCAGGTGCAATGGAGCGGCTGGGTCTACTTCTCGCTGGCCGTGCTCGTGCCGGTCCACAACAGCATCCGCAGGCGACAGGTGCGTGCGGCGGCGCGAACCGGCTGAACGAGTCAAACACCCGGAGCTTCGATCGGTCGAAAAAGAAGCCGCCACAGCGACCGCCCGTTTGAAAGTTTGCGCCGGACACGCAATAGGGTGTGATGAACGAGAACTCGACGTGCCGCCGTCTGCTTCAGATCGGCGGGATTTTACTGATTGCTGACGGGATCGCCGGAATCGTGATGCCGCGACGGCGGTCGCTGCTGTGGCACGTCGGGCCGCAGCTTGTAAAGGCCGCGACGGAAGAGATCGCGGATCATCGACGCACCGCGCGCGCCGTGAACGCCGCAAAGACGGCGCTTGGAGTGGTGTTGCTCACGCGCTGAGCGAGTCAGCGCGCGAGCCACACGGAGCTGGGAGCCTTACCGGCCCGAGGTGTAGACGCCTGCGTCGAGGGTCGAAAGCGCGTCGGCGATGTTGTCACCGCGACCGGTGCTCTGGATGTCTTCGTGCGTGTAGGTGCGCTTGTTGATGTTCCGATTCTGGTCGATCGGCGTGGCGCCGCTGCGAGAATCCGAAGTCGCGGCCGTCGTGCGAGTCGTCGCGGTGGTCGTTTCGGTCGTGGTCGTGCAGCCGATGAGCGACATGGCGGCGGCGAGGAGGAGAAGTGAAGCTGGTTTCATGATGTGAGATTTAACACTGGGAGTTTGCCTGAGTTGCACTGCGTAATACGACAGCTGGTGCGCGAGTGACGCAGTGTGAGCAAATGTCCGCCTGCCGCGCGAATTTACAATGCCTCGCCGATTAACTCCTTCACGGCGCGCACGAGTTCGCCGGTGCGTGGCGGCTTTTCGATGATGCGGTCGATCGTGAGCTCGCCGTAACGCTTCTGCTCATAGGCATCGATGAAGCCGGAAAAGACAATGATACGGCCTTTGAAGCCGCCAGCGCGCGTCTGCACGATAAACTTCCAGCCGTCGAGGTTTGGCATTCTGCCGTCGACGATGAGGAGGTCGTAGGGCCGGTCATTGGTGGCGATCTTCTGCAAAGCGTGCGCGCCGTCGACTGCGGTCTGCACGTCGTAGCCTTCAGCGCTCAACGTGTCGGTCACTAGCGAAAGGACATGAACTTCATCATCGACGCAGAGGATGCGGAGCGTCTGAGTTTGTGTAGCCACCTGTTTGGTTCGTTTCGCACTACCGCTACGCGCTTCTTAAATGGACGCAGGTCAGGGAATCCAGCAGCGACAGAAACATCGCTGGCGAACTCCCTCTTCCTGAGAGACGTGCCGGATGGTTTCGTTCGGCATGCTATGGCGGCGATTCCGTAGCGCCTGATCGCTGGTCGTCAGCGCCTCAGCTCTTCCGCCAGTCAGCGCAATTCCGCTCGTCGGCACCAAATCGCACGAGCCGGGGACGAACCGTCGCCCCGAGAGCGGCGTTCCGCTAGACGGCTCGGTGAGGGATTTACCCGTTGCTGCCAAGCCCTGCATCTTGATAAACATAGGCGGGTGAACACTCTGCTCCCCTCAGGTGCGTGCTGCTCGCCGACCGCGAACAAGGCCAACGCCCTGTGCCCGGTCAAGGGTTTCCGCACTCGAGTGACGTTCATGAACGCACCACTGCTGCGCATCACGATCGCGATTGCCGCTGCAGTCACGCTGCCGAGTCGGCCATTGGTCGCGACGCCGGGCGCGGCGCGGGTCACACAGATCGTGCGCGACGTAAAAGTGCTGCCGGAAGACGCAGCTGCGCGCGCGGCGGCCTTGAATGACAAAGTGGGCGAAGGCGAAGCGGTGCGAACCGGCGATGCGTCGCGTTCTGAGCTGACGTTTCCCGATCTGACAATCAGCCGGCTCGGCGCGAACACGATCTACAGCTTCGACAAAGCCGGTCGCGACGTGCAGCTGACGAACGGCTCGCTCCTCCTGCGCGTTCCAAAAGGCTCAGGTGGCGGAAACATTCGCACTGAACCGGTGACCGTCGCGGTCACCGGCACGACCTTGATCTTCGAGCACGCTCGCGGCGGACGGAGCAAGCTCGTCGTTCTGGAAGGCGGCGCCCGCTTGTCGCTGCGAAAAGTGAGCGGGCAGTCACGCGATCTGCGCGCGGGGCAGATGCTGGAGGTTCCCGCAGGCGCCACCACGCTCGGTATGCCAGTCGACATCGACCTCGACGAGGTGATGAAGACGCATCCGCTGGTCACGAAGTTCCGCCCGCTCCCCAGCCGCGAGCTCATCGCAGAGGCGGCGCGTGACCAGGCCAACGGGGAGCGAATCTACCAGGGCCAACCCGTCGGCGGACAGTCGCGCGGCCCATCGATCGGCATTGGCATCGGCGGGCTCTTCGGCGGTGGCTCGCGGGTGGGCGGCCGCGACCCGCGGCGGCCGCCTCGCGGCCAGCGACCGCCTCCTGATCGCAGGCCGAACGATCAGAACTCCGGCAGCGGCCGGTAAGGCGGCTTCCATCTAGCGATACGAAGGGAAGTGCGCTGCTCTCGTGCGTGCAGGAGAGCACGGTGCCCTGCGTGCGCCTTGCTTATGTCGGCCCTAGTTCGCCTTTGTCCTTGTCATCCGCTTAGGATCTCGGCACGCTCGGTCTTGTGCTTACAGCGGGTTGGCGCAATCGCGGTGTTAGGAGCCTCCTAGGATCACTCGCTGCCGCAGGCGTGGCGTTGATCCCCGCGGGTTTGAACGCGCACGCGCAGCAGCAGCCAAGCCTTGCGAACATCTCCACGCGCATGTCCGTGGGCGCTGATGAAAACGCGCTCATCGCGGGATTCATCGTCACCGGCAACCAGCCGAAGAAGGTGATGCTTCGCGCGATCGGGCCGACGCTCGCCGCAGGAGGCGTTGGCGGCGCGCTGGAGGATCCTACTCTCGAGCTGTTCCAAGGTGAGACGTCGCTCGCGTTCAACGACAACTGGAAGGCAGCGGCCGAGCGGTCCGAGATCGAGGCCAGCACCATCCCGCCGACCGATGAGCGCGAATCAGCGATCGTGAAGACGCTCGCACCCGGCGTTTACACCGCGGTGATGCGCGGGAAAGGCGACACGACCGGCGTAGGCCTGGTGGAACTGTACGATCTGGACACCGGCGCCGCTTCAAAGCTCGCGAACATCGCGACGCGCGGCCTGGTCCAGACCGGCACCAACGTGATGATCGCCGGCACGATCGTCGTGGGCGAGCCGGGCTCGTCGCAACGCGTCCTGATCCGCGCGATCGGGCCTTCGCTCTCGGTGACCGGCAAGCTGGCTGATCCGATGTTGGAGTTGGTGGATGGCAACGGCAACGTCCTCCGATCGAACGACAACTGGCGGAGCGACCAGGAGGCGCCGATCCGCGCGTCAGGCATCCCGCCGGCGATCGAGCTGGAAGCCGCGCTCGTCGAGACGCTGCAGCCTGGCAATTACACGGCGACGGTGCGCGGTGCTGGCGGTGCCACCGGCGTGGCGGTCGTAGAAGTGTACGCGTTGAACGCCGACTATCTCGGTGTGTGGCCTCTGCTGGGCGACGATCCGAACCTCGGCTCGACGGCGGATCTCGAGCCGCTCCGCTGGCTTATCGGCCACGCGACGGTGGCGGGATTTGGCGAGAGTTGGCACACCTCCGGCGGGTTCTACCGGATGAAGCACCGGATGCTGCGGTTCCTTGTCCAGGAGATGGGTTTCCGCGCGTTTGCGATGGAGACCGGCTGGCAAGGGGCCGAATTGGCGGCCGCCTACGTGAATGGCGGCAGCGGAACTGCCGAGGAGGCAATTCGCCAGCACATCATCGTGTGGCAGGGCACCGAGTACGCCGATGCCGTGAAGTGGATGCGAGACTGGAACAGCGCCCATCCTGACCCGGCCGACAAGATCGCGTTTTTTGGGTTCGATATTCAGCAGCCGAAAGAGGACGCCGCCGGGCTCGTCAATTACCTCGAGCGCATCGGTATCCCGCGGAGCGACCCGCGGTCTACCGGCCTGACACAGTGTGAAGGTGTCGAGAAGAACCATCCCTTTGGCCAGGTGCCGGCCGATCGGCACGAGGCATGCCTACAGACACTGGCTTCAATCGAGAATCACCTGACCACGAACAAGCCGAACCTCGTGCAGCGGACGTCCGATGGGGACTTCGCCATCGCCATGCTGCGCGTGGTGGGCATGCGTGCGAACGAGAACCAGGTCTTCACCATCGCGCATAACCGCCCGGCGGGTTACAGCGCGCGCGACGAAGGAATGGCGTACGCATTCCACGTTATGCGTGGGCTGAAGGCGCCGAACGCCCGGACGATGGTCTGGGCCGCCAACTCACACGTGGCGCGGGCGCCGCTCGTGACCGGCGAGAAGCCGATGGGCAGCCATCTGGCGGACGCTTTCGGCGAAAGGTACGCGAGCTTCACCCTGAACGCGTTCGTCACGGAAGTTGATTTCGCCACCTGCGGGGAGGTCCAGCGTCAGCCCGATTCATTGGAAGACGCCCTCAAACCCGTGCTGGATGCTCAGGGCGGCGCGCCGGCGATCCTGGTCGACACGCGCGGCGGCTCTGCTCTCGAGCACCGCGCCTACGCCACCGGCATTGACCAGCTCCGTCCGCATCTGGAGTTCGACGGAGCCATCTATATGGCGCACTCGCCGAAGTTCCACCCACTGCGCTGGGCGCCTTGTCGGTAAGCGAGAAGGCGCAGTTTCGGAGGATACCTCTCAACGCGACGGTCGTGCCGCTGGCAGAGAACAGCGGCACGGCGCCGTGCGACGCGTTGGCGGCGGGGCGGCAGTGGCAGTGGTGGAATCCACGCGTTGAAGAACTGAGCTCGCCCTGCTGAGTCGCTGCTCGTCGCCTAGAAACTAAAGCGGCGGCGCCTGTCAGACGCCGCCGCTCGTGTGGTTAAGGCGATCGGCTTACTGCTGCTTTGCGTCGTGCATCTCGCGCATGCCTTCGCGCATCTTCTCGTGCGCCGCGCGCATGGCATCGAACTTCTTCTGCTGCTCAGTGGTGAGCAGCGGCCGGATTTGCGCCGCGGCGGTGTCCATCACCGTCCTGGACTTCTCCATTGCTTCGCGGTGGATCTGCTGGATCTGCGGCTTCGCCTGATCGACGATTGGCTGCACCTGCGCCTTCTGCGTTTCGCTCAGCTCGAGCTCCTTGGTTAGATGCTCCACCGCCATGCCCATGCGGAACATCTTCCGGTGCCCGCCATGGCCGCCGCCGTGTTCTCCCGGAGGATGCGCGTTCATCGTCACGACCGCGCCGATCGCGAGTGCAGCTGCAGTCGTTAGAGTAATCAGTTTTCGTTTCATGTGTTTGGTTGGAGTGCTGGTTGTTTTGGTCGAGCGAGTTGAGGTTGCGCTCTGCAATGAATGACCCGGCGGCGTGCGTTGCGGTTACAGAATATTTTTGAGACCGGAGCAGTGCGTCGTGCGCATCACGCCTCCGCGATCTCGGGAGAAGAAGATCGCTGCCCATGCGTTGATCTTCGGCGGAAATCTTGTAACCAAAGCCCAGGTGCGCCTGTCATATCCGACGGTGTGGCGACATTGTGGAGCAGATGGCTGACGAACCGGACGTGGCGGCGCTCGTGGCCGCGTCGTTGCAGGATGACGAGGACGCGGCCCACGCGCTCGTCCGCCATTTGTACCCGCTCGTGGCCAAGCTGGTGCGCGCGCACCGCCCGCGCCGCGCGGCGGAAGAGGACCTTTGCCAGATGATTTTCATCAAGATGTTTCAGAAGCTGCCGCAATTCTCCGGCGCGGTGCCGCTGGAGCATTGGGTCTCGCGCATCGCCATCAACACCTGCCTGAACCAGATCGCGGCCGAGAAGGTGCGGCCGGAGTTACGGCGGGCGGACCTAAGCGAAGAACAGGCGGCCGTAGTCGATAATCTCGCTGCTACTTCCGAGGAGCTCGGAGCGGATCAGCAACTCGCCTCGCGCGATCTGGTGGCGCATATGCTCGAGGCGCTGAAGCCCGCCGAGCGTCTCGTGATTGAACTACAATACCTCCAGGAAAAGTCAGTCGCGGAGATCCGGACGATCACCGGCTGGAGCAAAGCGCTGGTTAAGGTGCGTGCATTTCGTGCGCGACAAAAATTGAAGGGGCTGCTGAGTCGGCTATCTGAGAAGGAGGCGTATGGACAAGCGGGAATCTGAGCTGCAGCGGTTACTGCGGGCGGCGCGCGGGGAAAGCGGCGCGCCCGACATGCCCTACGGCTTTGACACCCGCGTGGTGGCACTCGCCCGCTCGACGCAGCGCGACGGCCGTCGCGACGTGCCGGCAGTGGCGCGCCTCTTCACGCGCATCGCGGCGGCGGCGGTGATCGTGGCGGTGTTCGCCAGCGCCGCGACCTACTGGCAACTCGAGGAGAACGACGAGCTGGCTGAGCCGCTGTCGAACGCCTACGCCATGGTCGATACCGCAATCAATTCGGAGCTGACCGAATGACGCGCGCGCTCAAGTGGCGGCTAGCGATCGGAGTGCTGGTGGTGTTCGCCGCGGGCATGGCAACCGGCATGTTCGTCGGCGCGCGGCGGGCGCACGATGTTCTTGTTTCTAAACATCACCACCGGATGGGCGAGCATCTGCGCGAGCGTCTCACCCGCCGCCTTCAACTCACGCCCGAGCAGGTGGAGACATTGGGCCCGATCATCGACGACACGAGCAACCGACTGCATGAAATCCGGCGCGAGAGCGGCAAACGCGTCGCCGACACCATGCAGCAGGCGCACTCTGCCATGGCCCCGCACCTGACACCGGAGCAACGCGAGATCGCCGAGCAGATGAAGACGCACCATAAGCGAGTGCTTCATCGGCGGCGTGGCGCGCCGCCGCCTGCACCTGAAAAAGAGCCATAGCCGGCCGCCTGCCTCGGCAGCGCCTCAGCTCAGCTCGCCGCGGCGGTGGTGGTGGTATTGGCGAGGTAGTCGCGGGTGATCGCGGCGATGTTCATGTCGAGCCAGCTCGCCATCGCGGCGTCTTCCTTCAGGTTCTGCTCCAGCAGCGGAATGATGTCCTCCTCACCGGCAGCAGTGGCGCCGGCGATCAACGACTTGTAGCAGGCGACCTCGAAATACTCGGTGCCGTACGCGGCGAGAAAATCCTTCACCCGCTCGTCACGCGCGAATTTCGTCGTCAGGCCCTTGCCGAGCTCCATCACCTGGCCAGCGACCGTCTTTAAGGCCGACGGGCTGCTGCTGCCGAGCATCTCGAGGCAGCGGGTCAGACGGTCGGCGTGTTCCGCCGTCTCGTCGAGATGGATGCGGGCGCGGTCACGGACGGCGCGGTGCGCATCTTCGTTGTCGGCCTGCTTGCGGAGCATGATCTCGATGCTGCGTTCCATTGCGTAGGCGTCGTTCAGCCAGTCGATCACTTCGTCGCGTTTTGTCGTAGTCATTCTTGAGAGGAACGCGCCCGCGCGCCGGTGCGGATGCAACGCTCCTCGGTCTCGAGGGCTGCGGGAGACCCCTCCGTGCCGGGCATTTACCGGGCGTGCCGCCAAAATTCAGAGCCGTCCGGAGGCTGGCATGGGTGCTGCTATAGAAACCATAGCAACTATAACCACCATAAATAGCAGCACCCTATGAAAAAGCTCCTCCTCTCCGCAGTCCTCCTCGCCATCTCCGCCAGCGCTTCCTTCGCTGACGCCCTGATGTTCACCGTAAATGCGACGCCTTACGACAAGCAAATGGCTCGCATCCGCCCAATCCTCGAAAACACCGGCAGCGCCTCGAACGGCGTGTCGATGAACACCGTCAACGAATGGATGGCCGACCTCCGCGACATTCCTTACGGCTACGCCCTCTTCTGGAAGACCCCTTCCGAGACCGTCTCCGGTGAGCCGGCCGATTGCAAAGCGAAGTCCGTCGCTCTCTACCAGCGGATGAAGGCAGCCGGCGCGACGAACGTCCGCCTCGTCATCGGCAAGCGCACCCCGACGAGCAAAATGACCCACGCGTGGCTCGCCTGGGAAACCGAAGGCGGCAGCTTCGTCCTCGACCCGACTTTCAACTACAGCGCGACCAAGTCCGAGAAGGTCGGCAAGCGCAACTACGAGCCGCTCTACGCCTACGCCGGTGCCAAGAAGTTCCGCGCAGGTTCCGCGCTCGTCGCTTCGAACTAAGTTTCACAGACAGATCATAGGGGGCAAGAGCGGCAATCCTTCGGGATGCCGCTCTTGTTTTTTGTACCGGGGCAACTCGAGTGCGACGCCGCAATACCTCTGGCCCGCGCGCAAATGCGGCTCAGGTTGCACTAATCCGCCGCGCAGGTGACCGTCGCACCGCATGAAGAGCCTCCTGATCCTCTCGCTTTTCCTGCTCGTCTCCTGCGCTACGGCGCGTCGCGACCTGAACATCGTGCTCGCTGGCGAGTGGCTCTACGAGAACCCCGCCCAAAGCTGCCGCTACGACTTCAAGAAGGACGGCACCTTCAGCGGGGAAGTGAAGCAGAACGGCGAGACGCTATCCCGCTTCACCGGGCGGTGGGGCGTGCGCGAGGGCGAATTGCTCTACGAATATACCAGCGACGCGCTCGGGAAGATCCCGCCCGGGACCCGCGATCGCGACAAATTGCTCAAGACCGGCTCCCGGGAATTCGTCATCGAGGCAAGCGACGGCAGCCAGCGGACGTACCGGCGAATCCGGTAAGCGATTTCCCGCGGCCCCAGTTCAAGACGGCTGCAGGCGTTCGGAGAAGCGTAGGATTGTGGTTGTGTCTCACGAGAATAATCTTCCTAATCGTGAGATCCCGGTGCTATAAAAACCATAAGCCTTTCTGGCCGATATGAATTTCCTTAACCTGCTTTTCCTCCGCGAGATCCTGTCCCCTGTCCTCGTTGGCGTCATGTGCTTCGTCCTCGGGACCCAGCACCCAGTCGGAAAGGCAGTGAAGGCTGAGGAAGACCTTGCCATGCTGAACGGCTGCGTCGTCTCGGCCTGCAATTATCTCGCCGCGGTCAAAGCGCAGAACACTCTCGAAAAGGATTTCTGGGCGAAAATCCTCCTCGTTCGCTACGAGGGTAAAGCTGCCGGCCACGCTTATTGCGTGTGGGAGACGGACGGCACCATCTACGGCTACGACCGCAACAATGGCGGGTTCCCGATGCCGGGCTACACCCGCGACGCGAAAGAGATCGCAACCATCCTGGCCGATGGTCTATCGAAGCATCTCGGGGAGCCGTTGATCGTCGCGTCGGCCGAGTTCGTCGAGCCAAACGCGCAGCTGAAGCCGTATTAGGGGCTTCGTGTCAGGCGACGCGGCGTCTGCGCAATTCTCTGGGGCGTCGCAGACAAAAAAAAGCGCGGCCATCGCTGGCCGCGCTTGCTGAAGCTAAAGGAACGAAACGTGACTTTTAAATTAGAGTAGTGACTTCCTAGCTTGCACTGTTCTTTTAGCAGCACCTGTGCCACGGAAGGCCGCCGAACTTCTGCGTCGGCAAGGAAGCGCTTGAGCACGGACCGTTAAGAGACAGGCCTCGTCCGTGCCGCCACCAGTCACGAATGCCGATCTGGCTGAGCTGCTCGCCCTGGAAGCGCGCGACGCCACCGGCATTCTGCAGCGGGCTCTGAAACGTGCCGCGCGGGCGGCGTTTCTCTGGCCGGAAGAAGCGAGCGAGCTTCACCGAAAAGGCAGACGCCTGACAGAGCTGCACGGTGTGGGTCCGCGCATCGCGACGATGCTTCAGGCATGGATAGAGAATCCCGTGGCCCGCGCAGGCGACAGAGATCCTCTGCGTGCCGACTTTCTTACCCTGGCCGAGGCGCGCCTCATCCTTGCGACCGATCCGGGATGGCTGCAACGGCTATGCGGCGATCTGCACATGCATACCACGTGGAGTGACGGTTCCGGTTCAGTGGCCGACATGGCAGAGATGGGTGCGCAGCGCAGCTACCGCTACGTCGCGATCACGGATCATTCCGTCGGGCTAAAGATCGCCGACGGGATCGACGAAGCGGAGCTGCTCGAGCAAGCGGCGGAAATCGCGCAGGTGAATGCGTCGATCCTGCGCGATGGACAGGCGATAACAGTGCTTCGCTCGATCGAGTTGAATCTCAACCCGCAAGGCGAGGGCGACATGAGCAGCGAAGCGCTCGCGCGGCTCGATCTTGTGCTCGGCTCGTTTCACTCGGCGTTGCGGAAGAAGGAAGACCAGACCGAGCGCTATCTCGCTGCCTTGCGGAATCCCGATCTCCACATCCTCGGACATCCACGCGGCCGTGTTTACAACTTCCGCATTGGCCTGAGTGCGGATTGGCCGCGGGTCTTTGCTGAAGCGGCCGCACTGGACAAGGCCGTCGAGATCGACTGCTACCCCGATCGGCAGGATCTGAACGTCGAGCTGCTCGGACTCGTCTGCGAAGCGGGTGCTCGGGTGTCGTTAGGCACCGACGCGCATGATCCATCGCAGCTCGGATCTATCGAGCTCGGCCTGGCGGCGGCACTGAAGGCGGGCATCTCGGCTGACCGCATCATCAACTTCATGCCGCTCGCCGATCTGCTTGGCTGGATTGCGAAATTGAGAGACGCCTCGCGATTTGTGCGCGGCGCGGGGTAACTTTCGAGACCACGATGCAGAAGCGCTATCGATTCATCACTGCCGACGTTTTCACCGATCGGATGTTTGGCGGCAATCAGCTCGCTGTCTTCACCGATGGACGCGGTCTCGAGACGGCCACCATGCAGGCGATCGCCCGCGAAATGAACCTCTCCGAAACCGTGTTCGTGCTGCCGCCAGAAACGCCGGGCGGCACGCGCCGGTTGCGCATCTTCACGCCGGGACAGGAGCTACCGTTTGCCGGTCATCCGACCGTCGGCAGCGCCTTCGTGCTCACGGCCATCGGTGAAGTGCCCTTGGATGGCGAGCTGACGCGCATCGTTTTCGAGGAGGGCGTCGGGCCGGTCGAAGTGATGGTGCGCGCTACAGCAGGCCGTCCCGTATTTGCGGAGCTGTCCGCGGCAAAGCTCCCGGAGCTGGGACCCCCACCGCCATCGACAGAGATCATCGCCTCTGTGTTATCGCTCGATCCGGCCGATCTCGAAGTGGACGGCCGCGAGCCGAAGGCTTTCTCATCCGGCGTGCCGTTTCTATTCGTCACCGTGCGCGATCTCGATGCGCTCGCACGCATCCGGGTGAACAACGAACGCTTTGAGCGTCACATCGCACCGTATTGGGCTACAGACATCTACGTGATCACGCACGATGCGGGCGACGCAGATATCCGCGCACGCATGTTCGCGCCCGATCTGGGCATCCCTGAAGACCCCGCGACAGGCGGCGCGGCGACGGCGCTCGCCGGTTATCTTGTTCCGCCAACCGCTCCGGATGGTGTGCTTCGCTGGACGGTCCGCCAGGGTGTCGAGATGGGCCGGCCGAGCACCATCTTTGTCGAGGCGGACGTCGCATTGGGAGCGATCACGGCCGTACGCGTCGGTGGTGCGTCCGTCCTCGTCAGCGAGGGAGAACTGACGTTGCCCGCTGAGTAGGCCGCACGCGCTGAGTCTTCTGGTCGCTGAACTGCCGTGGAATGCTATCCAGTGCAGATGCGCCGGAGCAAAATCGTGACGAGCGAAGCCGCGTTGGTGGAATACCTGCCGGGCGACGTCACTGAGCCCATCGACCTGCGGCAGCTGTTTCCGGCCGCCGCACCGCTCGAGGTCGATCTCGGTTGCGGCGATGGGTCATTCATCGCCGCGCTCGCGGCCAGTCACCCGGAGCGGAATTATCTCGGCATCGAGCGACTTGTCGGGCGGGTGCGCACCGCCTGCCGCAAGATCGCCGCGCAACGCCTGAGCAACGCACGCGTCATCCGCATGGACATTGCACACGCGGCGGCTTGCCTGATTCCGCCGGCGTCCGTGGAGGTGTGTCACGTCATGTTCCCGGACCCGTGGCCGAAGCGCCGCCATCACGTGCGGCGCACGGTTACCCCGGAGTTTCTGCGCGCGATCAACCGCATACTCGTCGCCGGCGGGCTGCTGCGCCTAACGACTGACGACGCGCCCTACTTCGAAGGAATGCAGGCAGCTGCCGCGGCGGTTCCGGAGCTCGTGCCCGTCGGCAATGAGAACGCGTCGCTGCCGCGAAGCACATTCGAAGAGCGCTTTGTGGGATCCGGCCTTCCGATTCACCGGCTGGTGCTGCGGAATGTCCCGCCGCCGAGGTGAGGTATTGCCTCCCACCGATCGCGGTGAAAGCGAAGGGTCACGGCTCCGGTTTCGTCCTGGCGCAGTAACTTGATCCCGCGTGCCGTCACCATCTCCGCCCAGTCCGCTTTGAGCCGCTCGTTCTCCGGAAAACGCGGCGACGAGGCGACGATCACCTGTGGCTGAACGGCATCTATAAAGTGCGCCGAACCCGAGCGCCCGGAATGGTGCTGCCCCTTGATCAGGATGTCGCTGCGCAAGTCTTCGCCGCTCGCCAGCAGCAGCCGTTCGGTCGCTTCACCGCTGTCGGACATAAGGAGAACGCGCCATCGATTTCGCAGGAGCAGCTGGGCCACCATCGTCTGGTCGTCTGCGGCTCGCGCGCGCTGAGAGGGTGGGGGAAAGATCACCCGCGCCGTGGCATCGCGCCCGAAGTCGAACTCTCCACCGGCGGCGCAGAGTTGCCTCGCGATCCGCTGTTCCGACAGCTGCACGATCAGCGCCTGGTGAATGCGCGAGCGATCCGGCACTGGTGTGTCGATCAACCGCGCCGGCCGAAACGTGCGTAGCACCGAGGCAGCCGCGCCGATGTGCATCGAGTCGCCGTGTGTGAGAAGCAGGCCGTCGAGGCCGTTGACGCCGCGCGAGCGCAGGTAGGAGCGCACAGTGCGCTTGAAGTCGCGCTCCGGCCCGCAATCGAGCAACCAGTCCGCCGCCCTGCTGCGGAAATGCACAGCCGCACCCGGGCCGACGTCGAGCGCCGTCATCTCGACCGGCCCGGTCGGCCAGTGTGGCCGCGCGACGTAGAAGTGACCCGCCGGCACGCGCGCGAAGAGGCCCACAGAAGCGAGGATGGCTGAGGCGAGGCTCCAGTTCGCATTGTTGAACACGACGGCGATCCATGGCGCGAGCGGCGCGACGAGGAGCGACATGAGCCCGACCGCGAGGACAAAAAAAGCCAGCGGCACAACGACAAGGTTTGCGAGGAGCGACACCGGCGTGACGAGATGGAAGTAAGGCAGGATCAAGAGCAACGAGCCGCACCACGCGGCGAGCGAGACAGACAAGCCGCGCGCTGCTCCGCCCCAGCTGCGCTCCCAAATCTTATGCGCGCCGCTCACGAGGCTGCGCGGCAGAAACGGATCCGGCTCGCACCAGCGCATCAGCCACTTCAGCAGCGGATCGGCGACCCAGACGATCGCGATCACCACCGCGAACGAGAGCTGAAAGCCGATCGAGAAGAGCTGGTTCGTATCGTAGCAAAGGACGAGCGCAGCCGCGGCCGCGACGGTGTTTCCAGCCACGACTTTGCGATCGACGAAGAAGCCGCCGAGCACGACGGCAGCCATCAAAGCAGCGCGAACGCTCGACGGGTTCAACCCCGTGACCGCTGCGTAGAAGAAAAGCGCCGGGATGATCAAACCGATCGCCCAGCGCCGCGGGATCCTCATCGTCGTCGCTACGATCCAGAGCAGGTGGGCGACGATGGCGACGTTCAATCCTGACACCGCGAAAAGGTGCAGCGTTCCAGTTTGCTGGAATTGCTCCTCGATCTCGTCTGGAGTTTCGTCGCGAACGCCGAGCACCATGCCGCTGATCAGGCTGTGCAGGTCCGGCGAATCCTCCAGCCCGCGCGCCAGTGCATCCTGCATCCACTTGCGCGACGCCTGCGCCGCATGCATAACGCGATTGCCGCCGCCACGGCTGAGCACCTTTCCGTTTTCCGGGTAGCGGACAAACAGCTCGTGGCGAATGTCCCGCCGCGCGAGGTACGCGCGCATGTCGAACTCGCCGGGATTGCGCGGTGGTTCCACCGGCGACGCGACGCCGAAGAGCTGAAGCTCGTCGCCATAGCGAACGTCGCCGCGCCAGCGGGCGAGCAGCGTTGCATCGCAGCTCCGGAGTTGGCCGTCTTTCGTGATCGATCGCGTGCGGAGCTGAAATGTCGCGGTGCCGCGCGCCGAGAGCCTCGGCTCGCTCACCACCACGCCGCGCGCGGCGAGGGCGACCGGCTCGGGGCCGAGCTCCTGCGCGAGCTGCACGGCCGGAGAGCTCGATTCACGAAAGCTGTGCACGCAGTAGAAGCTCGCCAGCACGAAGACGTGCGTGACTAACGAGCTTCGCCGCACCAGCGCTGCGATGGCCAGGGCCGCCGCACCGATCGCGCCGAGCGCCGGATGCGGCGCATTGTCCGCAAGGAGAATGCCGGCGATCGCGGCACACGCCACGCCGATGAACGGCTGACGCGGCAAGCTCTCCAGCAGTTTCATCACTCGGCTCGTGCGCCCGCGCCCTCGGGTAGGGACAGCGCGCTGCGCTGTCCGGTGCGCGTGGCCCGCCTAACGACTCGCGGGCCATCTGGTGCATGCCACGCCGATCGGACGCCGCAGCGCGGCGTCCCTACCCGTAGATTAGCGCGTGCTGGCATCAATCGCTGATCACCGCATCAAGCACCGCGTCATGTTCCTCGGTCGGAATGCTTTCGAGCAGCTGCGGCGCAAAACAAATGCCGAGCTTGTAAGAATCCTTCGCCCGCCCCGTCAGGAGCCGATCGTAGAACCCGCCGCCGCGTCCCAGCCGATGTCCCCCGCGCGTGAAAGCGAGCCCGGGAACCAGCACCAGGTCGGGAATAAACGGCAGCTCGAGCTGCGACTCAGTGCGCAGTGTCGTGGGCATGATCGAGATGCGCTTGCCTGCGTCAGTCGCGGCGGATCCGACGGGCGCGATATCCGGCTCCGTGCGAATGGGCGAGAACAACAGCACGCGCTCGGCATTCATCCATGCGGTCGACGCGATAATCCGGCGGCAGATGACCTTCGATCGCGCGGTGCGCTCGTCGGGCGCCATGGCGCGGAGCTGCGCGAGCATGGCCGCCCGGACGGCGGTCTTCTGCGCAGCGATGTCAGCGTGTTCGTGCAAGACCTCGAAAGGTTTGATTCACCTCAGCGAGATTATATGGTTCCGCGGTAGTGCCGATTCCTTTTTCGAGAAAGAGCCGGAAAAACGTCGTCCCGGCATCGGGAAACGGCGATGACACCGCATCGACGCGCGTCGGCCTGCGCCCGGCGACCGATTGGCACAAGCGCAACTTCCTCACCAGCGTCCTCATCCCGTCGCTCTTCACCAAACGTGCCGCCGCGGGCGAGCCGCCGCTGTTTCCGAAGGTCAAAAAGGGTGAGATTTGCATCACCTGGATCGGGCACGCGTCGTTCCTCGTCCAGACGCAGGACGTGAACGTGCTCATCGACCCGAACTGGTCGATGTGGCTCAAAGTCATCAAGCGCCTCAAGCGGCCCGGCTTCGACATCTTCCACCTCCCGTCGATCGATTTCGTCCTCGTGACGCACGCGCACTTCGATCATCTCGACCGCCGCACCTTGCGCAAAGTGGCAGCCGACCAGCCGATCGTCGTGCCTCACGGCGTCGGTAATCTGGTCCACGATCTCGGGTTTAACATCGTCCACGAGCTCGACCACTGGCAGCGGGTGGAACTCGGCCCGCTCTGCGTCTCGCTCACGCCTTGCCATCACTGGGGCGCGCGGATGCTGCACGACCAACACCGCGGCTTCGGCGGGTTCGTGATCGAAGCCGCGGGGCGGTCGGTATTTCACTGCGGCGACACTGCGTACTTCAAGGGCTTCGAGGAGATCGGAAAACGGTTCGACATCGAGATCGCTCTGCTGCCCATCGGCGCCTACGACCCGCCGAGTGGCCGCGAGGTGCACATGAATCCGGAGCAAGCTGTGCAAGCATTCAAGGAACTCGGCGCGAAGACCCTCGTGCCGATGCACTACGGCAGCTTCCGCCTCGGCTACGAGCCCCTCGATGAACCCCCCACGCGTCTGCTGGCCTGCGCACGCCAGCACGAGATCGAGAAGAAGGTGCTGGTGATGACTGAAGGCACGCCCGTCGTGTTGTAGGGCGTGGCTTTGAGTTCATCGGACCCAGCCGAGGCTTCGGCGCGGCACTCCCGCGCGTTGTGGCGCGAGATCTTTGGCGCGGCGTTCGCCGGCGCACTCGCGGTCGTCTTTTGTCTCATCCTCGTCTGGCGTCATCCGCACGCGTTCTGGATCGACGACTACCAGATTTCGATTTTGCCGGTCTTCGCCGACGTCGCGCGGAGTTGGTCGGAAGGCACGCTGCCGTTGCTCAGTCCATACTCGTGGGTCTGCGGCAATCTCGCGGGGGAGTTTCAATACGGAACGTTCTCGGTCTTCGTCAACGCGGCCGTCGTGGTGATCTGGAAATTCGCGCTCAGCTTCCCTGCGCAAGCGGCCGCGCTCTCCATCACGCATCTCGCCGTGCTCGCGGCAGGGTCGTTCCTCCTGGCGCGGGGATACGGTTTGCAATTTCCGAGCGCCATCATGGTCGCGCTGGTCGGTGCTCTCAATGGCTGGATCGTCGCCTGGGGCGCGAGCGATTGGTTCGGTGCGCTTGCCGCCTTCGCCTGGCTGCCTTGGTCATGGTGGGCGCTCGAGTTCGCGTCGCGTCAGACGGGGCCGCGCTGGCGCATACTGCTGCCGGCGCCCTTCATCTACCTGCTCATCGCCGGCGGGTTCCCTTACACCGTCCTGATGCTTGGTGTCGTCACTGCGTGGCTCACGTTGCGGGCGCTGGTCAGCACGCATGACTGGTACGCGCCGGTGCGAATGGCTGCCGGCTGGGTGCTGGGCATCGGGTTGTCAGCGCCAGCCTGGCTGTCGCTGATCGAGATGTCGCGTGGATCGCGCCGCGCGGCGGAGACATTTCGGCCGCGTCAGTGGCTGGTGCCGGTCGACGGACTTCCCGGGTTTATCTTACCGGCCTGGACCGTCGAGTGGCGTCGCTTCGAGGAACAAATCTCCGCACATCCCGCGCTCGAGCTTGCCTGTGGCTTCGCGCCCGCCGTCGTGCTGCTCATCGCGGTAGTGATGCTCCGCGCACGCTTCTTCGCGCGAAATGCGTGGCTGCTCGGATTGCTCGGCTTCGCGCTCGCGGTCTGCATGCTGCCGGGAGCGGGGCTCTTCAGGTTCAGCTTCCGCTGGCTGCCGCTCGTCCACCTCGTGCTCGCGCTGGCTGCTGGTGCCGCCCTTGAGCAATGGCTCGCCGCCATCCGCAGCACGCGAGTCTGGGGCCGCCACAACCTGGGATTCTGGGCGCTGCTCATGCTGGTCGCCATCGTCCTCGCCATGCTGATCGCCGGCCAATCCACGTCGGTAGATACCACCGCGCTCCCTCTCTGGTTGCTCGCGCTCGCAAGCATCTGGTGGGCGGTGGATGGCACATTCAGCGGTCAGTCGCTGGCCAGGCAGTGGACCGCCGCGGGCGTCACATTCGCAGCCTTGCTCATGACCTATATCGATATGGGGACGAGTGGACCCGTCGCGCGATATCCATTTCAGGACACGCTGAACAGTCCGGCCCCGCTGGCCACCGATCGGCTCTACCTGAGCCTCTACCGCTCGCCGCAATCCAACTACCGAGCGGACCAGCACGACTGGTCGTTCGGCGAAACGGTCCGGCCCGGCAGCACATCCATGTTTGCAGGCGTGCACCTGATCAACGGCTACAGCCCGATCTCACCCGCTGGAGTAGGGAAGCTGTTCGACTTCGGCACCCACGGCCAGATCAATCCCGTCAAAGTCGACGAGCTCGTCATCCCGGAGAGCGGACCTGATGGTTTGCTCGCCGAGCTCGGCATCGACGGCCTCATCGTCGCCTGGGACTTCGACATGCCTGACACACTACCTAAGGAGTGGGAAATCGCGCACCGCTGGACGGACGGCTACGTCTACCACCGCCGCGAGCGACTCGAGCCCGTGCGCGTGCGGAGCGGCCAAGGCTTAACCGGCGGCGACGTGCGAACGATCGAGAACTCACGCCATCAGGTCATTGCGGATGTCACCCCTGCCGACGCAACACGCCCGACCCAGCTACTTTTCTCGCGGCCGTATTTCCCTGGCTACCAGGCGCGCCTGGCTGGCGCCGCGCTTCCTGTCTCTTCCTACCGTGGATTGATCCCGACAGTCGAGCTACCGGCGGGAGCCTCCGGCCGCCTCGAGCTTGTATACCGGCCAAAACCGCTCGTTGTGGGCGGCACGATCTCCCTCGGTTCGGCCATCGTGCTTGGTGCCTCAGCATTCCTGCTGCGGAGGCGACCGCAGTGAAGGGCCGCGCCTGGTGTAGAAGCATTCTTCTCCCACATCGGCCGTCCAGCGGCTTCTGCGGACACCCTGCGGAGCAGCCGAAGTCACCTTAGCGGGTGACTGGCACCCGCCAGCCGGCGAGGTACGTGACGGCTTGTCCACCGACCGCTCAATGCAGCACCCACCAGGCGCGCAATTGCCGCAGCACCGCAGTCTTGCTCCCGGTCGGGAGTTTCCGCGCCCAACGTCCGTTCACCCGCAAGCGGAAAGTCCTGCCTGACACGAAAGGAAGATCAATCAATTCGACCTTGAGTTGTTGCCCGGTTTCGTGGTTCTTAACGACCACACTGTAATGCGCTTTGGGACGCGGCATGATCCCCACTATCCTGACAAGCCCCAGCTAGCCAGCACAATGCAAACTCCCGTTGTACACCCCGCCGTGCGCGCGCGCGCGTATCGTCCGCGACCTATTTCTAGTTAGGCGCTTTGAAGCCACACCGTGAACCGCACCGTCGAGATCATCGCTTCCGGCAGCAGCCTACGCTTCGACACGTCCAACGACGCCGAGGGTCATTCGACGTTCGCCGTCACAGCTCGCTGCAAAGGTGCCACGGTTACCGACAGTTCACTCTACTTCGACAAGCACGATCGAGAGCGATTCCTGTCGGAGTTCGCAGCTTTCGAGCAGACGCGGCGTGGTAGCGCAACCCTTGCGTCGACGCCGGAGTTTGAGATGCAGATTGCGCCGGACGGTGCAGCTGGTGACGCGTGGGTTTCCTTCCGCCTGCACCTACACATCTACTCGGATCTGGGGCGCGCTGGCAGCAGGTCCGGCACGCTCACGATCGAGAGCGGACTCCCGCTGTCGGGCGAGTTCATTGCGCAGAAGCTTCAGGAATTCCATGCTTACTTCGATGTCCACGCCAACGCCTAACCAGGCGATGCAGCTGACCGCGAGCAAGCCCGCCATTTACGCTTGGAGTGTCTGCCGTCGCGACCGTATGCTGCGCGGCATGCACAGCGGGCTCGCGGCAGCTGATCTTGTGTCTCGTTAGGCCCGCATGTTACAAGCCGTTCGTGTT
>CADCTA010000060.1 GCA_902805675.1 uncultured Chthoniobacterales bacterium | reverse complement strand
CGTTTGACCGCCGCCCAGCCTGCGGTTCTCAGCCCCACGAGGCAATATTTTTTCTTCTATTTCCTGTGACTTTTCTGTGTCGACTCACAGGGGCAGCCGAGCAGCTCATACGACAACACGCTGAGGCAGTAAATCGCCGCCGTCTCCACCCGCAGAATGATTGGCCCAAGCGTAATCGGCCGGCAGCCGTGGCTGCGCGCCAGATTCAGCTCGGCGGGCGTGAAATCGCCCTCTGGGCCGATGAGCATAAGGACGTGGGCCGGCCGGTCGCCGTGCTCGGCGAGGATCTTTTTCAGGTGCAGCGCGTCTCCTTGCAATGAGCCGATAAGCTGAAGATCGAAGCGCGGGCGTTCGCCGAAAAACTGCGCCACCGTGCGCGGCGTCCCCACTTCGGGCAGCCAGTTCTGGCCGCATTGCTTGGCGGCTTCGATCGCGACCGTCTGCCACTTCGATTGCTTCTGCGCGGCGTCATCGGCGTCTAGGCGGACGATGGTGCGATCCGAGATGATCGGGATGATCTCGGCCGCGCCGATCTCGACGGCTTTCTGCACGATCAGGTCCATGTTTTTCCCTTTCGGGATCGCCTGGCCGAGGGTGATGCGGCAACGGAGCGGAGGCGTGGCGGCTTCGTGCAGCTTGCGCAGCTCGAGGTCGCGTCCGGCGACTGCAGTGATCTCCGCCGTGACTTCGCGGCCGCGTCCATTGAAGAGGACGGCTTTGTCGCCCGGCTGCATGCGGAGGACGCTCCGCGCGTGGTGCGCCTCAGAGCCGGTTAGGCGCAGGGCGGCAGGGTTCCATTCTGCGGGCGGGATGTAGAAGCGGTGCATCTGAAGAAGAAGGGGCAAACGTCGAACGCTGAACGTCGAACGTCCAACGCCGAACTCAGAGGCGGCGCGTGGTTGATACAGAGCAGCGCGGCGGCGCGCCTCTGAAGCAGCGCTTCGTTCGACGTTCGACGTTCGACGTTCGACGGTTCCTAGCGGAAGAAATCCTTCGCGCGGTCGAAGAAACCCTTGTGCAGCGGCGTGTTTTCGTCGCCGCAGAGCTCGGCGAATTCCTCGAGCTTCTGGCGTTGCTCGCTGTTCAGCCGCGTCGGCACTTCGACGACCACGCGTGCGAGGAGGTCGCCGCGGTCGCGACCGTTCACGTTCATGATGCCTTTGTCGCGCAGCTTGAAAATCTGGCCGCTCTGCGTGCCGGCGGGCACTTTCAGGTTCGCCTTGCCTTCGAGCGTCGGGACCGCGATCTCGCCGCCGAGCGCCGCGAGGGTGAAGGAGATCGGCAGCTCGCAGTAGAGGTTGTCCTCGTCGCGCTGGAAGATCTCGTGCTCCTTCACGTGGATGACGACGTAGAGGTCGCCGGGCGGGCCGCCGCGGATGCCGGCCTCGCCGTTACGCGAGGAGCGGAGGCGCGAACCTTCCGCGATGCCGGCTGGGATCTTGAGCTTGATGCGGCTCATCTTTTCGACGCGCCCCTCGCCGTCGCATGCGCGGCAGGGCTTCTCGATGATCTGGCCCACGCCGCGGCAGCGCGGGCAGGTCTGCGAGACCTGGAAGAATCCGCGGGAGCTGATCACCTGACCGCGGCCCTGGCAGGTCGGGCAATTGATCGCGCGGGAGCCGGCCTCGGCGCCTTTGCCTTCGCACTTGGTGCAGGTGTCGAGCTTGCGGACCTCGATCTCCTTCTCCACGCCGAAGGCTGCTTCCTCGAGCGTGATCTGCATGTCGTAGCGCAGATCGGAGCCGCGCTGCCGCCCTTCGCGATCGACCTGCGCGCCACCGCCGAAGAACGTCTCGAAGATGCCGCCGCCGCCCATTCCCCCACCGCCACCGGCGCCGCTGAAGACCTCGCGAAAAATATCGAACGGGTCGTGGAAGCCGCCGCCGCCGCGGCCGGGGCCTGCGGTGCCTTGCGCGAACGCGGCATGCCCGTAGCGATCGTAGGCGGCGCGCTTGTTCTCATCCATGAGCACGTCGTACGCTTCACCGAGCTCCTTGAACTTCTCCTCCGCGGTGGTGTCGCCGGGGTTTTTGTCCGGGTGGAATTTGACCGCGAGCTTGCGATAGGAGCGCTTGATCTCGTCCTCCGTAGCCTCTCGCGTGACGGAGAGGACCTCGTAGTAATCGCGTTTCGTGGTGGCCATGTTACAGGGTCATCCTGAGCGGAGCGCTAGCGGAGTCGAAGGATCCCGAGGCAGTAACGATCGGCATCGCCACGGGGTTCCTCGACTGCGTTCCACTTCGTTTCACTGCGCTCGGAATGACGGCAGGGCTTACTTCCCGGCCCCACTGGAAACGACGACGCTCGAGGGGCGCAGCAGGCGCTCCTTGAGCCGATACCCGCGGCGCGTCTGCCGAACGACGGTGCCTTCCGGTACGTCGGCGCTCGGCTCATGCGCGATGGCTTCGTGGAGGTTCGGATCGAATTTCTGCCCCTCGGCATCGATCGGCTGCAGCCCGTTGTCCGCGAGGAAGTCGCTCAGCTGCTTCAACACCATGCTCATGCCGGAGTAAATCGGCGAGCCCTCGCCCTCGGCGCGCGCGGCGCTTAGCCCAAGCTCGAAATTATCGACGATCGCGATCAGCCGCTCGAGTAACGAAGCGTTGGCAAACTTAATCGCCTCTTCCTTCTCGCGTGCGGCGCGCTTCTTGTAGTTATCGAAATCGGCCTGGCTGCGGAGCGCGAGGTCGCGGAACCGATCGAGGTCCGCCTGCATCGTGGCGGTGGGATCCTGCTCGGCTCCATCGTTCTCCACCATATCGGCGGCTTCCTCTGGCGTATCAGTCTGCGGCGTCGTGCTCATGTCTTGCGGATTGCGATTAAAGTGATGTCGTCGTTCTGCGGTGTCGACCCGACGAAGCTGCGCACGTCGTCGATCAATCGATCGATGATCGCCTGAGCGCCGCTCGGTGCGCTTGCCTGGACGGAATGCACGGCGCGCTCGAGCCCAAATTCATCCCCGTTTCCGTCGAGCGCTTCCGTGACGCCGTCGGTGTAAAGGATCAGGCAGTCGTCGCGTTCGAGGGGAACGGCGAGGTCGTTCGTGATCCTATCGAACACGCTTCCGCTGTCAATTCCGAGGACCAGGCCGGGCGGCTTCACGGGGGTCAATTCACGCGTCGAGCTGCGGTAAAGAAGCGGCGCATCGTGCCCGGCGCGCGAGAGGGTCACGGTGGCGCGGACGTGATCGAGAATGAGGTAAGCCATGCTGATGAACATGTCTTCCTTGATGTCCGGATAGAGCTGCCGGTTCACCTTCTTCAGCACCTCGGAGGGTGATGGATTATCCGCCGCCTGGCTGCGCAGCACGCTGCGGCAGATCGCCATGATGAGCGAAGCCGGCACGCCCTTGCCTGAGACGTCGGCAATGGCGACGCCGAGCCGCTCGTCGTCGACCGTGATGTAGTCGAAGTAATCGCCGCTCACCTGGCTGGCCGGGATATTGAGCCCGGCGATTTCGAAGCCATCGACGCTCGGCGACTCCGCCGGGAGCATGATGCGCTGGATCTCGCGCGCGATCTGCAGGTCATGGTCGAGGCGCTTCTTTTCGTTCGCCTCGGAGTAGATGACGGCGTTGTAGAGCGCGAAGGCGGACTGCTCGGCGATCGACTTGAAGACGACGAAGTCGCTCTGCGTGAAGGGCGCGCTCATCGGCCCATTCCCGAGCGCGAGCACGCCCATGTTCTGCTTCCCGTAGAGCAGCGGCGTGACCATGACAGACGTGGTGGCGAGCGTGGTGCCGCGCAGCTTCGCGAGCTCGGGCGCGTCCGCGACATCGACCAGAAGCAGCGGCTGCTCGGTTTGCCATGCGGTTCCGATGATTCCTTCGCCCACCTCGACGTTGTGGGTCCGCAGGTAGCTGTCGAGCGCGACCGGCGTCGACGACGCCTGCTGGATGATATGAGCAGGGATCTCGACCAGCGGCGGGCAGCCTTTCGAGATGAACGCCGGCAGGAGCCGCGCGCCGCCGCGTTCGATGACGTAGAGTGCGCCGCCATGCGCATCGAGGATCCGGGTCCCGCCTTCGACGATGAGGCGGTGGAGATCGGCGGCGCGGATGGTCTCGGTGAAGGCGGCGCCGAGACCGTGCAGGAAGTCGAAGACCAGCGTCTCCTCGACCTGGATCTCCTCGTTAGACCGCTCGAGCTGACGAATGCGCTCGGCCTGCCGGCGCCACGTCCAGACCCATCCTGCGGCACAGGCGACAAGCAGCCCGGCAAGTAGATACGGCCACATAGATCAGGCCCAGACTACTTCTTCGCGGGCTCTTGCTGGAGGTCTTGCTTTAGATAATCGAGAACGTCTTTGAACCGCGAAAAATTCTCGGGCGCTGCCTCGCAGAGCGCCTCGTGGGCGTCGAGCATCTGCTGGGCCTGGCGTTGCTTTTGCACAGATGGCTCACCAGGCGGCGTGTTCGGCAGCTCGTGGTAATCGGGCGTGCCGGTGCCCTCCGTGTGGATGTGGAAAATCTGATCGAGCCCCAGGCCGGTCAGCAGATCACGGCTGCGCTGCCCACAGTGGATGACATGAAGATGACCGTGGCCGAGCTCCTTCAGGCGCAGCGCCACGCCGGCCAGCGTGCCCATGAAAGTCGAGTCCATCATGGCGCAATTCTCAAGGTCGACCACGAATTCGCGATACCCGCGGTTCACCATCTCCTTGGCGAACTCCTTGAGATTTCCACTGTTCAGGAAGTTGCCTTTGCCTTCGACCTTGACCCAAACTGCCTGGCCGTTGACTCCGACTTGGATTGATGACTGCACGAAATTGACCTTCGAAAAACTATAAGATCGGGCTTGGCAGTGTCAAACCTCGCACCCCGTCAGCAGGTCCGCAGATTGCGAGCACAGCCGGCTCGCGGTGTCGCGCATCCGCCTCCCGGTTCGGTTCTCACCGCCACAGGAACGATCGGTCTTCGGCCACGATTCTTCCGTTCTCGATCAGGAGACAGCGCCAGGCGGTGACGCGCCCGTCCGCGAAAAAATCGTCGCCGATCACCGCAAAGGCCGTCTTGGTACTGCCCTTCACGTTTGCGTAGCTGACCTCCCGCGCCTGAGTGAACGAGCGCAAAGTCTGCTGCCGATATTCGAGCCGTACGATCACGTTGGCGGACCGCTTCACGCGCCAAAAGAAATCGAAATAGTGGCCAAACCGGCGGCGTTGATCCAGCCCGGTGACGGCGCCATGCAGCCGGTACGCTCCCTCGAATCCGATCGCCGGATCGCGGACCGCTCCTCCGGTGAAGCCGCGGCCGCGGGTTGGCCCCGGCGCATCGCCGAGGAAGAAGAGCTTCGTCTTTCGGAATTCGAAAGCGGGATCCAGTGCTTTCGGCAGCGGGGTCGCTTCCTTCAGTTGGCGAAAGTCATTCGCCGCGCCAGGAAACTTCGCGGCATCAACGTGAGCGAGCCCCAATACGACGAGCGCGACGATACCGGTCCACAACTTCATCGCGCGTATCCAACCGTGTCGGGCTCGCAGTGTCAATGCGCACCGGCCACACCGGACCCGCCGGCGTGGTGTCGTGACGCAGCGAGCCGGCGGCCACGTGCCCGCCGCTTGGCGGTGAACACTCATCGCAGGTTTCGTTCGGCGCATTCCGCGCGTAATTACGAGCGTGATTGAGGTGCGGTATGATCGCGGCGTTTACCTGCCTGCGCACGATCTCTGGCTGGATCCCTGGGACGCGAAGCCGCTTGCTTTTGTGTCCCACGCCCACAGCGACCACATCGCACCGCACGAAGAGATTATTGTCTCGGAACGCACCGCGCGCCTGATGCAGGCGCGAATGCCCGGCGAGCGGCACGAGCACATCGTGCCGTTTGGGGAGCCGGGCATTGTCCGCGGCCTCAACCTGACGCTGCTGCCCGCCGGGCACATCTTTGGTTCCGCGCAGTTCTACCTCGAGACCGAGGCAGGCTCGCTGCTCTACACCGGCGACTTCAAGCTGCGCCCGGGCCGCTCCGCCGAGCCGACCGAGTGGCGGCAGGCAGATACGTTGATCATGGAGACGACGTATGGCCTGCCGCGTTATCGCCTGCCGCCAACCGAAGACGTCATCGCGGAGATCGTCGCCTTCTGCCGTGACGCGCTCGAGGAGAACGCCGTCCCGGTGCTCCTCGGCTACTCGTTAGGCAAAGCGCAGGAAATTCTGTGCTCGCTCGCGGGCGCGGGGCTGACGCCGATGCTGCACGGCTCCGTCTTCCGGATGACGCGCATCTACGAGCAGTTCGGCCAATCGTTTTGCGAATACGAGCGCTACGACGCGAACGCCGTCGCCGGCAAGGTGCTGATCTGTCCGCCCAGCGCGAACCGCTCGCGCATGCTCGAGAAGATCCCGAACAAACGCGTCGCCATGATCAGCGGTTGGGCGGTGGATCCGAACGCCCGATATCGCTACCAGGTCGATGCGGCGTTTCCGTTGTCCGACCACGCGGACTACACGGATCTCGTGCGCTATGTGGAACTGGTGCAGCCGAAACGCGTTCTCACATTGCATGGTTTCGCGGCGGAGTTCGCGCGCGATCTGCGGGAGCGCGGCGTCGAGGCGTGGGCGTTGAGCCAGCAAAATCAGCTCGAGCTGATGCTGCCGAAGGCGGCTGTCGCTGCGAGTCTCGCGCCGGCAAACGTCCCGCCCAGCGAGACGCCTAACGAATCAGAGTTCTCGCGCTTCGCGGAGCTCGGCGAAGCGATCGCCGCCACTCCGGCAAAGCTGGCAAAGGTGCGGCTCCTCGCCGATTACCTCCGCTCGCTCGATGCGGAGCAACTTCCGATTGCGGCGCGTTACCTCACGGGCAAGGCTTTCGCGCAGAGCGATCCGCGCACGTTGCAGGTTGGGTGGGCGGTGATCTTTCGCGCCACCCTCGCAGCCACAAAGCTGCACGACTCAGATCTTCACCGCATCGCCGGCAGCCATGGCGATGCCGGTAAGACGGCTTTCGAAGCGCTCGATGGGCGGACGTCACCAGAGCCATTCACGCTCGTGGAGTCGAAGCAGCTGCTCGATAGCTTGCACAAGGCACGAGGTCCGGTCGCCAAGACCGAGCTGCTGCAGTCGCGGCTCGCGAAACTCTCCGCGCGCGAGGGTCAATACCTCGTCAAGATCCTGACGGGCGATCTGCGGATAGGCCTGCGCGAAGGGCTTGTCGAAGAAGCGATCGCCAGCGCTTTCGCGGCGCCGCTCGACGACGTGAAAGAAGCCAACATGCTGCTCGGCGACATCGGGCAGACCGCGCTGCTCGCGTCACGCGGCGAACTGCGCACGGCCGAGCTGTCGTTGTTCCGCCCCATCAAGTGCATGCTCGCCAGCCCCGAGCCGACTGCGGAAGCAATCTGGACACGCTTCGCGGATGGGAACGACGCGGCGCACACGATTTACGTGGAGGACAAGTTCGACGGGATCCGTGCGCAGCTACATCGCGGACGCGAGCGCGTGGAGATCTTCTCGCGCGATCTGCGCCGCATGACGGATCAGTTCCCCGAGCTCGTGGAACGCGCACGTTCCTTCGAATCGGAAGTGATCCTCGATGGCGAGATCATGGCCTTTGAACACGGACGCAAGCTGACCTTCTTCGATTTGCAGAAGCGCCTGGGTCGCAAGAACCACGGGCACGACTTGTTCGACACCGCTTCTGCGGACGTGCCGGTTGTGTTCGTGGCGTTTGATCTGGTTTGGCTCGACGGCCGATCGTTACTGAAATCGCCACTGCGCGAACGGCGCGATGCCTTGCGCGCCTTGCAACTGCCGTCGCAGTTTCAGCTCTCAGACATTTCGCCCGTCCACTCGGCCGAGGAACTCGAGCAGGCGTTTGGCTTGGCGCGCCGACGCATGAACGAAGGCCTGATGGTGAAGGACCCGGAAAGCTTCTACTCGCCCGGCCGCCGCGGGATGTTCTGGTTCAAGCTCAAGAAGGAGCTCGCAACGCTGGACGTGGTGGTCGTCGCGGCCGAGCTCGGGCACGGCAAACGCAATCACGTGCTGAGCGATTACACGTTTGCAGTGCGCGACGATGCTACCGGCGAACTGCTGCCGATCGGGAAAGCGTACAGCGGATTGACGGATGTGGAGATCGCGGAGCTGACCGAGCACTTCAAGCAGAACACCATCGTCGATCGCGGCCGCTATCGTGAAGTGAAGCCGGACACGGTGCTTGAGGTCGCGTTCGACGCCGTGCAACCGAGCACGCGCCACGCCAGCGGATACGCACTGCGCTTTCCGCGCATCAAAGCGATCCGCCGCGACAAGAGCGTCGATGCGATCGACACGCTCTCCTACGCGCGGCGGCTCGCCGAAGAGCGCGCAGGCGGGAAAGGCTAGGGCTCGTCGGTTCCGTCGGGCTTTGGCTCCGGGTCGTCCGCGACGTCGGTGTCCTCGCTCGGCTCGGCGGCGCGCTTCGCTTTCTTGTCACGTCCGCCCGGCGACGGGGTGGGCGTGGGCGTCGGTGTTCCTTCGACGTCTGACTCGGCGGCTGCGGTTGGCTTGCGTGAAGCTGGAGTTGGGGCGGCCAGCGCGTCGGTTGTCTCTGGGGTTGTCACTGCGGCTGGCGCTACGGCACGAGGCGCGGATGTGGCGATCGGAGCCGCGGCAGCCGGCGGCGTCACGCGCGGCACAGTGCTCCTCGCAGGCGGCGTTGACTCGTCCACCGAACCGCCGCTGGCAGGATCGACGGCCGCAGGCGTTGGCGCCGCAGGAACACCGAGGCGATTGCGTGGCGCGGTGGTGAGCGGCGGTGTCGCGGCCGGATCCGTGGGGGCCGCGCCGCCAGCGGGCGGGGTCGTGCCGACACGGTCGCGCATTTTGGCGGCTCGCTCCTCTTCACGTTGCCGCTGGCGTTCCGCTCGTTCGGTTTGCCGGGTGCGATCTGGGCCCGGTGCAGCTGCGGTCCCGGCAGCATCTTCGTCATCCGCTCCGGCGCTGGGTGTAAGCGTCGCTCGCGGCGACGTCGTGGGCGGGAGACCGGTAGCTGGTGGCACGGTGCGCACGCCCGGCGTCGTCGCGGCGGGCGACAGAATCGGGAGAGCGGTCGGTGCCGGTGTCATCCGCGCAGGAGCAACAGGGCTCGGGGCAACCGTCGGCGTCGCTGTCGCGATAGGCGTCGCGGACGGCGTCGCCGTGGGTGTCGCGGTCGCAATCGGCGTTGCCGCTACAGTGGCACGCGGACTCGGAGTCGCTGTAGCCGCCGCAACTGTCGGTGCAGCCGTGACAGTCGGCGTCGCGATTGCCGTCGGGCGCGGCGTAGGCGTAGCGGTGGCGGTGCTGGTGGGCGCGGCTGTAGCAACGGCCGCGGCAGTAGCGCGCGGAGTAGGCGTGGCAGTCGCCACCGGCGTTGGGGTTGGCGTGCTCGTGGCTGTCGCTGTCGCAGTCGCGCGTGGCGACGGAGTTGCGGTTGCCTCGGGCGTTTCTGCCGCACGCGGTGAAGCGGTCGCGGCGGGCGCAATGGTGGCGGCAGCTGTTGGCGCTGCGGTCGCCGCTGCAGTCGCTTGCGGCTCCGGAGATGCCGGCGCGCTTTCAGCGACTACAGCAGGTTTCTCGTAGGTCTTCGCCGGCGCATCCGGCGGCGGGGTGGATTCTGCCTTCATCTTCGCTCGGGCGCGTTGCGCCTCAGGCTCGCCGCCCACTGCGACCGCGCGTTCAGCGACGACCTGGCGGATTGGCTCCGCGACCTTCCGCGGCCGCTCGGAAACCTGCGACGCGAAGAGCGGGGCCATCATTGCGATCACACCACCGGTGATGCTCGCGCGTGGAGCTTCGTCTTCTTCTTCGTCGAACTCGTACCTGCGGTCGATGCGCAAGCGCTCCACCGGACGGCGGCTGCGTGCCCGAAGGTCGTCGTAGTTCGGGCCTTCGTTCACGATATACGTGTTGCTGTAGGTAATGTTCGTCACGTTCGTGGTTTGCATCACGATCGAGACGTTGCGCTCTTGCGGAACGACCACAGTCTCGATCTGCTGCGACCCGATTTCCTCGTTCGGCACAAAGACGTACTCGCCGGCGTCGATATCGTAGTAGCTGTCAGCCCACTTCTTGATCCCGGTGCGGCGCTCGAAACGAGCCTCCGGCGGCAGCGGCGCCCAGCCGACATATTCGTCGCTCGTGCGCCAGGAAACCCAGGCTGGCGCCCATTCGTCACCGGGCACCCAGACCCAGCCGACGCCGCGCAGTCGCGTCCAGCGGCCGTAGTGGTATGTGGCCCAGCCGAATGGCTCCTCCGAGACCCACGTCCATCCAGCGTCGGTGTACGCCCAGCGGCCGTCGGTATAGGGCTTCCAATTCCGCGAACGCTGCGCCTGTTCCGGCTGCCACACATAGCCGTAGTCCGATGTCTCACGCCAGGCGCCGTGTGGCTCGAGCTTGCGATAGAAAGTGTCGTATGAGCGCGCTGGGCGACCGTCGCGGTCCTTGGCGGTCTTGGTGTTACCAGCCGTGCGTTGGCGAGCTGTGGCCGCCGCGCGCGGCGTGGCCGCTGCGGTGGTGGTGCGCGTTTTCGCGGTTGCAGCTTCCTTATCGGCTAGCGCCTGTTCGCGCGCGTCGAGCTCCGCCTGCTGCTGGGCCAGGCGCTCCTTCTCCTGCGTCTGGCGCTCAGCCTCGAGGCGCTGTTGCACTTCGCGCTCGATCTGCGCGTTGCGCTCCGCTTCGCTCATCGGCTTCTCGCACGATACAACGAGCGCTAAGCCGGCGACGATTGCTGCAAGTCTGGCAATTTTCATGGTGGATTTAGACCGACGCGGTCGCTCCTTATTCGAAGCAAACCCGCAGCCGGGCTGCATCTCGACCGCACAGACTGGCGCTACGGAGTAGCCGGAGTCGGCGAAGTGGCGGTCGCGGTCGGGGAAGGCGCAGGCGCGATGGTGACCTTTTCGATCTGATCGCGGCGTGCGTTCTGCACGTTTGAGTAGATGGCGAGCAAGGCCATCGCAATCAGGATGAGGGCAATGACCAGCAACCCATGACGTGGCGGCTTCGGGCGCGCGAGCGGCGTGTCGTCTGGCAGGTTCACGCCCGCAATATCACGTGGCGACTTCGAGCCGCAACCGTGCCGCTGTTACTCCAGGCGCAATGCAGCAATGGCGTCCATGACGCGCTGCGTCAGCTGTTGATAAAGCTCTTTACCGCCCGGCTCGAGGTCCGCTTTTGTGAAATGGATCGGCTCGCCGACGACGATCGTGATCGGCACACGACGCACCCGTCCGCCGCCGCGCGGCAGCGCTTCCCGCGCGCCGAAGATCCGCATCGGCACGACGGGCGCGAGCGTTTTCGCGATCACAAAACCGAGACCGGGCAGGCCTGGCTGCAACTCACCGTCAGGCGTTCGCGCACCCTCCGGGAAGACGATTGTGCCCTTCCCCGCCTTGAGCAGCCGGAGCAACGCCTTGAGAGCGCTGCGGTCGTTTCCTTCCTGGTCGACGGGCACGACGTTCATGCGCGGCAGCAGAAAGCCGAGCACTGGGTTATCGAGCAACGTGTCTCGCGCGAGGAAGTGCATCGCGCGGCCAGCCGCGATCCCGGCGAGCGGCGGATCGAGATAGCTCTGGTGATTCATCGCCAGGATGACAGCACCTTGCCGGATGACCCGCTCCGGGTGGATGACCCGAAAACGAAAGAACAGTTTGCCGAGGAGCCAGGCGAGGTGATACCCGGTCCAGTACCAGAAATTCATGCGAGCTCAGGCAACTGATGCCTGCGGACGCGCCGCGAGCACGAAGCCTTTTGCGCGCAGGTCGTCGATGATCTGCTGCACGACCTGTTCGATCGTGAGGCTGGAGCTATCGATCACACGCGCATCGTCTGCGATCGTGAGGGGCGAAGCGGTGCGCGAAGAGTCAGCGCGATCGCGCGCGGCGATCTGATCGGCCTGGCCTTGAGCCGCGCGGCGCTGCGACCGAATCTCCGGCGAAGCATCGATGTAGAACTTGTACGGTGTGTCCGGAAACACGACGGAGCCAATGTCGCGTCCCTCCATCACGACGTCGTACTCGCGCGCGTAGGTGTGCATCTTCTCAACCAGAATTTCACGAACACGCGGCACGCTGCTCACCATGGAGACGCCTTCGTTGACGCGCACGTCGCGCAGGTGCGTCTCCGGATCGGTGCCCTCGATGAACAAGCGCGAGGAGTCGTCGTGGAGATCGCATTCGATGCGGGCATGCTCCATCGCATCAGTCACGGCCTCGGCATCGCGTGGGTTGATGCCGCGGTCCAAGACGAACCAGGTGACGGCACGATACATGGCGCCGGAGTTCACGTAGACGAAGCGCAATTGCTTCGCGAGCTCGCGCGCGACGCTGCTTTTTCCGGAAGCGGCTGGCCCGTCGATCGCGATGACACGGCGGCTGGACTTAGCGGGCGCAGTCATGATTGCGCCACGTCGCCCAGGCTGCTCACCGGCGCGAAGGCACGGCTGCTATTCGTCATCGCCCTTCGACGGTGAAAGCGAACTGATGACCGGGGTCGTCATCCGAACCTTCTTCGGGTTCATGATTTCATCCAACGCCTCGCGGAAATTTGGATACGACTCCTGCACGCATTGCGCGTCCTGCACGATCGTGTCGCCATCAGCAAAAAGCCCGGCGACGGCAAACGCCATCGCGATGCGATGATCGCCGAAGCTCGCAACCCGCGCTCCGCGCAGCGAGCCGCGGCCGTGGATCTCGAGCCCATCGTTCAGCTCGATGACCTGCGCGCCCATCGCGCGAAGATTGTGCGCGATCGCGGCAATGCGATCGGTCTCCTTGACGCGCAGCTCCTGTGCGTGCCGGATCGTCGTCGTGCCGCTGGCGAGCGCGCCGGCGACCGCGAGGATGGGAAGCTCGTCGATAACCTGGGGAATTTCCTTGCCCTGAATGACGGTGCCTTTCAGCGGAGCGCCGGTGATTTCCACGGTGCCGCGCGGCTCGGCCTGATCGACATCTTCGACGGCTTCCCGCACCTGCGCGCCCATGCGAATCAACACACCAAGCAGAGTCGTGCGCGTGTCATTCAATCCGGCATCGCGCACGAGCAGATGCCCGCCTGGCTGCGCGCCCGCCGCGACCAGCCAGAACGCCGCGGATGAGATATCGCCGGGGATGTTGAAGTCGCGCGACTCGGGAACCTGGTCGCCGAAAATGCTGATGCCGCCGTCTTCTTCTTTGGCGGTCCGCACGAGAAAATAGCTCAGCATTAACTCGGTGTGGTTCCGGCTCGGCGTCGGCTCGTTGACGGTCGTTTTGCCTTTGGCGAAGAGGCCAGCCAGCAAAATGGCGCTCTTCACCTGCGCACTTGCGACTGGCGAGTTGTATTCGATCCCGCGCAGCTTCGACCCGCGGATGCGGATGGGTGGGCTCTCGTTAGGCCCTTCCGCGACGATGTCCGCGCCCATCTCACGCAAGGGCGTGATCACGCGCTCCATGGGGCGGCGGGAGAGAGTCGCTTCCCCGACGAGACGGCTTTCGAACGGCTGCCCAGCGAGCAGCCCGGTGAGCAACCGCATGGTGGTGGCAGAGTTCCCGCAGTCGATCTCGCCGGCCGGCGGCGTCAGCAGACGCTTCTTGCCGTGAACGATCAGCATCTCGGGCTCGGGTTGCTCGATCTTAATGCCGAGCGCGCGCATCGCCTGCACGGTGCGCATGCAATCGTCGCTCGGAAGAAACCCGCGCAGCACGCAGACGCCATTCGAGAGCGAAGCGAGAATCACGGCGCGATGCGAGATGCTCTTGTCGCCGGGGACAGTGATCTCCGCCTCAATGCGCGGTGCTCGTCTTACGCGAAATTCCATGTGACTAGAGAGTTCGTTTCGAGCGGCGGAATCGCGCGGCTACGAATCGGCCGGGCCCGGGAGCATGGCGTCGTATGCTCGAGCGCGCGCCGTAGAGCGCCGGCGCTTGGCCACGAGGGGGAACACGCCACATAGCGACTGCCGTCGACACCTCCGGGCGCGTCGACGCGAGTTGTTATGGAACCAGGAAGATCTTCCCCGTGTATGGATCTTTCACCTCAGTGCCCGGCGCGTAGCCTCGCACGTCGGTCAGCTTGTCGGGCGAGTAAGGGCTGCGCACGAACCCCGGCTTATCAGGCACCGGCACTCCGTAAGGGTAGTCGCCGCGTGCTGCTGTCGTCGCGCCCGTGGTTGCCGGCGGCGTGCTCGCAGCAGCCGTCGTGTCCGCGGGATCAATCGGAGGCGTGTCGGTGGTCGTCGTCGTGGTGCTCATCTGTCCTGCCGGGTCCTGCTCAAACGGCTGGGTGGGTGCCGGATACTGGGTCGCGGCGGCCGGCCGTGTGCCCATTGGCCGACGGCGCGGAGGTGGTTCGTCTATCTCGCACGAGGAGAGGAGGAAAACGGCCAGCAAGGCGAGCGATGAAAGGAATTTCATAGGTGTTTACGACGAGTGCGCGTCCGTTCTAATTCAATGTCCCACCGGTGACAATGGTTAATTAGCAGCTACGCCGACGCCGTTTTTTCGGACGCGCAGTTGTCCACCTCGCGCGGAAAAATACAGTTCGGTTGCGCTCTGTTTCCGAATCACTCATACACGAATGCCGACGCACAATTGCGACCTGATCCTGGTAGCGGATGACGACCCGACGAGTCGTCGGCTGCTCGTGCGAACGCTCACCAACGCTGGCTTTCAGTGCCAGGAGTCTGGCGATGGGCTGGAGACTTTGAAACTCGTTCAGGCAGACGTTCCATGCCTGCTGCTGCTCGACTTCGACATGCCTGGCTTAAACGGAGCCGAAGTGCTGAAGCAGCTCCGCGCGAGCAATGATCCAGCGGCGGCGCAATTGCCCGCCATTATGCTGACCGGCCACGGCGGCGAGGAGAGCGAGGTGCGTTGCCTGGAAGCCGGCGCGAACGATTTCGTGACCAAGCCGATCAACCCCGCGGTCTTGCGGGCGCGGATCGAGACGCAGCTGCGGCTCCGCTCGATGCGCGATCAACTGCAGCAGCAGAACGATGAATTGGAAGCTTTCCGCGCGAACACCGAACGCGATCTCGCCGCCGCGCGATTGACCCAGCAGTCACTGATCCCGCAGAAGCCGCCGGTGCTCGCCAACGACTGGGATGTGGCCGCAGTTTACCGCCCCGTCATCCAGGTCGGCGGCGACATCTATGGCTGGCTGCGCATGGCGGACGGGCGAACGCTTTTCTGGATTGCGGACGCGACGGGACACGGCGCATCCGCAGCATTGCTCACCACTCTGGCCAAGCTGCTTTTTCATCACGGTAGCGTGGAGCATAAAGAGCCGGCCGACATCATGCAGGCGGTGAACACCGACTTCCGCAGCATCTTCGGCGCGCGCTCTTTTATGACGGCGATGTGCGTGGCGCTCGACCCGAAGACTGGAAGCGCGGGCGTCGTCGGCGCCGGACATCCGCCCCTGCTCATTGCGCGCTTCGATGGAACGACGGAAGCGATTCGCTCCTCCTCGCCGCCGCTCGGATTGCTCGACAAATCGGATTTCGCGGAGACGCAGATCGAGCTCGGCGCGGGCGATGCTTTCCTCCTCTACACGGATGGGTTGTTCGGTGCAGAGCAAGTCTACGCGGTCGACGGCACGCCCGTGGACCTGGCGAAGACTGCAAACCGCACCGCCCTCACTGCGCATGCATTGCTGGCGCGCATCATCGAGCAGGCCTGCAGCGCGAACGGCGAAGGACCGCTGCCGGACGATCTCGCAGCAGTCGCAGTGAAGAGACGCGAGGATGTAGCCTAAGCTACCCGCGCGAAAATTAGTATTGCCGTGCCCCGGGTGAACGACTAATCAGCCTCTATGCCGAAAACGACAGCCACCAAAACCCCTTCCAAGCGCAAGCCGAACGCCGCCTTCATGAAACCGGTGCAGCCAGACGAGAAGCTCTCTGAGATCGTCGGCTCCAAGCCGCTGCCACGTTCCGAACTCACCAAGAAGCTCTGGGACTACATCAAGAAGAATGGTTTGCAGGACGCGAAGAAAAGAACGCAAATCAATGCCGACCCCGCCCTCAAGTCCGTCTTCAACGGTAAGAGCCAGGTCAGCATGTTCGAGATGACCAAGCTCGTGAACGGGCATATCAAAGCGTCGTAAAAGGATTTCGGTTTGGTTTAGCCCGGCGCACATGTGCGCCGGGCTAACTTTGTACAGACGTCGGTGCGGTTAATTGCCGCCGCCGATCGGACGCGCCCACCGGTTGCGCAAGACGCTAAACTGCTGGACACTTTCGCCGTGAAACAGCTCCGATCGTTCTCGCTCCTCGTTGCCTTCTTCCTCGCTTTGGACGCGACAGCTTTTGCTGACGCGAAGCCGGGTTGGTTGACCGATATCAAGCAGGCCAAGGATCGGGCGAAATCAGACAAGAAGCTGATCCTGGTCGACTTCACCGGCTCGGACTGGTGCGGATGGTGCATCAAGCTCGACAAGGAGGTTTTCTCGCGGCCGGAATTCAAGGACTACGCGGACAAAAACCTCGTCCTGCTGGAAGTCGACTTCCCAAAGCGCACCGAGCTCTCAGCGGCGCAGAAAGCGCACAACATGGAACTGGCTGAGCAGTATCAAGTGCAAGGCTTCCCGACCATCATCGTTCTGAACGGTGAAGGCCGGAAAGTTGGAGAGCTCGGCTACATGCCCGGTGGTCCGTCGGCTTTTCTCGCGGAGCTGGACAAGCTGCGCAAAGGCTAGCACGGTCTCCGCTGTGGTAGAGTACGCTGTCCTCAGCGCGTTGCGCTGGGCGTCGCACGTTCAAGGTTTCCGCTGAGGACAGCGGACGCTACAACAATGCCGAACGCCGGCCGCGTTCAGCGGCGTCGCGTTAGTTCACCTTGCCGCCGTCGAAGGTCCGTTGCAGCGCGTCGGCGAGTTCGCCGCGCGTGAACGGTTTCGGGAGCGCACCGCGGAATCCGTAAGCGAGGAATTCCGACAACGCCGCCTCATCCGAGTAGCCGCTGCAGATGATCGCATTCACATGCGGATCCATCCCGCGCAGCCGCTCGATCGTCGCCACGCCGCCCATCCCACCGCGCACCGTCGCATCGAGAATGACAGCCTGGAAGTTTTCGCCTCGGCGCAATGCGCGCTCGTAGGTGCGCACTGCTTCCAGCCCGTCTGGCACCGCAGTGACTTCGTAGCCCAGCGTGCTGAGGAGCTGGGACGTCAGCTCGCGAATGGCCGCCTCATCATCCATGATCAGGATGCGTTGGTGATTAAAGTGAAACGGCTTGTCGACCGATTTCGGAGCAACGGGAGCGACTTTGCCTTCGCTGGCTGGGAGATAGAACGCGAACGTCGAACCATCCGGCGAAGACGACTCGAGGTGGAGCAGTCCGCCGTGCTTCTTCACGATCGAGTAGCTGATCGCCAGCCCGAGCCCGCTGGCCGCAGGCTTGGTGGTGAAGTATGGATCGAAAATCTTCGTCGTGAGCTCTTCCGACACACCAGGTCCGCGATCGGTGATCGAGACTTTCAGGTAGCGCCCCGCCGGCAGCAGGGTCGCGTTTCTTTCGTCGAACTCCACGTTCCTGGCCGAGACACGCACGGTGCCGCCGTTCGGCATCGCGTCGCGCGCATTGATGATGAGCGCATTGATCACCTGCTCGATCTGGCCCGCGTCCACTTCGGCTTTGCAGAGGTGCTGATCGATATCGAGATCGGCTCGCAGGCTCGAGCCGTAGAGGGAAAACTCTGCGGACTGCTCGAGCAGCTGTGCGATCGATGTGACTTTCTTCAAGGGCGCGCCGCCTTTCGAGAAGGTGAGAAGCTGGCTGGAGAGGTGCGCTGCATGTTGCGCAGCCTGGCCGGCGCGGGAGAGGAACGAGAGCAGACTTCCGCAATCGCTCGGCGCTTCGATCTGCGCCAGGCCGATGTTGCCGGAGATGACGGTCAGAATGTTGTTGAGGTCGTGCGCGATGCCACCGGCGAGCGTGCCGAGCGACTCGAGCTTGCTGGTGGTCAGCCGCTCCTCATCGGTGCGCCTGCGCTCCGTGATATCCCGGAAGAACACCGAGACGCCGCCACTGCTGGGATATGCGTGCACTTCGAACCAGGTCTTGACCGCAGCATCGCTGGCCTCGAACTCCACGGCGATCTTCTCGCTCATCACCTTGCGGTAATTGGTCTCGAAAACAGAGCCGTTCAGGTCCGGGAACTTTTCCCAAATTGTCGCACCGAGCAGGTCCTCCCGGCCGCGATCGAGCAAGACTTCCGCTTCCGGATTCAAGTAGGTGAACCTCCAGTCGCTATCGACCGCGAAGAAGCCATCCGTCGTGTTCTCGAGGATGTTCTTCATCGTCTGTGCAGACTCCTGGAGAGCCGCGCGCGCCTGGTTGCGCTCGGAGAGATCGCGAATCTGGCGCTCGGCGACCGAGAGGCGCACGTTCAGCAGCCCGAGATCGAGCGGCTTGGTCAGGTAATCATTTGCGCCGGCTTCCAGCGCCTGCTGAAGATCTTCCGTATCGGCACGCGCCGTCACGAGCAGGATGAACATCTCATCGCCGTTCGCCGCCGAGCGGAGCTGGCGGCACAGGTCGACGCCGCTCTTGCCGGGCAACATCCAGTCGAGGATTAGAAATGGGAACGTCTGTGCCGCGAGCACGGCTTCCGCTTCCTCAGCACTTCCAACCGCTACCACCTCATGGCCGCGCCGCTCGATCAGCCGCTGCAGGTTCCGGCGACTGTCGGCGTGGTCTTCTACGAGCAAAATCTTCATTATTGGAAGGAGCGCCTCCCGAAACAACCCAGTGGCGCTGCCCCTTAAACTAGCAGGATAGCTGCCAACCCCACCGCTTGGCTGATTTTCCGTCCCAGCTATGGAAATTGCGAACAACCCCGGCACGTTAGGAGCGCTAAACGACACCAGACGCCTATTGCGTTGCGAGCACCCTCTGCTAGATACAGCCAAGTTTTTTGCCCGCTTCTCGCATGTTTCGCCACCGGCCCCTCCTGCTCTGCGGGTTCACTCTCATCGCCTTCCAAATCGCTGCCGCGCAGCAAGCGCCGCCGCAGCCCCCCCCGGCTACTCAGCAGCAGCCACCAGCGGGCGTCGCTCCGCAGGCAGCGGAACCGCCCCGCGTCGCTCAGCCGGCAGCGCCGCAGACGCCGGCCGGCCCGCAGGTCACTTTTAATTCCGTTTACGTCGACCAGCCGTACATCGCGATGACGTTCGATGACGGCCCGCACGCCACCCTCACGCCGAAGCTGCTCGACATGCTCGCGGCGCGGAAGCTGAAGGCGACGTTTTTCGTCATCGGGCAGAACGCAGTCGAATACCCGGACATCATGAAGCGCATCGTGCGCGAAGGGCATGAGCTGGCAAACCACTCCTGGTCGCACCCCAATCTTGGCAAAATGGGAGACGACGGAGTCCGCACACAGCTGCAGAAGACTGACGAAGCGATCGAGGCCGCAGCCGGCAAACGAACAACCTTGATGCGACCACCGTATGGCTCCATCACGCCGCGGCAGAAGCAGTGGATGTACGAAACTTTCGGCTACAAAACCATCATCTGGGACGTTGATCCGTTCGATTGGCGCCGCCCCGGCCCTGGAGTGATCCGCGACCGGATTGTGAATCAAACCCAGCCCGGTTCCATCATCCTCGCCCACGACATTCACCCCGGCACGATCGAGGCAATGCCCGACACATTCGACCAACTCACGGCCAAGGGATTCAAGTTCGCCACCGTGTCGGAGCTGCTCGCGATGGCGAAGCCGGGCGCCAGGCCGACGGCCACGCCGAAGGCGACCGCCACGCGCGCGCCCGGCGCCGCCAGCGATCCGCAGCCTGCAGCGACCGCTGCCGGCACAGCGCGTCCCGCCGCTTCGCCCGCGAGCGGCACACGCCCGCCAACTGCGCCTGCCACCGCTCCGCGCGGAAACTCTTCGCCTGCCATGCCGGCGAGCGGCCCCGCTGCGACTCCGAACGGCTGAGGACTGCCGGCATGCTCGCCGACAATTACCTGCAGCTTCGAACTGAGCTCGAAACTGCGCTGGCGGCTTTGCTCAAGCTCGGCTCCGAGATGCGGCGCGATCCCGCCAGTCTCGACACCTTGCAGGGGCTGCTGACGGACATTCGCGAACCGCTCCTGTTTGTCGTCGTCGGCGAGGTCAAAGCTGGCAAGTCGTCGCTGCTCAATGCGCTCTTCGGGCAGGAATTCGCGAAGGTCGATGTGCTGCCGGCAACGGATAAGGTTTACATCTTCCGCTACGCCGAACGCGAAGCCACGATCGAGGTTTCGCCGCAGCTGACGGAGCGACATCAGCCGATCGAGTTTCTCCGCGACTTCAACGTCGTCGATACGCCGGGCACGAACACGATCGTGCCGGAGCATCAGACCATCACCGAAGGGTTCATCCCGCGCGCCGACCTGGTTCTCTTCGTCTTCTCAGTCACAAACCCGTGGACGCAATCCGCGTGGACATTGCTCGAGCTGGTGCAAAAACGTTGGCTCAAGAACGTTGTTTTTGTGCTGCAACAGGCTGACCTGCGCGACCAGGCGGAGATCGACATCATTCGCCGCCACCTCGAAGACACCGCGATGCAGAAGCTCGGCTTCAAGCCGCCCACCTTCGCGGTGTCTGCGCGCAAGGCGCTCCTCGCTCGAACCACCGGCGTCGATAAAGAGCGGCTGTGGGAGGATAGCCACTTCGGGCCGCTCGAGGACCAGATCAACCGCATGGTCGTGGAAGGCGGCGCGCGCATGCTGAAGCTGCAGTCGACTGGCCAGACGGCTGGCCTGATCGTTGGCGATATCGCGGACGAGGTGCGCGGCAGCTTCGATGTCATTCTGCGCGATGAGCAAAATCTCGCGCGGCTGACGGCGTTCCTGCAGTCGCGTAAAGAGCAGACGCTGCGGCAAGTGGCGGGCTTTCTCCGAGGCGTCGAGCAAGCCTGCCGCGAATGCACCGAGCAAGGCACGGAGCTGCTCAAGCAGAAGCTCTCGATCTGGAAGACGTGGCAGCTCGTGTTCAATCGCGACCAGTGGCAGCACGAATTTCAGGATGAAGTGGAGGCGAAGCTCCGCCAGACCGTCGAGCCGCAGGTCGAAAACGCGGTGCAATTACTGGAGACCGATCTCCGCGGGCTCTGGCCGCAGCTGCAGGACATGATCGAGGCGCAGTTCGCTGCGGAAGGCAGAAACCGCGTCACGCGAACGGTGCCCGACTTTGCGCGGCAGCGTCGCGAGCTGCTCCAGTCGGTTCAGCTTACGCTGGTCGAGCGGATTGCGGGCAAAGGCATCGAGGCCGAACTCGCACGCATGTTTCGGGAGAGCGCTGCGTGGTTGCGTTTGCCCGCGGGTGTCGCCGCTGCCGGCACCCTCGCGACGATCCTTTCCGCGATGATCCACGCTTCCGTTGTGGACGTGACCGGCATCATCGCGACCTCCGCGGTTGTCATCGGCACCGTTTTCGCGGTGGGCCGCCGCCGCAAAATCATCAGCGCCTACGAAGACGAGATGAACTCGAAAACAAAGGAGCTGGCGCGAACGATTGAGAAGCAAATGGAGCACGCCATCGACCTCTTTTACAAAGAGGTCGAGGCAGCCTTTCAGCCGCTGGCCGCCTTTTGTTCTGCTGAACGGAAACGCTACGAGCCGCTGCTCAATCGCGTCGATGAATTACAGCAGACCTACGCGGGCTTAAAGAGCCGCCTCGCGCAACCCAAGTAGCAACACGCTACTTCTTCTTGGTGGAAGCAGGGGCGTCTTGCACGACGCGCTGCTGCTGGGTTTGCCGCTGGGCGATGACGAAGTGGTTGTTGTCGCCGTGGGTGCGCCATGGACCCGCCGGCACATCGCGAACTTCGACAAACTGCCAATCCGTCACGTCCGTCGAGTTCATCCCGAGGTAATCGCGCACTGCGGGCGAGACGTCGAGGCCAGCGCCTTTGTTCAGGTTTGGCTTCGGCCGTTCGTTCTGGAAGACGTACTGAAAATGATCGGTGCGGAACGGGCCGCAATCTTCCCATTGCGCGTAGGCGACACGATTGCCCTTGCGAATGGCGAGCCAGCGGCCGCGGCAAACCGATTGCCCCTGCGCCGTGAACGCCTGCTTAAACCACGGGATCACGAGCGGCGCCTCCGGTTTGAACCGGCCGCGCGTCACGTCGTTGTATGGGAGCGCGACGTAGAACGGGTTCTGCCGTGGCGTGAAGTTAACCGGGATGTAGTTGCGGCGGGCAGCCGGATCCGGGTCGTCGTAGCCGCCGTAATTATTCGCCCAGTTAGCGTCCCACGAGCTTTTCGTGTTCGGCACCGGGTTATTTTGAGTCGGCTGCTCGCCGATCCAGAACACGGTCGTGATGATGTTCGTCTTCCACGGATAGCGCGTGGTGCTGGTGCGGGAAGTGGTCGGCACGAAGACCTGCGGCTCGACCTTGAGCATCGCCTGCTCGCGGAGCTTCATCGCGTATTTCGCGAAATCCGCGGCACTTTCGTAAGGCGACATCGACTGCCCGCTCGCGGCAACGACGCTCCCGGCCAAGAGCAGGGAGATTGCGAAAGTTCTTCTCATTGAGCGAAATACCGGCGCCTTTTTATCGAAAAATACCCTCGACGCAAGCCGTTTTGCCGCCCCTTCCGGACTGCTCACGACAGCGCTACGTGAGCTACATAGCATGGACCATTCCAGCTTCACATTCGGCTCAGGAGCGTGTCACGCTTAAAATGGCCGTCGTCCGTCCCAGGGTAGTCGAGCGTGTAGTGAAGCCCGCGGCTTTCCTTCCGGCTCAAGGCTGAGTCGACAATGAGAGCGGCCACGGTGGCAAGGTTCCGGAGTTCCAGCAGGTCGACGGTGATCTTGAAGTTCCAATAAAACTCCCGGATCTCACGCTGCAGGTTGCGCAGCCGCGCACTGGCGCGCTGGAGGCGCTTCTCCGTGCGGACGATCCCCACGTAGTCCCACATCAGGCGGCGGATCTCGTCCCAGTTGTGGTAGATGACGACCAGCTCGTCGAGATCCTGCACGTTGCCTGGCTGCCATTGTGGAAGCTCGATCTGTCGCGCCGGATGCGCCGGCGGCTGCGCACGCACCAGCGCCTCGCACGCACGGTGCGCCACCACGAGCCCTTCGAGGAGCGAGTTGCTGGCGAGGCGATTCGCGCCGTGTAAGCCCGTGGAGGCGACTTCGCCGATCGCGTACAGGCCGGGCAACGTCGTCGCTCCGTTCACGTCAGTCTTGATGCCACCGCACTGGTAGTGCGCGGCCGGCACGACCGGGATCGGCTGCTTCGTCATGTCGATCCCGAAACGCAGGCACGTCTCGTAGATGTGAGGGAAGCGCTCCCGCAGAAACTCGGGCGACTGGTGCGTGATATCGAGATAGACGCACTTCGCGCCCGACCGCTTGATCTCCGCATCGATTGCTCGCGCCACGATATCGCGCGGCGCCAGCGACTTCATCGGGTGATACCGCTCCATGAAGTCCTCGCCGCGGCTGTTGCGCAGAATTCCTCCCTCGCCGCGAATCGCTTCCGACACGAGGAACGACTTCGCCTCCGCGTGGAACAGGCACGTCGGATGAAATTGCACGAACTCCATGTTCGCGATCGTCGCGCCGGCTCGCCACGCGATCGCCACGCCATCACCCGTCGCGACGTCGGGATTCGTCGTATAAAGGTAGACCTTTCCGCACCCGCCCGTCGCCAGGACAAGGCGGTCGGTGCGGATCGTCTCGACCTCGGTCGTCTTCTCGTTGAGCACGTAAACGCCGAGGCATCGATCCTCCGTCGCGAAGCCGAGCTTGCCCGCCGTGATCAAGTCCACGGCCATGTGATTCTCCAGCAACTCCACGCGCGGCGACCGTTCCAGCTCGCGCAGCAGCGTCTTCTCAATCTGGAGGCCTGTGACGTCCTGCACGTGCAGCACGCGCCGCTTCGAGTGCCCGCCTTCGCGTCCGAGATCCGGCTCGCGATGGCCCGAGACTTCGCGTTGATCGAACTCAAGGCCGAGCTCGCCCAGCTCCCTGATCCGCTCCGGACCTTCCGTCACAATGGTGCGTGCGACAGCTTCGTCCGAGAGCCCGGCGCCAGCTTCGAGCGTATCGCGAATGTGGAGGTCGAAGGAATCCTCGTCGCTCGTCACGCAGGCGACGCCGCCCTGCGCCCACGCCGTGTTGCTATCGGATCCTTTTCGCTTCGTGATCACCGCGACGGAGCCGTGCTTCGCAGCTTTCAGGGCAAAACTGAGTCCGGCAATTCCGCTGCCGATGACTACGAAATCGAACTCCTTCATTGCAGACAAATGTTGTCGATCAGGCGAGTCTTGCCGAAGAACACCGCGACTGCGACGAGCGAGTTTCGCGTCGCCTGTTGCTGCGCTTGCAAGGTGTCGGCGTCCACGAGCTCCACATAATCGATGCGCGCGAGCGATGCCGATCCGATCCGCTCCCGCACGGCCGCCACGATCCGGGTGGCGGACGCCTCACCGTTTCGTGCGAGATCCGCGGCCTCGAGCAGCGCGCTGCGCAGCACGGCGGCCTGTTCGCGCTCCTCGCTCGAGAGGTATTGATTGCGCGAGCTGGCCGCCAGGCCATCCGCTTCCCGCACTGTCCGCACGCCAATGATTTCAACGGGAATGTTCAAGTCGCGCACCAGCCGGCGAATGATCGCGAGCTGCTGAAAATCCTTCTCGCCGAAGACAGCCGCATGCGGAGCCAGGAGATGGAACAGCTTCGTCACCACCGTGCAAACGCCTCGGAAGTGACCCGGTCGCGAGTTGCCGCAGAGCTTCGCGGAGAGCGCATTCTCCTCCACGACGACTGAGCGGTCGTCCGCGTACATCTCGGTTGGGGACGGGCGGAACAGCAGATCCACTCCTGCTTCGTGGCACGCATCCTCATCCGCCGGCGCAGTGCGCGGATAACGGTCGTAATCAGCGCCGGGTTCAAACTGCAGCGGGTTCACGAAGATGCTGACGCTGACGTGGCCATCCGGACCCGCAGCCTTGCGCGCGACCCGCACCAGCTCCAGATGGCCGTGATGCAGCGCGCCCATCGTCGGGACAAGCACGCGACGCTGCCGGTTGCTCGCGGCAAAGGCGTGCGCTGCTTCTACCGTCTCGATGATCTCCATGCTACGCGGCTCCGCATTCGAGCCAGACGGCGTGGCGAGCGAGCGCGAATTTGCCCGATCCGAAGTTTTGCCAGCCTGCACGCGAGGCGAGCCCGCGCAGCTCGGCGAGGGTGAAAGCGCGCTGCGCGGAAACCCGCGCATCCGAGCGTGTCATCGGGTCGCGAAAGATGAGCGCAGTGAGCAGATGAACGCCGACGGATGCGAGCAAACCCCGCCGCAGGTCCGAGACCAGCACAAACCGGCGCGACAACTCGCGACAGCGTTGCAGCACGCGAATCGCATCGGATTCGCTGAAGTGATGCAGCGCGAGCGAGCAAAGCACGATGTCGTACGCTCCGGCGTTTCCGAATTTCAGCACATCCTCGGCGCGCACGGTGATCTCCGGATACGCGGCACTCAGCTGTCGCGCCATCGCCACCGTGGTCGGCTGAAAGTCGACCGCGTCGATCTGCACCTCTGCACCGACGCGTCGTGCGTAATCAACGACGAGCCGCGGGATATCCGCGGAACCCGTCGCGAGGTCCGCGATGCGCACCCGATCGCCCGCGCGCACCCACCTCCGCACGAAACGCATGATCAGTCGATAGCTACCGAACCAGCGATTCAGCCCGCGCAGACTCGTCAGCGCGCGCTCGAGCTCCGCTGGTGTCGCCTCCGGACGGTCCATGAGCTCCGGTTCGTCCGGCTCGAACTGCCGCTCACTCATTCGACACTTTATTGAGACAGAAAGCGTTCCCAGGAGTGGGGCAACGCCGCCGTCTCCACGTCGGCCGCGATCCGGCCCTCGAACTCCGGCCGGAACGAGGTGCTCGTGCCGTAAACCATGATCAGATCTTCAGAACCCTCCACGCGAATGGCATGGGCGACGCCGGGCGGCACCACCACGCCGACGTTGTTGCTGCTGCGGTGATTATCCCCATCCACAATGAACCGCATCGTTCGCTCCGGCATCCCGGCGCGCACGTCCCGCAGGATCATCTCCGCCACGCCTTGCACGAAAAACATCACGTCCCACTGCTCGTGCGCATAACGCCGCAGGGAAAAGTTGTCGCCTTCGTCGACGAAGACTTTTCGGAACCACGCCGCCGGGTCGACACCATCCGGGATGCTCGGCGGATGAATGTGAAAGCCCTTCGCTGTTTGGGCGAACATGCGCGCATTCGCCCATTGCACCGGCCACAATCCGATCTTTGCCAGCACGCCTTCATCGCGCCGCGCAAACTCTCCGAAGCACCCGCGATGGCGCTGCGGATAAATGGAGCGGGAGAAAATCTCGACGCCCGGGATCCAGGCTTCGCGCACTTCCGCGGTCGCGCGATCGGCAGCGACAAGCCGCGACGCATCCACTCCGATCTCCGCCACCTGGCGGGCGAAGGTTCCCGAACTGTAATCCCGCGTCGCAAGCGCGTCCTGCGCCGACTGCGAAAGGCCGTGCCAAAGCTGGCCCTCAGATTTTGCCATGATGGAGAGGCTACTTGCCGATCGAGAAGTCCGCGCGCTCGCGGGTGAGGTTGGGATTGTAATACGGATCGCGCGCCAGCAGATCCGGCCACCGCTCGCGCATCACGTCGGTCTCCAGTGCTTCCACGCTGCGCCGCCGCGTTGCAGATTCATGGTGGTAGAGTTTCGCGAAGGGCGTGTAGACGACCAGGTATCCTGCGCGCCGCATCTTCAGGCAGAGATCGACATCGTTGAACGTGACCGGCAGCCGCTCCTCGTCGAATCCACCCACTTCCTCAAACACATCGCGCCGCGTGAGCAGACAAGCGCCCGTTACTGAGCTGTAGTTGCGCGTCACCTGCAGCTGCCGGTTCACGCCCGGATCTTCGGCCGGGAAATCGCGGAAGGCATGTTGCGCGATGCCGCCGACGCCAAGTACCACCCCAGCGTGCTGCACAGTTCCATCCGGGTACAACAACCGCGCACCCACCGCGCCCACCTCCTGCCGCTGCACATGCTCCACCATTACGCTCAGCCAGTCCGGCTCGATCACCTCGACGTCGTTATTCAAAAACAACAGCCACGGGCACTGCGTCTTTTCGACCGCGAAGTTGTTGATCGCGGAGAAGTTGAACGGCCCGCGAAAGTGCAGCAATCGGTGGCGCAGCTTGGCGAAGTACTCCCGCGCCTCGGGCGTTTCGCTGTCGTTATTCACGATCACGATCTCGTAATCCGTGTAGCTCGTCTTCGAGACGATGCTCTCGACGCAACGCGACAAGAGCGGAATGCCGTCGCGCGCCGGAATGATGATGCAGACCTTCCTCGGCTGCACGACGTCGCGCTTCACCCAATACGCATGCGTGCGCCAGTCGACTGCGACGTGCGCCTGCTCGCCGCGCCGGGCCAGATATTCGGCGATGGCAGACTTGCCGGCCTCGAGCGCCTTCGGTTTGCGTCGGATGTTATCGGAGGTCGACGAAGCGCTGCGCCTCCAATGATAGAGGATGCGCGGCACGTGATGAATGCGTTGCGTTCGCTCGACGATCCGGAGGAACAAATCGTAATCCTGCGCCCCATCGAACTGTGAGCGGAAGCCGCCAACCTCATCCACCAGCTTCCGCCGCAGCGTCGTGAAGTGGCAGATGTAGTTGTAGGAGAGGAAGAAATCCGGCGACCAATCCGGTTTAAAGAGCGGTGCGTCGAAGCCATGCTCGGTGAGCTTGTCTTCGTCCGAGTAAATCAGATCCGCGTCAGGCTGCGTCTGCAGCAGCTTTGCCGTTTGATAAAGCGCGTCCGGCTCGAGCAGATCGTCGTGATCGAACAGGCCCACGAACTCACCCGACGCGTTGACCAACCCCTCATTCGACGCCGCCGAGATCCCTCCACTCGCTGGCAGGCGCGCGATCCGAATTCGCGCATCGCGCGCGGCCATTGCGGGCAGCGCGGCCACCGTTCCCGGATCAGTCGATGCGTCGTCGATCAGGATCAGCTCCCAGTTTTCGTAAGCCTGCGCGAGAACGGAATCGACCGCCGCCTCCAGCCAAGGGACCGGCGTATTGAAGACCGGGGTGATGATGCTGATGAGCGGCGTGTAGCGGAACCTGCGCGATTCCTCCCGCATCGCGATCACCTGCTGCGGCGTCGCGCAATGCCGCAAGAGCCACGCCTGGTACTCGCTCGCCGAATCGACAGCTTGCCGAGGCGCGTTGCCCGGCGGCGGTTGCAGGCGTTTGCCGACCTCGCGGAAGAGCTTCTGCGGCAGCCGGTACGGCGCCAGAAGCACCTGCCCGATCTTTCGCTCCGGACATTTCCGTAGCGCTTGCTTCTCCTGCTTCAGCTGCTTCAGCTCGCGCTTCGCCTCTTTTAGACTGAGCACCTTCTCTTCGAGTTTTGCGATGTGGCGATCGGCCGCTTCCAGCTCGGACATGCGCGTCCGGAGCGTACGCTCGAGGCCGCGCATCTGCTGATTGAGCCGCGCGAACGCTGTCTCAACCGATGGGAGCAACGCCTCCGCGCCTCCGATCTCGCCGCGAGCGAGGCGAACCGCGCCCGGATCCAGGTCCGAGAGGTCGCAATCATAGTCGGGCACCAGGCCGAAGGGCTGGAACCTCTCCACCAGCTGTGGGCGGCGCTTGGACACGTCGGCGCCGGGTTCAGGGCACAGCATGACGGTCACGGCCGCACGCGCGATCTCGGCCACGCTCTGCTCGTCGTCCGTGTCCTCTTTCGGGTACATCCAAAGCGCGACATCAGCGGCCGGCGTGTGCCCGTTGCGCGGCAGGCAGGCGACCAGATCTTCAGCAGACTCGCAGACGATCACCGGCCGGCCGAGGTGCGTGAATTGATGTCTCAGCTCATCGCACGCACTGCTGATGACGAGCAGCCGCGCAGGCCCAAACTTCTGCGCCAGCACGCGCGCAAAATCGGAACGGAGAGAGTGGGCGACTGCCTGCAACACGCTCACATTATATTGATTGAAGGCGTCCGCAGGCAAATTTACTCTCCCGCGCCCGTTCGCGATCAGCGAGCGCTGATCCTGCATGCTCGATTTCAGCATCTACGTCCTGTACCGGGCCGCGTCTGCGATCGTCGGCCTCATCCCGCTGCGGGTGCTGTTTACGGCGGGCGAATTTTTCGGCTTCATCGCGTGGCTCGTTTCGCCGCAATACCGGCGCCTCGCCCGTGAAAATCTGCAGATCGCGTTCGGCCGCGAGCAATCTGCACGACAACTCTCCCGGCTGACGCGGAAGCACTTCCAGCGACTCGGCTCGAGCCTGCTTTGCACGGTGAAGATCGGCACGATGCCGCTCGAGAAAGCGGCGAAGCACCTCACGATCGGCAACGTCGATGTAGTTCACAATGAGCTCCGCGCCGGCCGGCCAGTCGTGTTCGTGCTGAGCCATCTCGGGCCGTGGGAGCTCCTGGCGCAACTGCTCGCGCGCGAGTTGAATTACGTCCGCCTCGGCGTGGTTTATCAGCAGCTCGGCAACCGCTACATCGATGCTGATGTGCGACAGAAACGCGCGCGTGCCGGCGTGGAACTATTCGACCGCAGGGAGGGATTCCACGGCGCGATCGAGCTGTTGCGATGCGGCGGCGTGATGGGAGTGCTGAGCGACCAGCACGCCGGCGACCAAGGTCTATGGACGCCATTCTTCGGCAGGTTGGCCTCTACTTCTCCGCTGCCGGGATTGCTCGCGAAACGCACGAAAGCAGTCGTCATCAGCGCGGCAGTCTACACGTCCGGGACGGCCCAGTGGCGGGTGGAATTCACATCCCACCTGAACGAACCGCGCGACTCTGTGGAATCAATCACGGCCAAAGCGAATGTCGCTCTGGCGGAGCAAATCAGCGTCGCACCGGAGGATTGGTTCTGGGTCCACAACCGGTGGAAAACGCCGAAGCCAAACTTCCTTCTTCAGCGATACAAGCGCGGCGTCTACCTCCCGCCCGAAACCTCTACGACTTTGAAGCCGTTTCGAATCCTGATCCGCGGCACGAACTGGTTAGGCGACAGCGTGATCAGCGTGCCGGCGGTGCGCGCAATCAAAAGCGGCCGCCCCGACGCGCACGTCACGGTTGCGGCGCCAGAGAAGCTCGCCGCGGTGTGGAAGCTCGTGCCGGAGGTCGACGAAGTGCTGCCGCTGCCCGCCAGCTCGCCGCTCGGTGTCGCGCGTCTGCTCAGGAGTCGCGAGGCGTTCGATGTCGCGGTGTTGTTTCCGAAGTCGCTGCGTTCCGCACTCGAAGTGTGGCTGGCAGGAATCCCGCGCCGCGTTGGCTTTGCCGGCCATCATCGGCGCGCACTGCTCAATCAGGTGGTGCCGGACTTGCCACGCAATGGACCGATCCAACATCAGGTGCACGAATATCTCCACATCGCGCGGCATCTTGGTGCGGATGTCGCTTCGGCCACGCTCCCGCCGATCGCGTCGCGCAACGGCAACGATGATCAGCTCGTTCTCGGCCTCTGCCCGGGCGCGGAGTACGGCCCGGCGAAACGCTGGCTCCCCGAGCGTTTCGCTGAAGTCGCCGCGCGGGTCGCCGGCGAGCGCGCCGTGCAGTGGGTGCTGTTTGGCACCGCGGCCGATGCGGAGAGCGGCAAGATCATCGCGGACGCGCTGGGCGCGCGCTGCGATAACCGGATCGGCCGCACCACACTCGACGAGCTCACGGCTGAGCTGCGCCGCTGTCGCCTGCTGCTGACAAACGACACGGGCACAATGCATCTCGCGACGCTTCTCGGTGTGCCGGTGGTCGCGGTGTTCGGGTCGACCGAGCACCGACTCACCGGTCCGCTCGGCGACCGCAACGTCGTGGTCCGGCACCATGTCGAATGCAGCCCATGCTTCCTGCGCAAGTGCCCCATCGACTTTCGGTGCATGCACGCGGTGACATCCGATGAGGTGGTCGCGCAGGTGCTGGCCGCATTACCGGCGTAGAGGCGCTTGTATCAAACGCCTGACTAAACAGCGCGCTGGGCGCGCAGGCGTTTGACACAAAAGCCTCTACATTCTCATTGCTTCGCGCGCATCCCTGGAACGATTCTCGGCCCATGGTGAATGCCGACGCACCTCGCATCAGCACGGAAGTGCAGGTGATGTTTTTCGACACCGACTGCGCGGCCGTGGTCCACAATATCGCCTATCTGCGCTTCATCGAAGTGGCGCGCACACTGCTGGCTGAGAAGCTCGGAATGCGTCTGGCGACGATGGCGGAAGACCAGCGATTCCCAGTCGTCGTGCGCACGGAGATCGATTACCGGCGCGCAGCGAAACTGGGCGACAAGCTCGTCATCGAAGGCTGGCTCGACCGCATCGAGCGCGTGCGCTTCTGGTGTGCGTTTCGCATTGTGCGCCCGGCTGATGACACCCTGATCGCGACCTGCCGCCAGATGCTCGCGCTGGTGGAGATGCCTTCGGCAAAGCTGCTCCGTCTGCCGGAGGAATGGGACCGGTTTCGGGTGCCCGATCCTACTCCTAATCCTACTCATAATCCTAATCCTCTCGCCGCACAGGATTAAGAGCAGGATCAAGATTAAGAGTATGAGACAGCACTAATGGCCACCGGCACCCAAACGTTCGGCCTGGGTGAGACGTTTGCCGAGCCACAGGTGCTGCCCCCGCCGCCTGTGCGGCATGCGCTGCTGGTCTTCCTCGTCGCGCTCGCTGCGATTCTGCACATCGGCACGGCAGGCTGGAACGAGATACACAACGGCGGCGAAGGTTTCTACGCCGGCAGCGCTCGGCAAATGGCTGCGACCCACAGTCCGCTTCTACCCCGCAGCGATGGCAAGGCGTTGCCTGACGAGCCACCGATGCTGCATTGGCTGTTGCTCGGCTCCTTTCAGACCTTTGGCGCCAGCGCCGCCGCCGCGCGCGTTCCGACCGCGCTCGCCTTCGTCGCTACGGTTGCGCTGACGTTTCTGATTGGTGAACGGCTGGCGGACTATTGGCGCGGCTTTGTCGCAGGCCTGATCCATCTCTCCACGTGCGGTGCCTACATTCTCGGCCGGGCGGTCACACCCGAGCCGCTCTTCGCGATGTTTGTCGCGGGTGCCGTTTTGTGCGCGGTCGCTGGTTATCAATGCCGGCGCGGTCGCAGGCTTTGGTTTGCCGCCTTCTGGTTCTGCGCCGGCTTTGCCTATCTCACCCGCGGCGCCTACGCACTGCTGTTTCTGGGGTTGATCATCGGCCTGCCGGCGCTCTGCTTCCGCGAATCGCGTCTTCGCTTTCGGGCGCTCTTCCAGTGGTCCGGCCTCATTGCCTTCGCCGCGATCGTCACGCCCTGGCTCGGGCTCCTCACCAGCAGCATCTCAGGCGCAGCGCTGCACGGCCCATGGCTGAGCCCGTTTTCCCCGGCCGGCATTGCGGCGCAACTCGCCAGCGCGGCCCGCGGGGAATTCCTCGCTGCCCACCTGCTCTGGTGGTTTCCCGCAGTCTGCCTGGTGCTGCCCGGCGCACTGTTCGCATGGAGGAAGATTATCCGGCCCGCCAGCTTCGACTTCGAAGAAGCGATCGCGCTTTGCTGGCTAGCGGCGGCAATCGTTCTGCCCGTTCTCGTGGCCAGCCGGCAGGAGTACGATTCCGTCGCGAGCTGGAGCGGCTTTGCCCTGTTTGCGGCATGCGCGTGGGACCGGATTTCCAATCCGTTGCGTGTGGCTGGGCTTGTTCTCGTCGCACTGGTCGGAACCGCCGCGGCAATCGCGGTCGCACGCGGCGCGTTGGTTCTTCCGGGTCTCGGCTCGATGGCGTTTCAGCAAGGAGATGCCGCGCTTCTCGCCGTCGCCGCGACCGCTCTCGCGATCTGCTGCGCAGCTGCGGCGCACCTCTTGCGGCACCAGCGTGAGACGCTTGCGATCACCGCGTTACTTGTGGCGAGCGTGCCGATCGGGCTGGGCGCGATCGAGTCGATCGCGCGCAACGAAACCCACCTGTCATTCGCCCGTGTCGCGCACTTGTTGAACATGCCGGAGGCGAACGGCGAAGTCCTCTTCGAAGGCTCGCGCGCGTCCGCAAGCAGCCTCGGGTTTTATCTCAACAAAAGGTTCTCGCTCGTCGACACTGGCTCACCTGTCGCGCAGGGTTCCCTCAGCGTGAATCAGGCGGTCGAGAAAATGGGCAGGCCCGACGCGATGTTCCTGATCTTCCACAAGGAGCGCGCGACGTGGTGGCAGGCGCAGCTGACGGCGCACTTTCACATTTACCACCAGGTCACCACGTGCGGCCCATATGTGATCGTAAAGAATCACCCCTGAGCTCTGCGGCCTTGTGCGAGCCGCGCGCGATCTTACCGAATGAGCTGCTCGAGCGACGGGTTCGCTTCCGCGCCCAGCTCCATCGCGCGTGAGTAATGGCGCTTGGCCAGCTCTTTCGCCGGTGGCTTATTCGTGGCGTAGATCACGGCGAGATTGTAATGCGCGTCGACGTACTCGGGATTGTCCGCGATCGCTTCGAGCATCTCTTTCTCCGCCGCTTCCTGCCAGCCCTTCTCGCTTGCGGTGATGCCGAGATAGTTGTGCGCGATGTAGCTCTTCGGATTGATGGCGAGGGCTTTGGTTAACTCCGTCACCGCCTCGTCGTACTTGGCCTGTTTGTAATAGACGATGCCGAGCGTCCGTCGCGAAAACTCATCCTGCGGCGAAAGCGTGGTGGCTTTCTTGAGCGTCAGCTCCGCAGCCTTCAACCGACCGGTACGGAAGTAGACCGCGCCGAGGTTCGACAATGCGTAAAGGTTGTTCGGCGCCTTTGCCAGGATCTGCTCGTACTGCTTCTCCGATGCGCGGAACTTGCCCGCATCGAAGTTCTCCTTCGCATCGCGCGCTACGGAAATCAGCTCGTCCGGCACGGTCGGCTTGAAAGCCGTCTCGACGTTGGGGCCTGGCGTAGGGGGCGCACCGGGAGCGGCGGCCTGCTGTGCAGCCGCTGGAGCTGGAGCCGGAGCCGAAGCAGCACCTGGCGCTGCCGGCTTCGCCATCTCGAAGCTCGCCTTCACTGCGGTTGGATTCGCGCTATCGGAAATCGCCACAACCGGCTGACGCAGCAGCGCGAGCTCGTCGGCATTCAGCTTCACCACCGGCTGCGCGAGGAGCTCGATTTGTTTGTCCAGCGTTTCTGACTTGATCTGGAGCTTGTTGAACTCCGCCATCATCAGCTTACGAGCCTGATCTCGGCGTGCGTCTTCCTGACGCTCGCGCATCACGATCGAGCGGAGCATTTCGTTCTCTTTCGTGAGGCGCTGAGTTTCCTCCGGATTCGCGCCCGTCAGCTTCGCCTTCTGGAGTTCGGCGCTGGCGTCGTCGAGTTGCGAGCGGAGGTCCGCAACGGTGGTTTCAAACTCCTGGTTCTGCTTCTGGCTGGCGGCGAGCTGCCCGCGCAGCTGCTCGACCTGGCGACGCACGTCGGCGATCTCCTGCTCCTTCTTCGGCTTGTCCTCGCTCACTTCGCGGATCGTCTTCTCCGCGTCCGCGAGCTTCTTCGTCAGGTCGGAATTTTCCGCCACGAGCACCTGCACGCGTTGCGCGGCTTCGCCGGCGTTCTTGAGCTGCGCGACGAGCTCATCACGCTCCTGCGTCACGCTGGCGATCTGCGTGTTGGCTTCGCTCAACTTCGCACTCGCCGCATCCTTCTCCTTCTCCGCCGCGGCACGTCCCTGCTCCGCGCTGGTCAGCGCATTCTTGAGCTGGCCGATCTCGGCGCGCAACGCTTCCGCGGCTTTCGCGTCCGTATTGCCGCTCGACTGGATCTTCTTGAGCGAATCCTGAGCCGAGGCGAGTTGATCGCGCACCTGCTTCTCGGCGCCCTGCGTTTTCAGCAATTCGGACTGCGCTTTCTCCAGCTTGGAGTTCGTCTCCTGTAGCCGGCCCGTCAGTGTCTCTTTCTCTTTTTGGACGCTGCTGATCTCGGTGCGCGATTTCTTCAGGTCGGACTCGAGCTGATCGACCTTCTCCTGAAGCTTCCTGGTGGCGGCTTTGATCGCGGCTTCGCTCGGCGTCGCGGCAGCGACGGACGGAGGCGCCGCTTGCTGCTGCGCAGGAGCTGGCTGCTGCGGCTGAGGCTGAACGGCAGGCTGAGGCTGCTGCTGGGTGACAGTTGGAAGCGGGAGTCGCCCTTCGTTGCCGCGCTTCCCGGGTCCAACCTCTACGCTCGGCTCCGCCGGGCCCGCGTTCTGCGGCAGAAACGGCGAAGCCGTCGGCGGTGGCGGCTGATTTGTGGCCGCGAGGTCAGCCTGCGTGCCGGCCCTGTTCTGCACACGCAGGATGCTCTCGCCGATCTTGCGCGCCCGATATTCTACGATCGCCGGCTGCCAGTCGGCGTGCGCTTTGCGCAGTTCCTCGAGCAGGCTGCCTGCGAAACGGAACTTCGCGAGCGCCGCGGCGTACTGCTGGTCCTGCTCCAGCTTCTCCCCCTGCTGCGAGGTCATGTAAGCCTTCAGGAAAACTTCGCTCGGATCGGCTGCTGCCTGGGCACGCAGCTGCACGGGCGCGAGGAGAAGCGAAAAACCGGCCAGGAGGATCAAACCGATCTTCTTCATTTTTGAGCGAAGCGGATGATAACCGTCTCGGGGGGAGTTGCAATGCCCGGGTGCAAGCACGGTCTAGGTATAAGCGCACCCCGTGCCAATCCGAAGCGCCCACTATGAGGAGCATCTGCCGCGGCGCGCTTGCCTTTCGCCTCGGGCCCACGTGACGCCGCCACCGCACAGCTGGCGAGTGCCCGCTTTGCCTTTGCAATCGCGCCTGCCAAAACTAGAATCCCAGCTGCGTTGGTGGCCATAGCTCAATGGTAGAGCTCCAGATTGTGATTCTGGCTGTTGCGGGTTCGAGTCCCGTTGGCCACCCCTGGCAACAAGCGTTGTCGACTCGAGTTGTGAATGCCGCACCCATCGCGGTCATCCTGGAGGCTGGCGAAGCGCGCCGAAGGACCTCACGCAGGGCCGCAGGCGAGAACTACCGTTGATGACGAAAGGACCCGGCGTGAGGTCCGTCGCCGTCTACGCAGCTCAAGATGACACGTTCGCGGGACACGGCGCCGGCCCGCCGGTGGCACAGGTGCTGCTAAACAGAACCCCGTGATCAATCCAACCCTCCTCTCGAACGACACGGAAACCGGCAGCACCGCCTTCTGGCAGCGCATTCTGAACGACGGCGCGCTCCAAAATTCTGCTGATCTGGAGAAGATTCTCGCCGGCTGCGAATTCATCGCCGCGCTGGACGACGTCGAGCTGCTCGCCGCCTAAGGCAGCAACGCAGGCGCGATGCTCTGTTCGTCGCGAAGACACAGTTGTAAACAGATCGCACACGTGCGCGCGCTGAGCGTCGCGCGCCTGTCACCCCGCCTTGCCATTCTGACCGAACTTGCGGAACGTCCCGAGTGAAGGACCGCGTCGCCGCATTCACCCGGCAGATCTGTGAGGTTATCGTCGGCAAGGAGCAGGCGATCAAACTCGCCGTCGCCTGCCTGCTCGCGCGCGGACACCTGCTGATCGAAGACATCCCCGGCGTCGGCAAGACGACGCTCTCGCAGGCGCTCGCTCGTTCGCTCGGTCTCGGGTTCCAGCGGATTCAATTCACGAGCGATCTGCTGCCGGCCGACATTCTCGGCAATTCCATCTTCGACCGCGAGGCGCAGCGCTTCGTCTTCCATCGCGGGCCGCTCTTCTCGCAGGTGGTGCTCATCGACGAAGTCAATCGCGCCACCGCCAAGACGCAGAGCGCGTTGCTCCAGGCGATGGAGGAAAACCAGATCTCGGCTGACGGCGTCACGCATGAGCTGCCGCAGCCGTTCTTCGTCATCGCGACGCAAAACCCGCAGCACCAGGTCGGCACGTTCCCGCTGCCGGAGTCGCAGCTCGATCGCTTCCTCATGCGCATTCAGCTTGGTGTGCCCGATCGCGCCAGCGAGCGCACCATGCTGCTCGGCATGGATCGGCGCGAGATGCTCAAGGAGCTGAAGCCGGTCTTCAGCGCAGATGAGCTGGTGGAAACACAGGATGCCGTGCGCAAGGTGCACACGTCGGCGGCGTTGCTCGATTACCTGCAGGACCTGCTCGACGCCTCCCGCCAACGCCACAGCAGCGGCCTCTCGCCACGTGCGGGGCTTGCCTTCCTGCACGCGGCACAGGCATGGGCGCTGATGAGTGGGCGCGACATGGTGTTGCCGGAAGACATCCAGGCGGTCGGCATTCCAGTCATGGGTCACCGTCTGGCGCACGACATCGAGCAGCCGGGCCAAAGTGGCCACACGCTGGCCGATGCGCTGTTACGCAGCGTGCCGGTGGCATGAGCGCGCGACCCATCCGCGCTGCACAACACGTCCCCGGTAGGGACATCGCGCTGCGATGTCCGGGCAGCGTGGCAAACTGTTGGACGATGCAACCTCCTGCGCGCGAGCGACGCGCCTCGGACGCCGCAGCGCGGCGTCCCTACCGGTGACCGCTATGCCGATGGTTCATCCTACACGGAGCTCGATCGGCCTGATGTTCCTCCTCGCGGCGATGTGGTACGCCGGGGCAAGCCAGAGCAACTCTGCCGCCTATCTGCTGCTCTTCGTCCTCGGCAGCATCGTGCTGGTCTCGGTGCCTCACACGATGATGAACGTCACGCGCCTCCACGCGACCGCCGAGTCGCTCAAGGCAGCCTTCGCCGGTCAGGAGTTATCGCTGCCGATCGAGGTGTTGAATGACGCGAGCGCAACCCGCAGTGCGATCACAGTGAGCCTGCCGGAATATGAGACCGCGCGCGAAGTGATCGACGAGATCGCGCCGGGCAAAGCCGCACGCGTGACACTGCGCTTTCCGGCCGAGGCGCGCGGCGAATATCGGATCGAGAGCTTCTGCCTAACGAGTGTGTATCCGCTGGGATTTCTGCGCTCGACGAGGCAATTCAAAGCCGACCAGCGATACATCGTCTACCCGCAGCCGGCCGGTGAAACAGCGCTGCCGCAACCGCGCGCCCGCACTGGCAGCAATGCCGCGCAGCCCGATCTCGGCGAAGGCGACGAGTTTGCCGGCGTCCGCGCGTACGTGCCCGGCGAATCGCAGCGGCACGTCGACTGGAAGGCAGTCGCGCGCGGACAGCCGATGATGACGAAGCAATTCGTTACCGAATCCGCCGGTATGCTGTATCTCGACTTCGCCGCCACCCGGTTTAGCGAAACCGAAGCACGGCTTTCGCAGCTCGCGTTGTGGGTGATCGAAGCTGAGCGCGCGCGGCGGCCATACGGCTTGCGGCTGCCTGGCGTCGAGATTGCACCGGCGGTCGGCGATGCGCATTTTCATCGCTGCCTCCGCACGCTGGCGGTGTTCTCATGAGTGTCGCGCGGCCACGTGACACGCGGATTCCGCGGCGCCCGTTTCTTTGGCTTGCGACCGCATTGCTCTTCACGGTCCCGCCGATGGTGGGCGCGCTCGCCGCCTGGGTGCCGGCGCTGTTCGTCACCACGCTGGCGGCGAAGTTCTGGATGGAGCCGCGCGGCATCCGGCTGCGCTGGCCGGTGCTGAAGGTAATACTCGCCACGGCCACTCTCGGCGCGATCGCGGCGAGCTACGGTTCGCTTCGCGGTATCGAACCCGGCGTGTCGCTGCTCGTGGTCTTGATGTCGCTGAAAGTGCTCGAGGCGCACACCGCGCGGGAGTTCCAGGTGATGGTGCTCGTCGGCTGGGTGCTCTGTTTGTGCGGCTTCATCATGTCGCAGGATCTCGCAAACGCGCTCGCACTGCTCACGGCGTTCGCCCTCATTGCGGTGGCTTTGGTTCAGTTCCATCGCGGCTCCGCGCGCGGTGCTCTCTGGCCGCCACTCCGCACGGCTGGGAAGCTCATTGGGCAAGCGCTGCCGCTGATCGCGCTGTTGTTCCTTCTCTTCCCACGCATCTCGACCGGCTTCCGTTTTCCGCTGATGGATGCCTCGTCCGCATCAGCCGGGTTCTCCGACGAACTCTCGCCCGGGAGCGTGACGTCGCTTGCGAACTCCACCGAAGTCGCATTCCGCGCCGAGTTCCCGGACGGGAAAATCCCGCCGCGCTCCGCAATGTACTGGCGCGGCGCGATCATGTGGGATGGCTCTGGGTTCGAGTGGAAAGCACCCGGATTTCCGGTCTCGCTGCCCCGCGAGGCGCAGCAAACGCCGGCCGCCGAGCCGATCCGGCAGCGGATCACGATAGAGCCACATCAATCGCGCTGGATGTTTGCGCTCGACTGGCCGGCACACGCCCCCGCCGGCGCATCGCTCGCGCCCGGCAACTATCTCTGGAGTGGCCGGCCGATCCGGAGGACGCGCCAATACGAGGTGGCCTCATATGGCGAAATCGCGGAGAAGGAGGTGCATCCGCGCGAACTGCCGCGGTTCCTCGCGGTGCCAAGTTCCATCAGCCCACGGGTGCGTGAACTGGCGCAATCGTGGGTCGTGGCCGATCCAAATCCGCGCGCCGTACTCAAAAGGGCGCTTGAGCATTTTCAGACCCAAGGCTTCCGCTATTCGCTCGCTCCCGGCGCATACGAGGAGAACGGCCTCGACGATTTCCTGTTCAACCGGCGCGTCGGTTTTTGCGAACATTACGCAGGCAGCTTCGCCACCTTGATGCGCCTCGCCGGCGTGCCCGCGCGCGTGGTTGCCGGTTATCTCGGAGGCGAGTTCAACGCCTACGGCGGCTTCTTCATCGTGCGGCAGTCGGATGCGCACGCCTGGTGCGAGGTGTGGCTGCCGGACGCGGGATGGCAGCGCGTAGATGTCACCGGCATGGTCGCGCCGGATCGCGTGAACCTCGGATTTCAGTCGTTCCTCGAACGCCGCGCGGCGTCGGGCGAGGAGCGGCTACCGATCGGTCAAAGCGCGTTGACCGGCCGGATGAAACGCTGGCCGCTCGTCAACGACGTGTCGCTGGCTTGGGATTCGTTGAACTACGCGTGGGATACACGCGTTCTCGGCTTCGATGCCGAGGAACAGCAGCAGTTGTTCTCCGGAATGCAAATGGGCGACACCCGGCCGATTGCGCTGCTCATTCGCGCGGCCATGATCGCGCTCGCCTTCGTGGCGCTCTACGCACTCTGGATGCGATGGAGCACACGTGCCCG
>CADCTA010000059.1 GCA_902805675.1 uncultured Chthoniobacterales bacterium | reverse complement strand
GGTGAGGCGGATGTCGGCATCGACGCGCGCGGTGAGATCATCGCTACGAGCTACGAGGACCGCATCGGCGCGGAGCTGAAGATTGAAGTTCGGCTCGGTGAGTTTCGGGAAGGTGATTTGCCCGCTGAGCGTGAAAGGTCCGCCCGCGAGCTCGCCGCGGAATTGCGGGAAGTTCAGCGAGTCGCCGTCGAACACGAGCCGCGCGTTGAAGTTCGAGAGCGCCGGCAAAGTCGGATTCGCAAAGCGCGCGCTGTTGATCGTCATGTCCGCCGAGCCGCTGAATGCGGGATTGGCGATCGTCCCGCCGACGTTCACATCGAGCGCCATGTTTCCATCGATGCGCGCCAAGGCGGGGACGAACTGCCGGACGAAATTCACGGAGCTGCGCGGCATCTGGACCTTCGCGCGAACGGGCGTGTTCTCATCGATCGCCTTGTTCTCGATGATCTTCGCCACATCGAGGGGCAGATTCGCCGTGATCTGCACCGGCTCGATGCGCGCCTGCTGCAAGCGCCCGTCGACAACCAGTTGATCGTTCTCGATGCGCGCGGTGACACCGAAGGTCGCGGGCGTGAAATCCTTCAGCTGCTCCGAGCGCAGGCCAGTCAGCTGTAGATCGACTTTCGCGCGCAGATCCTCAATCGTGCCGTCCGCCTCGAAATTCACGCTCGCCAACCCGGCGACCGGGACCTCCGCGCCGAAGTCTTTGGTGAGCTTATCGATCTCGATGTTCTCCGATTTGAAGCCGACGAGCACCTTGCCGTCCGCGGGGAACAACGGCCGCTCGGTCCCCACGTTCTCCCATACGAAAGGCACCGAGACGTAGCCACCGCCGTACTTCGACTGCCCTTGCATCACCTCGAGTTTGTTGATCTCGAGCGTCTGGCCTTTGGCCTGCATGACCGCTTCGAACATCATCTTGTCGCTCTGCACGAAGACAATCGGCACGTTCAGCTCTTGCGGCGTGTAGTTGGCCTCGATGTTTGCTTCGAGGTTGTTGAGATTGGCGAAGCGGCCATTGTCGAGTGTCACCTTGAGCGTGCCGTTATTCTTGAAGTCGGAGACTCTTCCGTTTCCCTGCCAGTTGATCGCGAGCGCGCCGGCGAGTTCGGTCTTTTTCTCTGGCGTGCTCAGGAAGGACTCGAACGCCCCCAGGTCGGCAACGCTGACGGCAAGGCTGCCGCTATATGGGTAAGGAGCGTCGATGCCTGCCGTGCCGTTCGCGCGGACGTAATCGCGTGCGTTGAGGTTCGCGGTGAGGTCGTTGAGGTAGACGATGTTTGCGGCTGTCGTGCCGTTCGCGCTGAGCTGCGGGATGGTCACGTTCTGCACCCGCACATCCGAGCCGTAGACGTTGAAATATCCAGGGCCGAGTTGCCCCTGATACGTGGCGCCAGCGGAGAGCTGGACCGAGCCCGTCACCTTGTTCGGCGAATCGCCAGCCCAGAAATCCCCCACTCGCGGCGCGTCTAACGAGACGTCTCCAGAGACCGGCTGCGCAGCCGCCGAACCATCGTCGAACGGCAGTTCGTACCTCCCGCTCGCAGTCAGCCGGTTCTCGGTGCGGTTGACCACCAACTGCTGCAGCGTGACCTCCCGCCCCGCGCTCTGCACGTCGGCAGTCACGGAATCAATCGCGTACTCCTGGAAGCGCACGTCGGTCACTTCCAACGCGACGTCGCTCGTCAGATTCTCATAGTAAGGCGGCGGGATTGTTTCCTTGCCGACGTCTTCTTCATTCGGCATCGGCGGCGGCATTTTCTTCGCCGCGCGCAGCCGCACGACGGCTCGCTTTACGGTGCCCTGCCCGAAATCGACAGGTCCAGCGACTGCGGCAAGGTCGACGTGAATGGTCGCGTCCCGCACTTCGATCTGGCCGTTCACCTCTGCCGGACCGGTAATCGGCTGCGCCAGCCCTGCCGTGAGCGATGCCAGGTCCGGCACATTGCCGCGCAGCTGGAAATTCGCCGGCACACGACCGAACTGTTCCGTTTCGGCCGGCAAGTCCGCAGTGCCTGTGACGCTGATCCGATTCTCGCCGCGGGTCAGTTCGAGCGTGTTGATCGTCGCGCGCCGTTCGGCCGCAGTGGCGTTAATCACGACCCTGTCGAACAGCACTCCGCCAGCCGACAAGCTCTCGATCGTGCCTTCGACTGACGCGTTCCACGAAGCCGGCTTGTCCAGTTGCCCCTTCGCCACGACGGCGAGCCGCTTCACGAGGCCGGTCGTTTTGGTCGGCTCCGGCTTCGTCGTGTCGACCTCTGGTGCTTTGATGCGGCCTTCTTCGATCACGGGCGGCTCAAGGTATTTCGTCACCGCCTCCACCGAGGTGTTTTCGACGATGAAATTAATATTGGCACCCAACGATTTGTCCTGCTCCCCCAGCGCGAAAGTGCCGTCGATCTGGCCACCGACCACCGTTCCTTTCACCGCCACGTCCAGCTTGCTCTCGCCGATCTTCGAGGCGTCGATGTTCACCACGTCGATGCGCGTCTGGTCGTCGAGGACCAGATCGCGCAGGAACAGATTGTGGTTCTCGTACGTCGTCGTCGCCGTGATGGAGTTCCAGCTCTTCCCGCTCGCCAGCTGTAACTTGGCGATCCGCAGCTCGCCTGGCGCGCTCGGATCGAGCGTGAGATTCAGTCGCTCGAGCACGAGATCCTGCGGCTGCGATTTCACCCGCAGGTTCACGTCCGAGAGCGTCAGCTTGTCTGGGAAGAACGCAGGCAACGTGATCTTCTGATCCTTCACCACCTCCTCGTCCGGCGGCGCCTTGGCAGGATCGAGCAAGATCGAGGCGTTGCGCAGCTCGATGTCCTCAAGCAGCTCCGCCATCCCACCGCGCAGAAAGCCGAGCAAGCTGTAGTCGACGCGCACGAGGTCGACATCCGCCGACTGCAGAGCCGACGGCCCAGTGGCAACCGCGTGGACATTCCGCAGCACGATCCCGCCTAGGATCGAGCCCTCCACCCGGAGATCGAGCTTCAGGTTCTCCTTCGCGGCGAAATAGACAGCCGCGCGGCGGACTACCGTCTGGAGGATCGGCCGGTGAAAAAGCGCGAGGAGAAGGAAAAGCGCGGCCAGCCCGAGACCGACTCGTTTGAGCCAGACGCGACGTGCCGATACAGAGGTCGGGCCGGTTTCATCCACGAGGGCGGTAATCTATTTCCACGGAGCTAAAGAGCAAACGCCCGGCCCTAATTACGCGGATGCGACAAATTTGCACCCACGAGGGGTTTGTGACGCGTTATCCAAGTGAAATCGCGATGGCAATCAACCCGTTCGACGCGGCCACGGCAGAGGCCGGAAGCACGCTGAAACCAGCGGCGCACGGTGGGCTTGTCCCGAGCCGGATCGCTGCCGCATCGACAGAGCAGCCGCTCCTTCAGGAGGCGCACGCCGAGTTCCGCGACTTCGTCATGCGGCAGGAATTCCCCTGCGTCGGCGCGCGCGCGGCCTTCAACTCCGGCTCCTATGCTGTCGCGGCCTATGACGAGCTTGGTTCCGAAGCAGCAACGGCGAATCTCGCGCGGGACCTGTTCGAGTTCACCCGCTCAGAGATCCGCGAAGCAAGCGAGTACGCCACCTTCGTCGCCGTCTTCAGCGGCTCAGCGCCGGAAGACGAATTGCAATTCGAACACGCACTGTGGCAGCAGCTGCAGAGGCTGAACGGGCTCGACGCCTCACATTTCGATTGGGATCCGATGGCTTCCGCCGACCCGACTGACGCGCAGTTCTCCTTCAGCTTTGCCGGTCAGGCGCTTTACGTGATCGGCATGCACCCGAACGCGTCGCGCGACGCGCGGCGCTTCCGCTGGCCGGCGATGGTCTTCAACCCGCACGAGCAATTCGAGAAGCTCCGCGCCGACGGCAAATGGAAGCGCATGCAGCAGACGATCCGCGAGCGCGACGTGCAGTTACAGGGCAGCATCAACCCGATGCTGAGCGACTTCGGTGAAGTGACCGAAGCGCGACAGTACTCCGGGCGCGCGGTCGAGGAAAACTGGCGAGCGCCGTTCGAGCCGGTAAAGGCACCGGCTGCGGGCAAGTGCCCGTTCCACCACTGAGCTGGCAGTGCGCCGGCAGGCGGCGGCGCGTTATGCCTCGATGATCCCGTTGCGGATCGCGTAGCGCACGATCTCCGCGGTCGAGGAAGCGCCGAGCTTGCGCATAATCGCGGCGCGATGGGTTTCCGCCGTGCGACTGCTGATGCCGAGCGCGGCGGCGACCTCCTTGTTCGAGCGGCCGTCCGCGATGTGCCGGATGATCTCTCGCTCGCGCTTCGTCACGGCCGCAGCTTTGGGCGCCCCTTGCCGTACATCTCCCATGAACCGGCCGAATAAAATCTGGGACACCTGCGGGGTGAAGAACGGCTTGTGCTCCGCCGCCGATCTGATCGCCGCGATCAGAGCCTCTCCAGCCTCTGCCTTGCCGATGAAACTGCGCGCGCCGGCTTCGAAGAGTTGCTCGATCAGGCCCTCATTGCGCACGCCGCTGAAGATGACCAGCTCCGTCGCGGGCAGCTGCTTCCGAATGTCGCGCACCGCCGCGAGGCCGTCGAGCTCCGGCATGTGAAGGTCGAGCACGATCACATCGGGGCGGAGCCGCAGCGCCTGCGCGATGACTTCGCGGCCGTCCTCCGCCACGCCGCACACCTCCCAGCCCGGCACGTTCCCGATCATCAGCCGCGCGCCTTCGCGCACCATCGGGTGATCGTCGGCCACGAGAATGCGTAGCGTTCCAGACGGCGAATCCGCGGCGGAGTCAGGCGCCATTTCGGGTTCCGAGGAGTTGCTGCACGGTCGTGAGAAGCCGGGCGACATCATAGGGTTTGGTCAGCGTCGCAGTCACTCCCAAACCCTGCAGCTCGACATCGCGCGGCTGATCGCCGTGGCCGGTCGAGGCGATGAAGCGGACGCGCGCGCTCATCCGTTGCAGCGTGCGGATCAAGGCTGCGCCATCCATGTACGGCATCATCATATCGGTGATGACGAGGTCGACGCCGTCCATGTGCTGCGCGAAGAGGGCGAGCGCTTCCGGTCCATCGTGCGCAGTGAGGACGCGGTAGTTGTGGTTCTCCAGGATCAGCTTCGTGATCGTCGCGATGCTGGCCTCGTCATCGACCACGAGGATGGTCTCGCCGCTGCCACGTATCGGCGGCGGTTCGACGACGGGCGAAACATCCGTGCGCGTCGCGGCCGCTGCGGGCAGGAAAATCGTGAAAGTGGTGCCGCTGCCGAGCTCGCTCTGCACCGAGAGGAAGCCACCGTGACTCTTCACGATGCCAAGCGCGGTGGAGAGCCCGAGACCGGTTCCTTTCCCGACGCCTTTGGTGGTGAAAAACGGATCGAATATCTTATCGAGCAGATCGCGCGGGATCCCGCTCCCTGTGTCGGTCGCGCGAATCAGAACGTGCGGGCCCGCTTTCGCCCCCTGCATCATGCTGGCGTAGTGCTCGTCGACGGTGAAGTTCTCGACGCTGAGGACAAGCGACCCGCCGCTCGGCATCGCATCGCGCGCGTTCACCGAGAGGTTAAGGATTACCTGATGGAGTTGCGTCGGGTCGCCCTCGACCGGCCAGACATTGTCGGAGTAGCGCGCGGTGATGCCGATGGATTTGGGGAATGTTTCCCCGGCGATCTGCACCATCTCCTTGACCAGGTACGTCGGGTCGATGAGGACGCGATCGCCCTCCACGCCGCGAGCGAACGTAAGCACCTGCTTCACGATCTGCGCTCCACGCTGCGCGCTCTCCTCGATCGTGGTGATAATTCTCTCCGAGATCTCCGGCGGAAGATCCTCCCGCAGCAACGGCGCGGACATGAGGATGGGCGCGAGGATGTTGTTCAAGTCATGGGCGACGCCACTGGCCAGCGTGCCGATGCTCTCAAGGCGTTGGGCGCGGAGGAACTGCCCCTCGAGCTTCTTATGCTCCGTGACGTCGGTGTTGATGCTGAGGACGGAGCGCGGACGGCCATCAGCATCCCGCACCAGGGTCGACCGCACATTCACGATGATCCCGCGCCCATCTTTCGTGGTGTGCTCGACCTCCCGACGGAACTCTCCGGAAGAAAGCAGCGTGGCGCGCGCTGCGGCCAGCACCTCCGGATCCACCTGGGTCACCTCGCGAAATGTGCGGCGCAGTGCCTCCGCCGAGGTCCAGCCGTAGAGGCGCTCGGCCCCGTTGTTCCAAAAGAGCAGTTCCTCGCTGTCGAAGTCGCGCACCATGATCGCGTCATGCGCGAGATTCAGCATCTCGGCCTGTTGCCGGAGAAGGTGCTCGGCTTGCCGCCGCTCCGTGATGTCCTGCACGGTGCCGATGACCTTTCGTGGGGTACCATCCGCGCCGCGAATGAGTCTGGCCTGCTCGTGCACCACGCGCTCGGTGCCGTCTCGCAGGATGATGCGATGCTCGTGACTCAGCTGATCGGTCGTCAGCATTTGCTCGACCGCCGCGAGGATGGCGGGCCGCTCTCCCGGCGGCACAAACTCAAAAAAGCGCCCCTGCGTGATCTTCTCCGCGCCCGGCGCGAGGCCGAAGATCCGGAAGGTTTCATCCGACCACGCCAGCGCGCGCTCCGCCTCTTCTACATCGGCGTGGAGCGGCATCTCCCAGCTGCCGGTCTGCGCCACGCGTTGGGCGATTGCGAGATTCTCCTCACTGCGGCGGAGCGTTTCCTGCGCCTTCTTCTGATCGTCAATGTCGGTGCAGGTGCCAAACCAACGCACGATGATGCCATTCGCATCCCGCACCGGCAGCGCCCGCCCGAGATGCCACCGGTATGAACCATCCGAAGCGCGCTTGAGGCGGTACTCGATCTCGTAATTTGAACCGGTCTCGATCGCGTGCCTCCAGCGACGTCGCGTCCGCTCCAGATCCTTCGCATGAACGAGCCCCCGCCAGCCGCGCTCCACCAGCTCCTCATGAGACCGTCCGCTGTACACGAGCGCCTGGTAGTTGAAGTAATCGAGCCGGCCGTCCGCCCCGCTGGCCCACACGATCTGCGGCATGGCATCCGTCACCTCGCGCAACAGCAGCTCGCTGCGCCGCAATTCCTGCTCGGCCATCACGCGTTGGCTCACGTCCCGGAATGTCACCACCGAGCCGAGCAGCTGGCCGGCATGATCTCGGACCGGCGCGCTGATGTATTCGGCCTGGAAGGAGGTGCCATCTTTACGCCAAAACGTTTCCTTCCTGGCGGCGCGGATCTGCCCGGAACGCAAGGTGGCGTACATCGGGCAGTCCTCCGCACTGTGGTTGCCGTTCCCGGGGTGTGACCGATGAATCACCTGATGGGCCGATCGGCCGACGAGGTCGAGTGGCTGCCAGCCGAGCATCTTCGCACCGGCTGGATTCTCGAACAGGATGTTGCCCTCGAGGTCGAGTCGATGCACGCCATCGCCGATTGCATTCAGAATGAGCGAATGCTGAGTCTGAAGCGCGGCAAGCGCCTTTTCCGCGGCCTGGCGCTCACGTCGAAACGCGCGGCGCTCCAGAGCGTGCTGGATCACACGCGGCAGGCAAGCGAGTTGATCGGACCGGACGTAATCCGTCGCGCCCGCCGCGATCAGTTGGTGCGCGCCGGTGTCGTCCTCCGGAGGGGAAACGATGATGAAGGGGAGATCGAGGAGCCGCTCCTCCATCGCACCCAGCACCTTCGCGGCATCAAACCCCGGAACACCGGAAGCGCAGATCACCGCATCGAGGTGAGGTCCTAGCAGCGCGCAGTATTCGTCCTCCGTCCGCGGCATCCGGATTTCCGCGCCGCCCCGGCGCAGCGCGGTAGCAAGTGGCGACTCGAGTGGCGAGCCAGCGGCGACAACGAGGAGCCGCAGTGGCGCAGCGGATTGACCGTTAGCTCCCATAGGCGCGGTCGTTCGGCTCCTTTTTAGCAGGCGCGAACAGCTCCTCCACGCAGGTGCGCGAGAGCGGAGAAAGGTTGGCGCCGTACGTCTTCAATGAAGATGCTACGGCGCGGCGGCCCGAAAAGACGTCAGGAGATTCCTGAGAGACCGTAAATAGAGGCGCTAAAGCTCAGCGAATCAGCCCCTGCCGCATCGCAAACCGGACCAGCGCGGCGATGTCGGGAATTCTCAGCCTCTGCATCAACTCCGCCTTGTGCGTCTCGATCGTCTTCGGGCTGCGGCCGAGTAGAAAGGCGGCTTCCTTCACCGATTTCCCCTCCGCGAGAAGCTGCAACACCTGCCGCTGGCGCGGCGTAAGCGAAGAGATCCGCGCGACGCCGCTCGCAAACTGCTGCTCGGAGTCTGCAGTCGCGGTGATGTCTTTCGCGACGCCGGCTGTGCGATACGGTCGCCCCTCCGAGTCTCGGATCGGAAAAGCCCGGTCGTGGATCCAGCGGATGGTCCCATCCGGCCGGAGGATGCGGTAACAGACCTCGCACGCCAGCTGTTGCCGCTGCTCGCCGAGGAACGTGGCGACCGCGGGGCGATCCTCGAGCAGGATGGAATCCAGAAACACGCGCGCGATGTCGCGGTGCCCATTCACCTTTGCGCCCCAGACCTTCTCGAAGGCAGAGTTCAGATAGATGTGCTGGCCGGTAGCCCAGTCATATAACCAGAAGACTTCGTCGATCGACTCGACGATGTGCCGCAGCTGTTCTTCGGAGCGACCCAACGCCGCCTCCATGGCGCGATGCTGAAACGTCGCGCAGACCATGCGAGCGATCGTATTCAACAGCGCCCGTTCCTCCGGCAGGAACGGCCCCAATCCCGCGCCCGGCCGCGCGTCGGAATAGCTCACCTTGATCGAGCCGGATACGTCGGCGTTCTCGCCGAACTCTGCCGCTAATATCCAAGGCGAGGCGACCGCAAAGCGCTCCGTCGCGACGTGCACCTCGCCCACCCGGACAGACGCGCCGGCGATCCCCGGAAACCGGAAGGCTAAGGGGAGGAGTTCCGCGATCTCTTGAAGCACCCCGCCCGGACCGAGATCGGTGCGGAGAAGGACCTCGGCGACAGCGTGCAGCGCCTGCAGCTCTTTGGCGCGTTCCGCGCCAGGGTCCGCTAGCGGACTGTCCGGCTGAGTTCTGGCGCCAGAGGCCGAGCGCTGAGGCCGCTTCCGTCCGCCGCGCCGCGGATTGTAGCCATTGTCCTCGTTGTTCGTTCTGATCCCCATTGCGCGCCCGCGGCTTTCGCGCGAGCCGTCCGCACGAACTACCGCCGCAAGGAAACTACCCGGTTTGCGGCGGGCAGTTTCAAAAAAAGTGCGTCACGGTGAAGAAAACCGCCACGCGAACGGGTTCGGAAACCGAAAAACCCGGAGTCAGCCTTCGACAACAAAGGCGACGAGCAAAGACGGCGACGCTCAGCGTCCACTCGCCCAGACTGAATAGTCCGCAGCCGCCCCGTCCGCCTCACGTCCGACGCAGTACGTCTTGCTGCTATGTTGTGAGTACTGAATGGACCACGCGATCGGCGCGAGGGAGCCGTCTTTCCGGACGCATCGCGCCGTGAAACTGCCAATTGCGAGGCCGGCCGCAGTCTGCCGCATCGCCACCTCGACGGCGCGCCGGTCATCCGGCGCGACCAACTCGGAGAACGAGCGGCCCAACAGAGTGGATGCCCCGTAGCCGAGCAATGGCTCGCTCGCCGCGCTCACTGTGACCAATTGGCCCCGGCCGTCGACCGTGCAGATGATTTCACGCGCATGATTGAGGATCAGCTCGCTTTGTCGCAGCGCTTCCTCCAGCGCCAGCTTGCTTTCCACTAACTGCCGTCGTGCCGCTTCTCTTTCGCTCTCCAGCTTACCGATCGTCCACAATGCCCAGCGGATCAGGAGTACGAGCACGACAGTGAGCGTGATGGCGAACAGAGCCGTGCCGAAGCGCGGCTCATACAACCCCAGTTGCTCGCCTTTTAGCCGCACCCAGCCGAGACCGAGCGTGGACACAATGGCGAGCGGAAACAAACGCCGCGCGAGCACACCACGCGGCTCATCCGTGGCAAACATCTGCGTGAGCGGTGTGGCCGTGCGGACAAAGAGCACCCCCGCGGCGAGAACCAGGGAAGTGACGGCGGTATGCAGCGCCATTGGGATAAAGGAGGCGAGGCCGTAGAATGCGCTCACGCCGTACGCGTAACCGGTGACCGAGAGCAGCGCGCAGAAGCCGGCTGCCAGCGCCAGGCCTTGCGTCAACGAGAAGCGCCCGGAGGCCCGCTCCGGCCACAAGAGCGCGGTGCCCAGCAGCAGGAAGATGAGGCCCGTGTTCGGGGCCATCCGATTTGGCATCGACGTGCCGGACGGCGCCAGGCTGGATGCAAACAGCAGTTCGTCGACATTTGGGTGCCAGCCGACTGCAAGCCCCAGCAGCTTCGCCGCGCCCACTGCGAGCACAATCCCGCCGAGCACCTTCGCGACGGCCGGGTAGCTCGAGCCCTCGCGCGCCAACGCTAAAGCACAACCGGCGACCACAAAGCACAGCGCGGTCGCCGGGTTCATCGCCACAAATCCGGGGACCACACGCTTGAGACTTTCGACGTCGAAGATCCAGCCGCCGAAAACCAGAATGCCGACGATAATCGCGAAGGTGCTGCTTAGGAGCGGCAGGGCGGCAAGCCACGCCGGCGATTCGCGCTCGTCATCGCGCCATGCTGGAGTGACAGGAGACTGCGCAGTGCGTTCAGCTTTGGACATCGTTTACGTCTTTCATGGCAGTTGGATCAATTCGCTGAGTCACGGTCGGGAAGGTGTCGCTTGCGGCGCTCATGCCTCGACGATGCCGTTGCGGATGGCATAGCGGACGACCTCCGCCGTCGACGAGACGCCGAGCTTGCGCATGATCGAGGCGCGATGCGTTTCGGTTGTGCGCGTGCTGATCCCGAGCGCCTCCGCGGTTTCCTTGTTCGACTTCCCGTCGGCGACGAGTCGAACAATCTGAAGCTCGCGCGTCGTCAGCTTGCTGCCCCCACCATGAGCACCTCTGTCGTCGGCAAAGCGCGCGAACAGGATGTGCGAGATCTCTGGCGTGAAGAACGGCTTGTGCTGCGCGGCTGACCGGATCGCCGCGATCAGCAGCTGCGGGGCCTCCACTTTGCGGATGAAACTCTTCACACCGGCCTCGAACAACGCGTCGATCAGGCGCTCGCTCGTTTCGCCGCTGAAGATGACGAGCTCTGCGGACGGGACACATCTTCTGAGTTCGTGGACCGCTTGCAGCCCACTGAACTCCGGCATGTGCAGGTCGAGCACGATGACATCTGGCCGAAGTTCGATCGCTTTTTCGATCGCCTCCCGCCCGTTCGTCGCCACGCCGCACACTTCGCAGTCTGCTTCGCGCGCGATCATGAGCTGCGCGCCTTCACGCACGACCGCGTGATCGTCGGCGATAAGGATGCGCAGCGTCCTGGTCGCATCCGCGGTTGCAATTCCGGGATTCATATCAATGCCCGAGCAGCTCCTGCACGGTGCCAAGCAGTTTCTGCGTGTTGTACGGCTTCGAGAGGCATGCGGTCACTCCGAGCGCGTGCAGTTCCGAGCTGCGCGCCTGATCGCCCTGGCCGGTGGAAGCGACGAAGCGCACGAGCGGGTTCATGCGTTGGAGCGTGCGAATCAACGCCACCCCGTCCATGTACGGCATCATCATGTCGGTGATCACCACCTGCACGTCGCCCATCTGCTGCGCGAAGACCGCGAGCGCCTCCGGCCCGTCAGCGGCGGTGATGACGCGGTAGTTGTAGTTCTCCAGGATGAGCTTCGTGACGGTGGCGATGCCAGGCTCGTCATCGACCACCATGATCAACTCGCCGTTGCCGTTCATCGCCCGCGCCGGCGCCTCCACTTCGGGCTTCACCGCGGCGGAGGTGGCGGTCGGGAGAAATATTTTGAAGGTCGTGCCGCCTCCGACCTCGCTGTAGACCGAGAGGAAACCGCCGTGGCTTTTCACGATGCCGAGCACGGTAGAAAGCCCGAGGCCGGTGCCTTTGCCGATGTCCTTCGTGGTGAAAAACGGATCGAAGATTTTGTCGACGAGCGACCGCGGAATGCCCGTTCCGGTATCGGTCGCGCGGATCAACACATGTGGCCCCGCCTTCGCGCCCGGCATCATGGTCGCGTAATGCTCGTCGACCACGAAGTTCTCGACGCTGAGCATGAGCGTGCCGCCATTCGGCATGGCGTCACGCGCATTGACGGAAAGGTTCAGCAGCACCTGGTGCAGCTGCGTCGGATCGCCCTCGACTGGCCACACGTCTTCAGCGCAGCGGGCGCCGATGCGGAGCGACTTCGGAAATGTCTCCTGCGCGATGCCGACCATTTCCCTGACCAGATGACTCGGGTCGACGAGCACGCGCTCGCCTTCCACGCCCCGCGCAAACGTGAGCACCTGCTTCACGATCTGCGCGCCGCGCTCGGCGCTCTCTTCGATTGTGGAGATGATCTTTTCCATGAGAGGGGCGGATGGATTTTCGCGCAGAAGCGGAGCCGACATGAGGATCGGCGCGAGGATGTTGTTGAGGTCGTGAGCGACTCCGCTGGCCAGCGTGCCGATACTCTCGAGCCGCTGCGCGCGGAGGAACTGCGACTCCAGTTTCTTGTGTTCGGTGATGTCGCTGCCGATCGTCAGAACGGAGCGCGGCTTGCCGTGCGCATCATGCACCAGCGTCGCGCGCACGTTCACGATGACCTCGCGCCGATCTTTCGTGATGTGGTGCACCTCACCGCGGAACTCACCCGACGCGGCCAGTGTCTCGAGCGCGGGCTGCAGCTCTTCCGGGTCGGTCCGAATCAGATCGCGCACCGATTGCCCAACGGCTTCGCCGGCAGTCCAGCCGTAGAGCCGCTCCGCGCCCGAGTTCCAAAAGAGGACTTTCTCGCTCTCCAACTCGCGAACGATGATGGCATCGTGCGCGAGATTCAGCATCTCGGCCTGCTGCCGCAGCAGGTCTTCCGCGTGGCGGCGTTCGGTGATGTCCTGAACGCTGCCGATGATCTTCGGGGCTGTGCCGCCTTCAGAGCGAATCAGCGTGGCTTCTTCGTGCACGAGGCGTTCGCGGCCATCGGGCAGAACGATGCGGTGGTCCGTGGAAAGATTGCCGGTCGTCCGCGCCATTTCAGTGACCGCGCGCATCACCTCAGCGCGATCGGCCGGATGCACGCACTCGAAGAATCGCCCCTGCGTCATCTGCACACTGCGCGGCTCGAAGCCGAAGATCCGGAACGTCTCGTCTGACCACGTCAACGGCCGGTCCGCCACTACGGCAGCGTCACCGTCCATCGTAACTTCCCAGCTGCCGGTGTGAGAGACGCGCTGCGCGAGGGCGAGGTTTTCCTCACTCAGGCGCAGCGTCTCGAGCGCCATTTTGTGATCCTCGATGTCGGTGCACGTGCCCAGCCACCGCACGATTGCGCCATTTTCATACCGTGGCAGCGCGCGGCCAAGGTGCCACCGGTAGCTCCCGTCGCTCGCGCGTTTCAGGCGGAATTCGATGTCGAAACTGTCGCCAGTCGCGAGCGAGCGCTTCCATCGCTTGAGACACGCCGGTTCATCGTCGGGGTGCAAAACTCCCGCCCAGCCGGAGCGAAGCAATTGCTCCATCTTTAAGCCGGTGTACTCGACGGTGCGCTCATTGAAGTAATCGAGATGACCATCGGGCCCGCTCGCCCACACCATTTGCGGCATGGCGTCGGAGAGCTCGCGCAGAAGCAACTCGCTCCGCCGCAGCTCCGCCGCCGACTGCCTTTGATCGGTCACATCACGGCACACCGCATAGATGAGTTGCTGGTCCAGGTCCGGCGTCGCCGACCACTGCAGCCAGCGGTAACTGCCATCCTTGCAGCGGTAGCGATTCTCGAACGACACCAGCTTGCCGCCTTGCGTGAGCGCAGCCGCGCCGGAGACCGTCGCAGTCTGATCCGCCGCATGCACGAAGGACAGAAACGGCACAGCGCGGAGCTCATCCGCCGTGTAACCAAGCGTTCGCTCGAAGGCAGGATTCAGCTTTTTGAAGTAGCCGTCGAACCCGGAGGTGCAGATCATGTCGGGCGACAGATCGAAGATGCGCTCGAGGTCTTCGGCGGCGCGCTTCCGCTCTGTCACGTCGCGAAAATTGTTCACCACCGCGCCCACCGCGCCGTCGTTCAGCAGGTTCGTCAGCATCCCTTCGATCGCGCGCCACGAGCCGTCCTTGTGCCGCACGCGTTTGTTGCTTTGCAAACCGATTCCCGGCCGCGCGAGTGCTTCCGCAAGGTGCGATTCCACCGCCGCGTGATCGGCTGGATGGATGAACTCCAGCCAGACGCGGCCGACTACTTCGTCGATCTCGAAGCCGAGGATGCGAGTCACGGCCGGGCTGCAGTAGAGAATCTTTCCCGCGGCATCGGCGAGCGAGATGGCGTCCCAGCCGTTCTCGATTAGCGCGCGGAAACGCTGCTCGGCTTCGCGTTGCTGCTGCTCCAGGAGTCGCCGCTCCGTCAGGTCCCGGATGAACGCGGAGAACACGGGCGGCTCCTGCGTGCCCAGAGGCGTGACCGTGATCTCGACGGGGAATTCCGACCCATCTGCGCGGAGGGCTTCGATCTCCATCCGGCGCCCGACGATCCGCTCTTCCCGCGTCTGCATGTAACGAGCCCAGCCCGCGGCGTGAGCCTCGTGATAGCGCAGCGGAATGATCAACTCAGCCACCAACCGCCCGATCGCCTCCTCGCGCCTGTAGCCAAACGTCCGTTCCGCTGCCGGATTGAACTCCGTGATCCGCCCCGTGTGGTCCGCTGTGACCACGCAATCGACCGAGGCTTCCACGATGCCGCGAAAGGCTTCTTCACTTCGCCGCAGCGCCTGCTGCGCCTGGCGCAGAAGCAGCATCTGGCCTTCGGGGTTGATGACGGAGTCGATCGCTCCGCCGCCGTAGGCCTGCAGTGCCGCATCAGCGCCGGCCAGCCGCGCCACCAGCTGCTGGAGCTCGTCTGCGCCGGTGTCGTGCTCGGTGATGCCTCCCGCGGCACCTCCAGTTCGCGCTGCGGGGGATCTCACGCGTCAATGGCGGGAAGCTCGAATGCTGCGCGCAAACGTGCTTCGTCGCTCAGGTCGCCGACGATTTTTTGCGGCGGCGCGGGCGCCAGCCTAACGAGCGTAGGGGTGACGATCACGCCGTCGGCGAGCGCCTGCTTCGCGTCTTTCACGACATCCACGACCTCGACCTCAGGGCAGCTACCGAAGTGTTTCTCGCAGAACGCGCGCAGATTGCTCAGCGCCCGCCCGGAGGACGGCGACGCCCCCGCGATGTAGAGACGCAACAAGACGTTGCCCGCAGACTCGGATTCGGAGCCGCTCATCGCTACTTCCGCCCCGCGCGTTGTGCGCGGCTCCCGTTGCGCTTTGCGGGATGATCTGCGCTGCGCTTGCGCGACAGCTCCAGGTGATGACGCGCGGTGGCATCGTTCCGCACCACCTCGGAGCTGCTCAGCCTGGCGAGCTCACTCTGCTTCACCCTCATCTCGTGCTCGAGGGCTCTCTGCCGCGAGGCCAGCTCAGCCTGCGCCGCCTCGATTTCGCGCCGCCGCTGCTCGATATCCAACTGCGCGCGAGCATGGTCGGATTGATCGGTCTGCTCCTTGAGCCAGCGCATCGTCCCCATCAGCACCTCGCCGCCCGAGGTGTAGACGTCTGCCAGGGTGATCCCGCGCTCGCTCAGCACGAGCTCGCGCACCTGGTTCGAATGCCTGGTGCCGCGCGATTTCACGATGGTGAGCGCGCGATTCCGCTCGCCCGCCTGAATGGTGTAGGAAACGTGGATCCACGTGTCGGCCACAGTCGAGATCTCGATCGAGCTCGCCTCGGCGTGCGGCTCGCTGCCGTCGAGCAGGCTCGTGCAAACGATCGTGATCCCGCGCGCCTTGGTCACATGCAGCAGACCCTCGCAAACCGTGAGCGCCGCGAGCGTGCCGCCGCCTTTGGCCAGCGCGGAGACGGGATCGACCACGACGCAGGTCGGGTTGTGCGCCGCGATCAGGGCCTGTAGTTGCAGCAGCTGCGCGTCCGCGCTGCATGCATCGGCTCGACGCGCCTGGAGCTTGAGCAGGCCGCTCTTCGCATGGCCGGCCAGGCGAATGCCAACGGAGGAGCTGTTGCGCACGATTTCGTCCGCGCTCTCATCGAAGCTGACATACAAGGCCCTCTCGCCACGCGCGCAGGCGGCTTCCACAAAGGCGCAGCTAAGGGTCGACTTCGAGGTGCCAGGCGAACCGGTAATCAGCACGCTGGCGCCGCGGAAATAGCCGCCGCTTAGCATGGTGTCGAGACGCTCGACCCCGCTCGAGACGCGGCCACGCGGCGCAGCGAAGATCTTGTCGCCTGAGCTTACGCTCGCAATCTCGAATCCCTGTGGTCCGATCACCGCCGACATTTCGTTCTCCGCGAATCCCGAGCCGCGATACTTTAACACGCGCGCAGTCCGGATTGTCACGCGACCCTCGACGCGTTGCTCGAGCCGCAGCACCGCGTCGACCATGAATTGGATCAACGTGTTGCGGCGCGCCAGCACTGGATCGTCGGCGTCGATCTTGCCGGTGACGATCGCGGTGAGCTGATTCTCCACCAGCCACTGCTGCAGCCGCAGCAGCTCGCGGCGTTCAGCGGCAGGATCGTTGAGCACGGTCAGCAGGATATCGATCGCATCGAACACAAGCCGTTTCGCGCCCATCTCGCGTGCTTTTGCGCGGATCATGGCGAGCAGCCCGGTCAGCTCGAAGTCGCCCGCGCTGATCGTGCTCGGGTCCCACTGCGCGTCGAAGAAGTGAAGCGTGCCCGCGGCTTCGAGCGCGGGAATGTCCCAGCCAAAGGTCGCGGCGTTCTCCCGAATCGCGCGCGATTGCTCCTCAAACGCGACAAAGATCCCCGGCTCGCCAAAATCACGTGCGCCTTTCACGAGCGTCTCGAGCGCCACGATCGTCTTGCCGGAACCAGGGCCGCCGGCCAGCAGCGTGGTGCGTCCCCGCGGCAATCCGCCGCGGGTGATGTCATCGAAGCCTCGGTTACCTGTCGGCGCTTTGGCAATCGACACCAGGCGTCGCGTGGAAGCCATCTTGCGCTTCGGGTTTCCGCGGGGCGCGGATGGTCGTCCTGTCATTCCGCGCGTTGTACAGGAGAACGACAGCCCCGTATTGACGGCGAAATGCTGATAATTGCGTAGGAGCCATCCTACACCGCGCTGTTTTCGGTCAGTCCTTCGCGCCGCGCGTACTCCACCAGGTCGAAATTGGTCTGGAGGTTCAGCTTCTGCAAAACCCGCACCCGATATGTGCTCACTGTCTTGTAGCTGAGCGAGAGCGCCGCCGCGATTTCCTTGCCGCTGCGCCCCACCGCGATCAGCCGCAACACCTCAAACTCGCGGGCGGAGAGTGCCTCATGCGATGTTCCCCTGCCCTCTTTCCCAATCTCCGACGCGAGCCGCTCCGCGAGCGTGGCGCTCACATAGCGCCGGCCGGCCAGAACCTTCCGCACGGCGCTCACCACCTCGTCGGCCACTTCGGATTTGTTGATGTAGCCAGACGCGCCGGCGCGCAGCACGCGGGCCGCAAATTGTTCCTCGCCGTGCATGCTGATGACCAGGACCGGCGTCTCCGGCTGCTCGGTTTTCAAGTCGGCCAGGATATCGAGCCCGCTTCGATCCGGCATCGTGATGTCGAGCAGGATGATATCGAACTCCGCGGCGCGGCTATGAGCGAGCGCCTCGGCGGCATTACTCGCCTCGACGAAGACCGCTCCCGGGAAATGGATTTGCAGGGTGTGCTGTAAGCCGAGGCGGATGATCGAGTGATCGTCCGCAATGAGGACGCGGAGTTCAGCTCGCATCGACATGCTGCTCGGTCTCCCGCTCCGGAATCGTCACCACCACACGCGTGCCGACCCCCGGCTCACCCGACACGACGACCTGCCCGCCGACAGCAAGCGCGCGCTCCCGGATACCGATCAGCCCGAAGCCGAGGCTCTGCTGTTCCGCAGCGGCTGGGATGCCGCGGCCATTATCCTGCACCACGAGCTGAATCCCGCTGTCGTGGCATGCCAAGTCGACGCACACCTCGGTCGCCGCCGCATGGCGCGCGACGTTGGTCAGCAGCTCCTGGAGGATGCGAAAGATTGCCGTTGCCGATTCGCCGGTGATCGGCGGATCGAATTCGCACATCGTCAGGTTGCAGAAGATCTCGCTGCGGTTCTCGAAGTCATTCACCTGCCACTCGATCGCCGGGAGCAGGCCGAATTGATCGAGCAATGCCGGCCGCAGCTCGGTGCAGATGCGACGCGTGGCGGCGATCGTCTGGTCCAGCGTCGTTCGCATCTGCACCAGGCGGCGCTGCACCTCGGCGGCGCCGGGCATTTCCGCACCAGCGAGCTGTCGCTGCGCCGCGGAGAGATCCATCGTCATTCCCGCCATCGCCTGGCCGAGCTCGTCGTGCAGCTCGCGAGCGATGCGCGCGGCTTCTTCTTCTCTGGCCGCGTTCAGCCGCGTGGCGAGGGCGCGCAACTCTGCTTCGCTCTGCTTCAAGGAGATCTGCGCCTGCTTCCGCGAGCTGATGTCGCGCGCGATGCCGGCAATGCGGAAGATCTTGCCGTCCTCGCCCCGCACCGGAAAGGCGCGGTCGTGAATCCAGCGGATCGAACCATCCGGCCGGCGTATGCGGTATTCTACCTCGGCCGCGCCTTCGAGTTGACGCTGCGAATATGCCCGCACGGCGTCTCGATCTTCCGGGAGAATAGGCTCCATGAAGGACTTGGGCCCGGCCGTCAGACTCTCACGCGTGCGCCCCCAGATCCGCTCGTAAGCAGGGCTCACGTAGATCGTCGTCCTGTAGCCTACGTCGACCAGCCAGAAGACGTCCTGCACGTTCTCGGCCAGCTGGCGGAAACGCTCTTCGCTGTCACGCAAAGCCGCCTCGGCCTGCTTGCGCTCACTGATGTCTCTCGACATGCCGACGATGCCGGTAACGCTGCCGTGCTCGTCTCGCAGAGCCGTATTGGTGACCGACACCGGAAAGGTGGTGCCGTCGCGGCGATGCACGACGAATTCGCCGCGCCAGCCTTCTCCCTCGCACATGCTCGCGAAGATCTCGGTGGCCTGTGCGCGCGAGATCTCCGGCACGGAAATCTCGAAGACGTTGCGCCCGAGTGCCTCGGCGGCGGGCCAGCCGTACATCTCCTCGGCGAAATCGTTCATGTAGATCACGGTGCCTTCCAGGTCCGTCGCGATCACCGCTTCGCCGGAGTTCTTGAGCAGATGCGCCTGGAATCTCAGCGACTCCTCGGCCTGCTTCCGCACTGTGACATCCTCGTGCGCGATCGCCGCCATCTTCGCCCCCGACCCGCCGAATCGCGTCACTCGTCCGACGAACCAGCGTTGCTGCCGCGGAGCGTGGCACGGATACTCGAGCACGAAACTCCGTTGCGAGCCCTCCAGGACCGCGCGCACTCCAGCTGCGAATGCGCGCGCGATCTCGGCGTCCGCCCCTGCGGCGTGATCGCAGATCTGCAGGTAGTTCACACCGATCAGCGTCTTCGGCAGCGGCCCGGCATTCTCGGCGGCAAACGCGCGCCACGCTTCATTCACGTTCACGACCGTGCCGTTCTCATCCACGATCGCGATGTGCGCGGAGAGCGCGTCGAGCGTCTGGCGCGCGATCCGGCCGGATTCATGCAACTGCGCATTCGCCTCGCGCAACTCCGCTGTGCGACCAGCCACGCGTCGCTCGAGTTCGGCATTCAGCTCGTGGAGGCGAGCCTCGTTCTCCACGCGCGCAGCCTCGGCGACGGAGCGCTCCCGATCGACTGTGAACAGCAACCACGCTGTCCACGCGATCGCAGTCAGGAAGACTACCACAAACGCGCTCGCCAGATGCGCGACGCCCATCGTGGTGTCGTACCAGCCGGCATTCTGCCCCAGCAAACGCAGCGCTCCCAGCACCACCGGCATTAAGAGCGCGAGCGGTACGAGGCGGCGTGCGACAAAGCCGCCGGCGGTGTCGCTAAACACGATCGACATGACCCCGCTCTCAACGCGAGCGAAGAGGATCGCCGATGCCAGCACGAAGAAGCCAAGCGCGCTCGGCAGCGCCACCGGCACGAAGTTCGGTACCAGGTGGTAGCTGAGCACTCCGTAGGCGTAGCCAAGCAACGAGAGCAGACCGACGATGCCCGCGAGGAATGCCAGGAGCTCCGCCGGGCGCACCCCGCGCCACACTTTCGCATCGAGGAACAGCAGCGCAGCGCCGGCCAGCACAAAGGCAAGAGCAGTGCGCGTCGCCATCCTGTTGGCGACGCCGGGCTCTGCCGCGAGTGCGGTGCCGAAGAGCCATTGGTCCGCGGCGAACTGCCAGCCTCCAGCTATCGACGCGAGTTTCAGCGAGGTGATCACGACCACCAGGCCGGCGGTCGCCCGGCCCACGATCTTCCACGTCTTTCCACCTTTCTTGTGGGACAGCACGAACAAGGAGAACGCCAGCGCGATGAAACAGCAGGCGGTGAGTGGGTTCATCGCCACCTGAGCAGGCAGCCAGCGCTTCGCCGGATCAAGGCCCGTCGCCCAGCCGAGGAGCGCGGCAGTCGCAATCACGCCCACAACACTGCCGCCGATCAGCGACAGCCGCTGCGCTGTGCGCTCGTGCCGCGGCAACGGCGTACGCGGGGAAGAATTGCCAGCGCTAGCTGGTGCGCGTCTCTCCCTTTGCACCTGCGCTGCGCGCGGCGCGGAGTAATCGTCAACAGTTAGTGCGGATGGGGAGGCCATAGCAGCTGCGACCCACAATATTGATTCGGCGCGCAGCAGTGGATCGGCCCCGTGAGCGCACTTCGAGTACGTAGTTCCGCAGCAGGCCGACAGATAATTGCCGCATGCTCAACGGAGTGATGCGGGCACGTGCCGCCTCTCTCTTCGCGGGTCGGCGTCTACGTAATTTCCGCAGACCCGACCAGCACAGTTGCTGCTCAGCTATTCGACATGACCAAGACCCGTGTCCTGATTGTCGACGACGACGTGAACCTCTCGCGCCTCTCGGCCATGATCCTCGAGAATAGCGGGTCGTACGAAGTGCTGACGGAAAAGGACTCACGACGCGCGCTCGCGGTCGCGCGGCAGTTCAAGCCCGAGATCATGCTCTTCGACGTCGACATGCCGGAGAAAAGCGGCGGCGAACTCGCGGACGACGCGGAGCGCGATCCTGCGTTGCGCAACGTGCCGATTCTTTTTCTCACCGGCCTGCTCAGCAGATCGGAAGCCGGACAAAACCAGCTGGAGAGTGGCGGCCGGTCGTTTCTCGCGAAGCCGGTCATGCCGGACGTCCTGCTGGATTGTGTCGGCAAACTCGTGCCTTCCGTCCCTGCCTGCTAGCAGCGACACCGCCCCCGCCCTCCCGACATGGATCCGGCTCAACTGAAAGCTTCGCGAATCCTCATGCTCGATGATGAGGTCGCGAACACGTGCCTGGTCGCAAATTTCCTCAACCGCCTCGGCTACACGAACGTCGAGAGCATCAACGACCCGACACAGATCTTCGATCGGATCGCGACGTTCCAGCCTGACCTCCTCCTGCTCGATCTCTCGATGCCGCAGCTGGACGGCTTCCAGGTGCTGGAGCTGCTGCGACGAGAAACCTCCCGCGGCGATCGCATCCCGGTGATCGTAATCACCGGTGACGCGACCTCTGCAAACAAACGCCGCGCTCTCGCGGCCGGCGCCACCGATCTCCTAGCCAAGCCGATCGATCCATCCGAGGCCAACATGCGCATCCGGAACGTGCTCGAGCGGCGCCTGCTCCAGCTCGAGATCGAGGAGCAAAATCGCGCGCTCGAAGAACGCGTGCTCGAGCGGACCGCGCAGCTGCAGGAGGCGCTCGACGATCTGCAGAACGCGCAGCGGCAGATGCTCCGGCAGGAGCGGCTCAGTGCGTTTGCCGAGATGGCCGGCGGCGTGGTGCATGATTTCAGCAATGCGCTCATGGCAGTCATCGGCTACAGCGACATGCTGCTCGCCAGCGAGGGGCGGAATCTGGACGAGCGGGCGACCGCGCTCGAGTATCTGCGCATTATCAATACCGCCGGTCGGGACGCGGCGGAAGTCGTCAGCCGGCTCCGCGATTTCTATCGGCCTCGCACGACCGCGGAGTCACAGGTGGTGGACCTCAAGGAGGTGCTGCATCAGGCGGTCTTGATGACGCAACCGAAGTGGAACGATCCCTCGCGCCCGGGCGGCACCGAGATCGTGGTCGCCGCGGAGCTGAAACATCTTCCCATCATGCGAGGCAACCCCTCCGAGCTGCGCGAGATGATGACGAACCTCATCTTCAACGCGGTGGACGCGATGCCGGATGGCGGCACCATCACGCTCCGCACCTCCGAGAGTCCCGGCAGCGTCGTGCTGGAAGTCGCCGATAGCGGCGCAGGCATGAGCGCCGAAGTGCGCGCGCGTTGCCTCGATCCATTCTTCTCCACGAAAGGCGACAAAGGCACCGGCCTGGGACTCGCGATGGTCTTCGGCATCGTGCAACGCCAGCAGGGCAGCCTCGAGATCGAGAGCGAACTCGGCAAAGGCACCACCTTCCGCATCACCCTGCCCAGCGAAGGCGAAGCCACCGGCGCCGCAATCGCTGCCGTGGAGACGCCGCAGCTCGAGCGGCTCCACGCCGCCTAACGAGAAGCTACTCGCGCCGCGGCTTCAGCAGCGGGAAGAGGATCACGTCGCGGATCGATTCGGCGCCGGTCAGCAGCATCGCCAGGCGATCGATGCCGATACCGATGCCACCGGCCGGCGGCATGCCATGCTCGAGCGCGAGCAAAAATTCCTCGTCGATCTTCTGTGTCTCCTCGCCGGCCTGCTCGAGCAGGCGCCGGCGCTGCGTCACTGGATCGTTCAGCTCGGAGTAACCGGGTGAAATTTCCTGGCCATTGATGATCAGCTCGTAGACGTCGACTAACGAGTCGTCATCCGGATTCTGCTTCGCCAGCGGCACGAGCTCCTTCGGGCAGTGCGTCACGTAGACCGGATCGAACGTCTTCTCCTCCACCAGCTTTTCGAACACGTGCTGCGTGACCTCGTAGTCGACCAGCTGAGGGATGATCTCCAGGCCGAGCTCTGATTTCGCGCGCGCGCGGCGTGCTTCGCTCGTGAGGTCGAACCAATCCGCGCCCGCCACTTCGGTCACGAGGTCGCGATAACGTGCACGCCGCCACGGCCGCGTCAGATTGATTGTGCGAGTGAGCTGACCTTCCGCATCGCGATGCTCGATCTCCAGCGTTCCAGCGACCGCCTGGGCGAGATGGCAGATTAGCTCCTCGACGAGGTCCGCCATCTTCTCGAAATCAGCGTAGGCCCAGTACGCCTCCAGCATCGTGAACTCCGGATTGTGCCGGCGTGAGATGCCTTCGTTCCGGAAATTGCGGTTGAGCTCGAAGACCTTCGTGAACCCGCCCACGAGGAGGCGCTTCAAGTACAGCTCCGGCGCGATGCGCAGGTAGAGATCCATGCCGAGCGCATTGTGATGCGTGCGGAACGGCTCTGCCGCCGCGCCGCCCGCGACCGCCTGCAACATCGGCGTCTCCACTTCCATGAAGCCGCGGTCCTCGAGGAAACGCCGCATCTCGCGCAGGATGACGATGCGCTTCTCGAAGACGGCCAGCGAACGCTCGTTGCTCAACAGGTCGAGATAACGCTGCCGGTAGCGCGCCTCCACGTCCTGCAAGCCGTGCCACTTTTCGGGCAGCGGTCGCAGTGCTTTGGCGAGCACCTGCAGGCGCGAGACCTTCAGGCTCGGCTCTCCTGTTTTGGTGACGAAGCACGTCCCTTCAACGCCAATGAAATCACCCAGATCGAGCAGGCCGAAGATCTGCATCAGCTCGGGCCCGAGTTCCTTCGCCTGGACGTAGATTTGAATGCGACCGCTCGCGTCGCGCAGATCCACGAAGTGACTCTTCCCCATGTCGCGATGCGCGGTGATGCGGCCCGCCGCGCGCAGCGTTGCGCCTTCCGCGAATTTCTCCCGCAGCTGACCGATGTTCCCGTCCGTCTCAAAGGCGGCTCCAAACGGCCGCACGCCATGTTCCTCGAGCAGCTGAAGCTTGTGGCGGCGCTGCGCGATCAGCTCGTTTTCGTCTTCCATGGAGGCCACGGACTGTAGATGGAAGCGCCTAAATGAACAGGGTCAATGAAGCAGCCTGCGCCCGATAATCGGTTGCCAACGGAGCGCCGCCGATGACATAGTGGCGCCCCGTCAGACGGCGCGTTTGCGCCCGCCGCACGGCTGCCGACATGTCATTCAATCTCCCTCAAACCACCCAAAAGTTCGAAGGCCCGCAGGTCCGCCAGTTCTCCGTTTTCCTGCCGAACAAAGTCGGCGCGATGCTCGACGTGGTGAAGCTCCTGAACCTGCATCACATCGACGTCCTCGCGCTCGCGATCTCCGAGTCCACCGACTCCGCCATCGCACGCATCGTGGTGAGCGACCCCGAGTCCGTGGAGATGCTTTTCCGCGAAAAAGGCATCCCATTCGGTGTTTGTGACATGCTCGTCATCGAGATGAGCGAGGTGGCCGGACAACTGGCGAAGCTGCTCGTCGCGCTCCTCAAAGCGGAGGTGAACGTGCACTTCACCTACCCGCTCCTGACGCGGCCGCACGGCTACGCCGCCATCGCGATGCACGTCGATGACGCGGAGTGCGCCTCGTCCGTGCTGGCGGGCGACGGCTTCAAGATGCTCAGCCAGGCTGATCTCTCGCGCTGATTTTCGATACGAACTGCGCGGGGGCGGCTGACACAAAGGCCTCTACATCAATGCGGTAAGTTGACAGCCTTCCGAGCTGTTTTACAGGATAGCGATCACGATGCGCGCGGGTACCTTTTCTTCGCCAATCGGCCCTGACCGGACGTATCCCATCGCCATCGCGATCGTTTCCGTCATCGGCGCGGCCCAGCTCCTCGCCGTCGCTGCGCATTACGCCGGCAAGTACCGCGCCGCGCGGCGCACGGCCGAGCCGACGATCGTCGCCGAGCCGGCCGTAGCCAGCGCCACTGCTCCTCCGCTCGCCACGCCGCCCGAAGCGGCGGCCGCGATGCCGCCCGCCACAGCGCAGACGACGCCCAGCAACGCCGCGCTTTCCGCCGCCGAGCAACTGCTGAAAGATGCCACGCTACTGCGCGAGCGCGGCGATACGACCAATGCGCTCGCACGCTTGCAGGATGCATCGCAGCGCGATCCGAAAAACGCGAATGTCCTCGCCGAGATGGCGATGATCTACGAATCGATCCAGCTGTTCGACCGCTCGAACGAGACGTGGCGGAAGATCCAGGAGATCGGGCCTTCGGCCGGCGCGCTCTACGAGCTAGCGGACATGAAGTTGAAGGTCGGGGTCGCGCCCACCGTAGCTCCGGCGAACGCCGTCGCGGCGGGCCCGGGATTCGCAGGTGTTTCGCCGCTCGACGCTGGCCGTGGGCGCAACGATCCCGAAGGCGTTCCAGATGGCTCCACCTTCGGCATCACCGAGGCAACCGTGGTGGAGAATCCGGATCCCGACGCCGAGACGAACCTGACCCTGCGTGTCGGCGTGAAAGTCCGCGCCAACACCCTCATCGATCACACGAAGGTGAAGATTCAGGTCTACTTCTACGACACGGTGGAGAACAACAAGGTCGCGCTCACCGATGCCGAGGTCAGCTACGAATGGCTCACGCCGAACCACGATTGGAAGAACACGAATCCGGAGACTCTCGCCGTCAGCTACGTGCGTTTGAAGCAGAGCGCCGTCTCGCCTGAAGCCGCCCTCTCAGAAGCCGCGGCCAACGTGACGCCGCCCGGCACCGGCCGAAAGACCGCGACCGCGGCGAAGAAATCAGCCGCTCCGGGAGCGCGCAAATATGCCGGGTACCAGGTGCGCGTTTATTATAACGACCAGCTCCAGGACGTCCGCGCTGAGCCGACGAAACTCCTGAACCTGTTCGCGCCGCCGCTCACGCTGCCGACGCAGTAATGCAACTGCTCATCGTCCACCGCGACGCCGAAGTCGGCGAACCGCTGGTGCAAATGGTGCGGGACTACACCGAGCATGCGTGCGGCTATGCGCCGTCGGACGCAGGCGCGCTCGACTGGGCGCGTGGCGTGACCCGTTGTTCTCTCCTCATTACGCAGCTGCGCGCCGAAGGCATCGATGGGATGAATCTCGGCGGCTCGCTGAGCGAGATGTTCGCCGGCTTGCAGACGATGTTTTTGCCTGCGTATCCGGCAGCCGATCAGCGGCTCGACATTTCGCACACGAAGGTGTTTCCCGAGCCGATCGATGGTGAGCGGCTGCTCAGCGCGATCGCGCGCGCGGAAGCGCAGCGGCAGACCGGGATGGACCTGTTTCACGCGCTCGATGTGTTGCAAATGTGCTGCCTCAGCGCACGCGACGGCGCGGTGCAATTCGTCCGCGGATCGAAGACCGCCACCGTGTTTCTGCGCACCGGCAGGATCGTTCATGCGGAGCGCGGGACGGCGCGCGGCGCGGATGCGTTGTACGAAATCAGTGAATGGGAAGCGGTGGAATTTGCCTACGACATGTACGTGCGGGCGCCGGCCGAGACGATCAAGGGGACGTGGGACGAAGCCATCATCGCCGCTGTGAATCGCCGGAAAGCACTCTCGCTCGGTGCGACGACGCAGGTGTTGACGCCCGAGCCGAGCCAACCGCCCACCGCAGCGCCCGGTGCCAAGCCGCCACCGAAGTGGGGAATCTTCGGCGCCGGACGGAAGCTTGGCCTGCTCGCGTGCGCGTTGCCGCTCCTCGGCGCGTAGCCGCTTGTGCTCACGATGCACATTCTCAACGGCGCCTCGTGCGCTTTCTTCTCCAGCGACCTGCGTTATTCTTGCCGCCGCATGCGACTGCTGCCCCTCCTGATTTGTGTTTTTTCGCTCGCTGCCACGGCGAATGCGCAGGTGCAGGTGGAGTTGAAATTCAAGCGCCTCCAGTACGTCGCCTACGAGCCGATCACCGCGGAAGTGAAGATCACCAATCTCGCCGGGCGCGACATCGAGCTGCGCGACGGCAACGGCGAGCGCTGGTTCGGCTTCGAAGTCACGACCGGCGAAGATGGCCGCCATCTTGCGCCCGCACCGCTCGAACCGGAGCCGCCGCTGCGCATCGAGACCGGCACCACCGTCACCCGCAAAGTGAACCTCACGCCCATCTACCCGGTGCACGATCTCGGTCCCTATCATGTCCGGGCGAACGTCTTCTTCGCCGACCTGAACAAGTTCTTCTACTCGCAGGCCAAGGTGGTGCAGGTGGGCGACGCGCGGCCCATCTGGCAGCGCACCGTCGGCGTGCCAGACGGAGTCGCGGGCGCAGGCGGCACGCGCACCTATTCGCTCCTTTCCAATCGCTTCCCCGACCACACCAAGCTCTACGTCCGCGTGGAAGACAAAAGCACCGGCGCGGTCTACAGCACTTACCCGATCGGCCGCGCCATCGCCTACGACGACCCGCAGACCGAGCTTGATCGCAACAACCAACTGCACGTTCTGCATTGCGCCGCGCCCCGGACTTGGTCTTATTCGCGCGTCGGTTTGAACGGCGAGCTTTTCGCGCGGTCCACTTTCATGGAAACAAAATCACGCCCTCGCCTGCGACGTGCCGATGACGGCGCCGTGGCGGTAAAAGGCGGCATGCTCGAAACGCCCGCCTCACAATCTCCCCAGAGCCCTGCCTCGAAACTCTCCGCACGGCCTCCTGCTACTCCCGACGATGAATAGAAACGCTCTCGCTTCGCTGCGTCTCCGCCTTTTCGCACTCGCCTGCGTCGCCTTTGCCATCTGCACCGCACAAGCGCGCGCCCAATCCAAAACGATCGTCATCGATCCTGGCCACGGTGGCCACGATCGCGGTGGCGTGCCCGGCCAGCGCGTGAGCGAGAAGATGATGGCGCTCGATGTCTCGCAGCGGCTCCGGAAGGTGCTCGAAGGCGACGGGTATCGCGTCGTCATGACCCGCAATAGCGATGTCTTCATCCCGCTCCCGACGCGCAGCGCGATCGCGAACTCTTACCGCGGCGCCACCTTCGTCTCGGTGCACTTCAACTCAGCACGGCGTGCGGGTGCGAGCGGCATCGAGACCTATTATTTCCGACCCGACAGCTCCAACCTCGCGGCGAACATCCATCGTAACGTCGTCGCCATCGCGCCGACGGAGAACCGTGGCATTCGCCGCCGCGGCTACTTCGTTCTCCGCCGCACGAATAACCGCGGCGTCCTCGTCGAGTGCGGATTCCTGACCAATCCGTTTGAAGCGCGTTACGCGTTGAACCCCACGTATCGCCAGAAGCTCGCGGAGGCAATCGCGCGCGGCATCCAAGGCCAGCGGGCTCCGATCGCGAAGCCGCTGAATCCAGAGTCCGCAGCCTCGGTCGACGTACTGCCACAGACTGCGATGGGACCTGATTTTGTGCGCGCAGTCTCTCGCCCGCGGCGCGTTAGCCGCCGCTCCAGCCGCACGAGCCGGCGCTCGAAAGCTACGCGCCGGAAATCGTCGTCGCGCCGCCGCTCCTCCAGCAGCAAGCGGCGTAAACGCACCAGCCAGTACGAGATCATCAAGGTCACAGCCGACTGGCGCGTGTGCTGAGCTCGCCTGTCGTTAGCGCCGCCGAGATGCGAGCTGCCGAAGAGGCGGCGTTCGCGCGCGGCATAACGGCTGAGGCCTTGATGGACGAAGCGGCCGCGGGGATCGCGCGCTGCGTCTCGCGGTTCTTTCCCCACCCCGGACGGTGCATCGTCTTCGCAGGCAAGGGCAACAATGCGGGCGACGCATTCGCGGCAGCCGAGCTGCTGCATCAGGATGGCTGGCAGATCGACCTGCGTCTCGCGTTTCCTGAGCCCGAGTGTGGCGAACTCGCGCGCAAGAAGCTGACCAGCTTGCGCTCTGCCCTTCGGCGTCATCAGAACACGCGCGCCGCGCATTCACCCACGATCGTTCTCGATGGCCTGCTCGGCGTCGGCGCGACGGGAGAGTTGCGCGAGCCGATCCGATCAGCGTGTCGCGAGATCAACCGGCTGCGCGAGGAAGAAAACGCATTCGTCGTCGCCGCTGATCTCCCGACGGGACTCGATGCAGATTCCGGCAAACCGGACGCGGACTGCGTTGTTGCCGACATCGTGGTCACGATCGGCTACGCGAAGCGCGGCCTCATCGCTGATGCGGCGCTCGAGCACGTCGGGCGCGTCGAACTCGCACCGCTGCGCGAGGTCGAAGCAGCGGCGGCTGGCGATTCTGATGCGACGATCGCGGCCGCGCGTTCACTTCGCCACCTCCTGCCGCGTCGTGCGTTCAGCGGCTACAAAAACAAATTCGGGCGCGTCGGTGTAGTGGCGGGATCGCGCGGCCTGACGGGCGCGGCAGTCCTCTGCGCGCTCGGCGCGACGCGTGGCGGCGCCGGCCTTCTCCGCGTCTATGTCCTCGAAGACACTTACCCGATCGTCGCAACCAGCGCTCCGCCGGAGGCGATGATTCAACCGGTCGAATCCTACGAAAAGCTGATCGATGAACCGGTCGACGTCTGGGCCGTCGGACCTGGTCTGGGCCAGGCGCGCGCTGACGAAATCCTGCGCCTCATCGAGCACTCGCCGAAGCCAATGGTCGTCGATGCGGATGGATTGAACATCCTCTCGAAGCACATGGATGTGCTCGAGCGCGCCGCGGGTCCGCGCCTCCTCACGCCACATCCGGGCGAGATGAAACGCCTGGCGCCGGGCGGCAATGACATGTCCCGCGCGCAAAGCGTAAAGGCGTTTTGCGACCGGTACGCCGCGGCCACGATTCTGTTGAAAGGCAGCCGCTCGATCATCGGCCAGCACGGACAACCCGACAGCTACAACACGACTGGCAACGCCGGCATGTCCACGGGCGGCATGGGTGATGCGCTGACAGGCGTCTGCGCCGCATTGATGGCGCAACAGCTCTCCGCCTACGACGCGGCGCGCCTTGCAGCATGGATTTGCGGACGCGCGGCTGATATCGCGCTCTTCAGCGGCAGCGTCAGCCAACAGTCATTGCTGCCGCGCGACGTGATCGAGCATCTCGGCCACGCATTCCACGAGCTGCAGCAATCGACCTAACCGAGGCGCAGCCAGGCCGGCGGAAATTTCGCCGACGTCCCTCGCCTCTCTACTCTCACACATAGCCCGAAGCACCTGTCATTCCGACCGAAGTGGAGGAATCGCTTACGTTATTTGCCCTGCGGCCCGAGAACCGGAAAAATCAAGCGATGTCTCGACTTCGCTCGACATGACACGAAGAGGCTATGCCTACCTACCGCGTATTCTCGTCCGCGATCAGCTTCTGAAAACGGGCATCATCACGGAGCGGGTCCCACTCCCAACGATGCCGCAGATCCTGCAGCGAAACGCTGTATTGCACGCTATCGCTCGCGCCCGGCGTCTTCAGCAAGCGCTCGATCAACTGTAACGCAGCGTCCCGCTCACCGACGCGAGCGTAGATGAGCGTGAGATAGCTGTTCATCAACGTTCCATCGAGCGCATCTTGCGATTCCGGTCGCAGCTCAGTCGCGCGTCGGCCTTCCGTGATTGCCTCGTCTCTGCGGCCCATGAACGCGTAAAGCAGTCCAAGGTTGGCGTGTCGGGTTGCGCTTTGCGGCGCCTCGCGCATCGCATCTTCAAAACTCGGCAACGCCGCTGCGAAATGTTTCTGGGCGCGCGCGTTATCACCGGCCGCGAGAGCCGCGCAACCGAGGAAGTACGGCTTCGGCGTTTGATGGCCATTCAGGTAAGAGAAATCCACCAGTGGCGACGCCTCCATGACTGCCGCGGCGTCTGCGAACTCCCGTTTGATCATCCGCAAATCCCAGCGGGCTCCGGTCACCGCGCCATCCGGATCAACGTTGGGCGGCGTCCCGTCGAGAAACGCCTCAAGCGCGCCCGTGCTCCCCTTCCAGAAAAAATCGATGTACGCCGCCTGCATCCGCGCGCCCACCGAGTTCGGCGCCAGCGCGTTCAGCCGCGCGGCCGCCTGCGCCGCGGCTGGCCAGTTGCGCACCGCGGCGTGCGTATAGACGAGGTTCCTCACGACGTTCGCATTCTGCGGGTCGATCGCTTCGGTCTGCTGAAAGGCAGCGAGCGATTCGGTCCACCGCCCCTGTCGCCGGGCGATCGCGGCGGTGATCAAGCCGATGTCGGCATTGTTAGGGAGGAACTCCGCCGCACGCCGAAGAGCTTCAAGCGCCCGCTCGTAATTGCCTTCGAGCCAATAGAACGACAGCCCGAGCGCATAGTGCGCTTCGCCCAGATTCGGTTGCAAACGCAAAGCTTCTTCTGCTTCCGCCTTGCCGCGCTCCTTCAAGGCCGGCGTCGGCTCGTAGAAGTGATACATGCGCGAGATCGTCGCGGAGAGCCGTGCATGCGCGAGGGCGAACCCCGGGTCGAGCTTGATCGCGTCGCCGTACAGCTGCACCGCCGCCTTGAAGTCCTGCAGCAACGTGTCCGGGTTGATCTCGAGCTGCCGCGCGCGGAGGTAGAGCACGTACGCTTCGGGATTCTCCGTGTGCCTTCTCTCCACCTGCGCCTTCTCCGCGGGGCTGAGCGTCGCCCGCAGCTCGGAGGCAATCTCCGTCGCAAGCTCGCCTTGAAGCGTTAACGCATCCGAGATCGTCCTGTCGTACGCCTCTGCCCAGACGTGCCGATCGTCGCGCGTGTCGATTAACTGCACGGTCACCTTCACGCGGTTCCCGCTGCGCCGCACGCTGCCTTCCAGGACGTGCGCGACACCGAGCGCTTGACCGACTTCGCGGAGGTTACGCGCACCGGCTCCGCGATACGTCATCACGGATGTGCGACTGATCACCTTCAGTTCGCGGATCTTGGCCAGGCTGGTGAGGATGTCGTCCTGGATGCCGTCGGCGAAGAACGCGTTCTCCTTCTCATCGCTCATGTTGTCGAACGGCAGCACCGCGATGCTTTTGTGCGGCACGCCGGGAGTGTCGTGCGCACCTCTGGAGCGGAAGCGGTCGAACAACAGCGCCGCCACTGCGAGCGCCAGCAGGCCGATGATGACGAAGTCGATCTTCCGCCGCGTATCTCGCACAGCGGTCGCATCCGTCGGCGCGTCTTCGGCCCGCACGATGCCGCTCGGCGTGAGCTCGAAAGCCCACGCAAAGGCCAGCGCGACCGGGAACCCCGCAAGGAGGATGATAATGATCAACCGCACTGCCCATGTGGGCGTCTCAAAGAACGGCAGCGTCTGCGTTGCAATCTGGATCAGCAGCCAGGCGACCGCCGCATAGCCGACAGCCGCGCGGTACACATTCCGGCGCTTCAGCTCGCGGAAGAAGTTCCTGGGGCTCACGAGCGTTCCTGTTGCGAGTGTCTACCGCGGTGGCGTGTGATGGCGAGTTAAAACCTGCTGCGGTGACGGCGGCTTGCTCGCCGCGGTCAAATACTCGCGCGAGCGCGATTGATCATGCTCGTCACCCCACGCGGTCATCCCGAGCCGCGAAGACGGCGAGGGACCTCACGCAGGCCCCTTGGCACATGCGAATCGGTGCACATAAACAAAGGGCCCTGCGTGAGGTCCTTCGGCACGCTTCGCCTGCCTCAGGATGACCAGCTTGCCGCACCTAGGATCTGTCAGCGTCTCTCCCGCTAATCGAGATCCGAGATTTCGTCCGGCCACTCGCAGCGTTTCGCGAAGCATCCGGACGGATTGTGCAGCCTCTCCGCCTGCGGCATATTCGACCATGCCCTTCGAGCTCGAGTCGAACTACAAACCGCGCGGCGACCAGGGCCAGGCGATCGCCAAGCTGCTGAAGTCGATCGAGAGCGGCAACAAGCACCAGACGCTGCTCGGCGTCACCGGCTCGGGCAAGACGTTCACGATGGCGAACGTGATCAAGGAGCTCGACCGCCCCGCCCTCATCATCTCGCACAACAAGACGCTCGCCGCGCAGCTCTACTCCGAGTTCAAGCAGTTCTTCCCGCGCAACGCGGTCGAGTATTTCGTCAGCTACTTCGATTACTACCAGCCGGAGGCGTACATCCCGCGCTCCGACACCTACATCGAGAAGGATTCGTCCATCAACGAGGAGATCGAGCGGCTTCGCTTGAGCGCGACAAGTGCGCTGCTCTCGCGGCGCGACACCATCGTGGTCGCAAGCGTCTCCTGTATCTACGGCGTGACCTCGCCGGAAGATTATCTGCGCATGCTGCTGACGGTGAAGAAGGGCCAGCAGATCACGCGCGAAGCAGTGCTCAGCCGCCTGATCGACATGCTGTATAACCGCAACGACATCGACTTCGGGCGCGGAAAGTTCCGCGTGCGCGGCGACGTGGTGGAAGTGTATCCCGCGACGGCCGACGAGGAGGCGATCCGGCTCGAGTTCTTCGGCGACGAGATCGATGCGATCACGCGGTTCGATCCCCTCACCGGTCACGCGCAGGAATCGCTCAGCGTGATCACGTTCTATCCGGCGAAGCAGTTCGTGACACCGGCGGACAAGTTGAACCGTGCGCTCTCGTCCATTCGCAACGAGCTGGATCACCGCATCGTCGAGCTCGAATCGCAGCATCGGCTGCTCGAGGCGCAACGCCTGAAGATGCGCACGGAATACGATCTCGAGATGCTGCAGGAGATGGGCTTCTGCAACGGCATCGAGAATTACTCGCGCCATCTCTCCGGCCGAATGCCCGGCTCGAAGCCGTTTACGTTGCTCGACTTTTTCCCGAAGGATTACCTGCTCGTGATCGATGAGTCGCACGCCACCATTCCACAGATCGGCGGCATGTACGAGGGCGACAAGTCGCGCAAGACAGTGCTGGTCGAATACGGCTTCCGCCTGCCGAGCGCGCTCGATAACCGGCCGCTGAACTTCAAGGAGTTCATGGGCATCACGAACCAGATCGCCTACGTCAGCGCGACGCCCGCCGAGTTCGAGATCCAGAATAGCGTGGTCGGGAATACCGGCTACGTGCCGCACAAGCGGGACCGCATCGGCCAGGACGAGCAGGTGCCGTTTATCCTTCCGGGCGGTGGCGGAAACGGATCGACGAGCTTGCACTTCGTCAGCCGGACGGATGAATCGCCGGAGAAGTTCGACGTGCATACGCCGGGCAAGCCGCTCGTCGTCGAGCAGATCATTCGCCCGACCGGGCTGCTCGATCCGAGGATCACGCTCAAGCCGCTCAAGTCGCAGATCGACGACACGATCGAGCTTTGCCGCGGGCGTGTGGAATTGAACGAGCGCGTTCTCGTCACGACGCTAACGAAGCGCACGGCCGAAGATCTTTCGGATTACCTTCGTGATGTGGGGCTGAAAGTCCGCTACCTGCACAGTGACATCGACACGATCGAGCGCGTCGAAATCCTCCGCGCTCTGCGCGCGGCCGACTTCGACATCCTCGTCGGAATCAACCTGCTCCGCGAAGGCCTCGATCTTCCGGAAGTGTCGTTGGTCTGCATCCTCGATGCGGACAAGGAAGGCTTCCTCCGCAGCCAGACTTCGCTGATCCAGACGGCGGGGCGCGCGGCGCGTCACATCAACGGCGAGGTCGTGCTCTTTGCCGATACCGTGACACAAAGCATGCAGGCCCTGATCTCGATCTCCGATTATCGACGTACCAAGCAGCTGGAGTACAACGAGAAACACGGCATCACACCGAAGACGGTGACGCGTGCCATCCAGGAAAGTTTGCACACCATCCTGCGGGGGCGCGAGATCGCGGCATCGGTGGTGAACGAAGCCGGCGGCGACTTCAACCTCACGGAGCTGCTGCGCGAGTTGGAAGACGAGATGCAAACCGCATCCGCGAATCTGGAATTCGAACGCGCTGCGCTTCTGCGCGACCAGATCATGGAAGTGAAGAACGGAACCGGCATCTCGAAGATCGAGCCAAAGCGGAAGCCGGTGAAGTATTCGCGCAGCGGCAACGGCGGCACACCGCGCCGACGCGGCTCGCGCGTTTAGACACCGCGCGTCTCGCTATTCCCCCACGCGCGGTCATCCTGAGTCGCGCAGACGACGAAGGACCTCACGCCCATGCGCAGGACGATGAGCAATTGTGGAGTGCGCGCTGCGCCCCACGCGCTGCGATTCGCATCACCATCGCTCCGAGCGTGAGGTCCTTCGCCGTCTGCGCGGCTCAGGATGACCGCGGGTTTTCGCGACGCTTCAGTGTTGCGACGCGACGGCTCTGTTAGCGGCGGTGCTGTGCGCTCGCATGCGCCACTTGCAGCTACCCTCCGCGCGCTTTACGGAAATGGGTCCACCGACATGGCTGCATTCGAGCAAATATTTGCGCGGTTCACGCGATGAAGAAGGCAGCCGTCTCGCAGGCGAACATTCACGCGGTCGTCGGCTCAGACGAAAGCGAGGTGAAACGCACCGCCAGTCAGCTCGCTGCGCAACTCGCCCCGCCGGATGCCGGGGATTTCGGCATTGAGGTGATCGACGGCGCGGGCGACAACGCCGAGCAATCCGCTTCCCGCGTGCGCTCCGCGATCGAGGCGCTGCAAACGCTGCCGTTTTTCGGCGGCAAGCTCGTGTGGCTGAAGAACGCGAACTGCCTCGGCGATTCGGTCATCGGGCGCTCGGCAACAGTGCAGGGCGCGCTGGAGGAATTAAGCGACGTGCTCGACGCAGGCCTGCCACGCGACGTGACGTTTCTCCTCAGCGCCGCGGAAGTCGACAAGCGCCGCTCGTTCTACAAGGCGCTATCGAAACGCGCCGAGCTCCAGGTGATCGACAAGCTCGATGCCAGCCGCAGCGGCTGGGAAGAGGAAGCGACGGAGATCGTGCGACGGCGCGCCAAAGGCCGCGGCCTTTTGTTCGATGAAGACGCCCTCGATCTCTTCGTGCTGCTGACCGGAGGCGATACGCGGCAGATCGAGAACGAGCTGGAGAAGATCGACCTCTACGTGGCTGCGGATCGGCGCGTCAGCGCAGAAGAAGTGCGCACACTCGTGCCGCTCTCGCGCGCCGGTGTGATCTTCGAGCTCGGCAATGCGCTGGCCGCCTGCGATCTCGATCGCGCGCTCGCTCTCGTTCGCAGCCTGCTCGATCAGGGCGAGACTGCGATCGGGATCCTGCTCGTTGCGATCCTGCCGACCGTGCGCAATCTGCTCCTCGCAAAAGACCTGATGGAGCGCCATCGGCTTTCGCGGCCGGCGGCGCCGTTCTCCTTTATCTCCGCGATCAATCGGCTGCCGGCGAGTGCGACCGAGCATCTGCCGCGCAAGAAGGACGGCTCGCTGAACGCGTACGCGCTTGGCATCGCTGCGATGTCCGCGCACCGCTTTAACACGTCGCAGTTGATTGCGGGATTGGAGGCATGCCTGGAGGCGAACCTGCAGCTCGTCAGCAGCCAGCTGGATCACGAACTCGTGTTAACCGAGATCGTGGTGAAGCTGCTCGCCTGCAAATAGCCGCCTGTCCGCGCAAGCGGCGCGCGCACCAGTTCAGCCTTGGTCGTCAGCCTTCTGCAACGCTGCGACGTCCATCTTGTCCATCTGCATGAGGAACCGCAGAAGCCGCTCGCCGGGAAGCTGGCGCCACTGATAAAGCTGAACCACCACATGAAATCGCTCCCTGTTCTACTCCTCTGCGCGGGCCTCGCCGCCTCGGCCGCAGCTCAGCCACCAGTTGCTGCGGCGGAGAATACCCCGCCGGTTCAGCTCAGTCTCGACACCTCGTTCACTGAAAATCTGCGGCTCGCCCAGGCGGGCGAAAGCGAGCTGACGGCCGGCAAAGTAAAACCCGACATTCACTACGTGCCCACGCCCCAGCAGCTGGTCGATGTGATGCTGCAAATGGCCGAGGTGAAAAAAGGCGAGCTGCTTTACGACCTCGGCTCAGGTGACGGCCGGCTCGTGATCACCGCGGCGAAGAACCACGGTGCGCGCGGGATTGGCATCGATATCGATCCAGAGCGCATCGCGGAAGCGAAGAACAACGCGGCAGCGGCCGGCGTGGAGGACAAGGTGGAGTTCCGGCAGGCAGACCTGTTCACGAGCAACTTTAAAGACGCCGACGTGATCACACTTTATCTGCTGCACGAGCTGAACAAGCGACTGCGGCCCCAGATCTTCGAGCAGGTAAAACCCGGCACGCGCATCGTCTCCCACGCCTTCAGCATGGGCGACTGGGACCCCGACGACGAACGCACGGTGAAGATCAAGGGCTCGGAGTACAACGCCTACTTCTGGGTCGTGCCCGCGAACATGAGCGGCCGCTGGAAAGTGAGCGGCGATCGCAAGCTCAAGGGCTTGCCCGAGATTGTGGTGGTCGAGCAGACCTTCCAAAAAATCGCCGTGCGCGCGCCGGATGGCGAGGCTGTGCTCGGTGAAGGCAAGCTGCAGGGAAATGAATTCACGCTCATGATGAACGCTGCGGCTGGCGGGCAGGCGACGTCGTTTACCGGCACGGTGGAAGGCAACAGCATCAAAGCGACGAGCACCGGCGGCGGCGGGAGTTGGAAAGCGGAGCGCGAAGCTGGCACAGAGAAGGTGCTCGATCCGCGGACGTAACACGCCCGAACGAGAGCTCGGATCGACGCGGATCCGTCGCGCGGCCTGACCTATCCTTCTGTCATTCCGACCGAAGTGGAGGAATCGCTTACTTTCGTCTTCGCTCCGCGTCGCACGCTCCGGAGATGCAAGCGATGTCTCGACTTCGCTCGACATGACAACAGGACGATCAAAGCGCAGTGCGGGAGTAGCAGACACGCGGCTCAGAGTGCGCGCAAGATGAGCGCGGCGGAAAGGCGATCACCCGGGCCGCGAACTCCGAATCGTCTGTGCCGCGGGTGAGCGGCTTAACCACAGATGCTCTGGCAAGGTAGAAGACAAAGCAGCAACGTGGAAGACGTCCGCCGCTCCGGCGGCAAAGGTCTCGCGGTCGGCGGCGGGATTGGCAGCGTGATCTTCGTGGTCGCCTACCTGCTGCTCGGTGGCGATCCCGCGGCGCTGATGGATACGATGCAGCAGCAGTCGCAGGTATCCGCGCCGAGCAACGTCGAGGGCGAGGCGCCGCGCGACGAGCTGTCGCAATTTGTCGGTGTCGTACTCGCCGATACCGAGGACGCCTGGAACGAGCTGTTTCGCAAAATGGGCAAGCAGTACGAGGAGCCGAAGCTCGTGCTCTTCGCGGATCAAACGCGCTCCGGCTGCGGATTCGCGGGCGCAGCGAGCGGACCGTTCTACTGTCCGGCGGATAGCCGCGTATACATCGATCTTAGCTTCTACCGCACTTTGCAGGAGCGTTTCGGCGCGCCGGGTGATTTTGCGCAGGCCTACGTGATCGCGCACGAAGTCGGACATCACGTGCAAAACCTGCTCGGCATTTCCGATCAGGTGCAGGCCGCGCGTGGGCGGGTGAGCGAAGCGGAATACAACAAGCTTTCCGTGCGGCTCGAATTACAGGCCGATTTCTTCGCGGGCATCTGGGCGCATTACGCGGACCGCGCAAAGCGCGTCGTCGAGCCCGGCGATATCGAGGAAGCTCTCCGAGCCGCCAGCGCGATCGGAGACGACAAGCTTCAGCGTCAGACGCAAGGACGCGTCGTGCCTGATTCCTTCACGCACGGCAGCTCGGAGCAGCGCGTGCGCTGGTTCCGCAAAGGCTATGAGACTGGCGATCTCCGCCAGGGCGACACCTTCACCGCGCGGGAGCTGTAGCAGCAGCACGACCGCCCGCCGGTATTTACCACCGCATCCAGCCAGTGCCGCCAAACGAACGAATCACGATGACTTTCACGCCTTACCCGCTCAAGACCCCGCTTCTCGCTCTGCTCATCGCATGTAGCGTCATCATCGACTTGCACGCGGCGCCGAAAAGCACGCCCGCGCCGAAGGATAGCCGCACGCCGGCTGACATCGAAGCTGCCACGCGGCTGCAGATCTTCCTCGACCGGGCAAACTTCGGACCCGGCAAGCTGGACGGCTACTACGGCGATTTCACCCGCAAGGCGCTCGCGCTTTATCGCGAGTCGCGCGGTGAACCAGCAGGGCCAGCGCCCGCAAAACCAAACGACGCGCCAGACGTAGCCGGCCTGGATCTTGCCAGCGTCGATCCGGTATTCGTCGCCTACACAGTCACCGAAGCAGATCTGCAGACTGTCGGTGAACTCCCGGAGTCGGTGCCCGAGAAAGCGAAGCTAAAGGCGCTCCCCTACCGCGACGCGGCCGAAGCGCTGGCGGAGAAATTCCACTGCGATCCGGATTTCCTCGAGAAGATCAATCCCGGCAAGACAAAGGCGATCAAAGCCGGTGATCAACTGCAGGTGCCGAACGTTGAGCCTTTCGATGTCGCGACGGTGAAAGATTTGAAACCCGGCAGCGAGATCGCACCAGCCGTGGCGAACGACATCGCTGATCCTGAAACCGGCGGCGCCAAAGAGAGCGCCGCAGCCGATAGCAAGGCGTCAGCCGACGCCGCCGGCGCGCCGGCCATCGCGGTGAAAGTCGACACTAAGACGAGCATGCTCGGCGTCTACGATGCCGACCGGCTGGTCGCCGCATACCCGGTGACGATCGGCTCCGGCCGCACGGAGTCGCCAGTGGGCGAGTGGAAGGTGAAAGGCATCGCAAAGATGCCGAACTTCCGCCACGACGAGAAGATGCTGAAAGAAGGCGAGCGTAGTGACGATTTCCACATGCTCGCTCCGGGTCCGAATAATCCAGTCGGCGTGATGTGGATCGCGCTAAACAAGAAGGGCATCGGTCTCCACGGCACGGATGATCCCGACTCGATCGGTCGCTCGGTGAGCCACGGCTGCGTGCGCCTTGCGAACTGGGACGTCGTCCGCCTCGCTATGAGGGTGAAAAACGGCGTGGCGGTTACGATCCGCTAGGCGCGGCGGAAGGCTGTTTCCGCCGGAGCGGGCGCCGGCGTGTGGTTCATCTCGTCGCGGCCTCGGCCCGACCTCATACCTGGGTTCTATGCGCCGGTCATCCTGAGCCGCGCAGACGGCGAAGGACCTCGCGCAGGCTCCAGCACTACTGCGCTCGTCCCGCTGAGGACAGGACCACCGGCGTCGCCGATCCCCCTTAGCTGCGAAAACACACACTGCGGGCGTGAGGTCCTTCGCCGTCTGCGCGACTCAGGATGACCGCATGTGAAGACGGGAATATCTGTCGGTGAGATCGGATCGTTGCACTGAGACTCGAGGAGCGAGCAGCAGCTCCGGGCGGATGCGCTCTCAACCAGCCTTCGTCGCGACGTACACCGTGCTGGCAGATTCATCC
>CADCTA010000058.1 GCA_902805675.1 uncultured Chthoniobacterales bacterium | reverse complement strand
GGTAAGCAACTGCGCCTGCTGGATGCGCTCACGACGACCAAGCCCGAAGTGACTGTTGATGATGTGAACGGGACCGAGCGGCGTCTCCGCTTCAGCCCAGGTGACACCGCGCGTCTCGCGGCAATACCACGGCGGGTTGCCCGGCAGCTCGACTGCATTGCGCACGGCGATCGGGTAGCGGCTAAGGATCGCATCACCGTACAACTCCTCGGCGCGTCGCATCGCCGGATGGAAGTAGTGATGCCAGCCGAGTTGCTTCGCGATCAAACCAGCCTGATCGACCGCGGCAGAACGCGCGCGGTTTTGATCGAGCTCCTGGAGACCGACGATGTCCGCGGACAAAGTGGCGATCACGTCCGCGATGCGCGACTCGGAGCGTTGCCCGTCCATGCCGACGCAGCCGTGCACGTTGTACGTCGCGACGCGCATCGTTGCGTTCGCCTCCGCGCCTTTCATGTACCTGTTGTCATGTCGAGCGAAGTCGAGACATCTCTAACTTCCTCCGGGACTCAGCGCGCTGGAAGCAGAAGGAAGTTAGAGATTCCTCCACTTCGGTCGGAATGACATTGGGGCTAGTCGAAATACGCGATGTACGAATCCGAACGATGCGTCACAACTGCTGCCGAATGATCGAGCCGAGATTGCCTTTGATCTTCTCGCGCAGCGGACGCCGGCGCCATTCGTCATATGTGATCTCGCGCGAATAGCTCAGGTCCTCCTCAAACACGCGGCGTTGCTCCGTCACGAAATCGGTGTCGAGAACGTTCAGGTTCGCCTCCTCGTTTAACGACAACGAGCGGTTGTCGAGATTCGCCGAGCCCACCGAAGCCCAGCAGTCGTCGACGAGGAAATGCTTACAATGGAAGCGCGCTGGCTGGTACTCGAAGAACCGCGCGCCTGCTTCGAACAACCGCGGCCAGCGGGTCTTCCCCACCGCGCGCACGAGATGCGCATCGGTGTCGGATCCGGGAACGAGGATCTCGACCTTCACGCCGCGTTGCAATGCCTCCACGAGTGTCTGAATCCCGAGGTCGTCCGGAATGAAATAAGCATTCGCAATGCAGATGCGTTTGCGGGCCGCCGCCGTCGCGATCAGCAGCATCAGGCGCGCGCTGTCGGAACCCTCGCCGGCCGAGCTCTTGAAGACCTGGCACGTCTTGTCGCCGACGCATTCGAGCTTCGGGAAATACGCCTCGCCATGCAGCAACTCGGCGCGTGTCTCCTGCCAGTTATCGACGAACGCGTTCTGCATCTGCGCGACGGCGGGCCCTTCGACTTTGAAATGCGAGTCGCGCCAGAAGCCGCGCGTGCGGCCGTCGCCTTTCCAGTCATCCGCGATGCCGGTGCCGCCGATGAAGCCCACGCGGCCATCGATGATGAGGAGCTTCCGGTGGGTGCGGAAGTTCACGTTCATGCGGAGGAACCTGAAGATCTCCAGCTTCACCGGCGACTGCCGGATGTGAGTCATGGCGGGGGCGCGCAGTCCATCGCAGCCGAGTGCGTCCTGAAGGAAATGCACTGTGACACCAGCGCGCGCGCGCTCCGCCAGCGCCTTCGCGAAGAGGTTTGTGATCTCGCCCTCGCGCCAGAGGAAGTTCTCGAACGTGATGGTGCGCTGAGCGGAGCGGATTCCTTCCAGCATCGCCGGAAAGATTTGGTCGCCGTTTTCGAGCGCGGTGATCTTGTTCCCTTCCACGAGCGGCGGGCCGAGCAGGTTGCCCATCGTGCGGACGAATGTGTCGTCGCCCACCGCGTAATCGGCAGTGATGCGATGGCGCACCTTCTTCTCCGTGGGGAAGAAATTCCGCGCAATGAACAGCGTGAGCAGGCTGCTGGCGGCGGCGGTGCCAAGCAGCTTTGGCCATTGCGGCTCTTCGCGACGAAAGGGGAGCTTCACTGCATCTGAATCGGGCGAGAGCGCTGATTGGCCTCTCCTGCCGGCTAGCAGTTGTCGCGTGCGCTGTCTCAGCGCATTTCTCCTGGCGTGGCGGCGCCCTGCGCCTTCCGCTGAGGAGAGCGGACGCTACAACGTAGCGTGACTCGCGTGGCGTTGGCTTTAACGTGGCCACATATGCTGCGCTATTCGGTGCTCGACCTGTCGCCGATCCGCGAAGGCGGGGATGCCACGGAAGCTTTCCGCAACTCCGTCGATCTCGCGCGGCACGCAGAGGAGTGGGGTTATCACCGCTACTGGCTGGCCGAGCATCACAACATGCCGGGTATCGCGAGCGCGGCGACTTCGGTGGTGATCGGTCACGTCGCTGGCGCAACCAAACGCATCCGGGTCGGCGCCGGTGGCATTATGTTGCCGAACCACGCGCCGCTTATCGTGGCGGAACAATTCGGCACGCTCGAAGCGCTCTATCCGGGGCGCATCGATCTCGGGCTTGGCCGCGCACCCGGCACCGACATGCGCACAGCGCGCGCGCTGCGGCGCTTCCTCGGCAGCAGCGGCGACACCTTTCCGGACGACGTGCGCGAGCTGCGCGAGTACTTCCGCGGGTCAGACGATCGCGTCCGCGCGATCCCGGGCGCTGGCCTGGACGTGCCGCTCTATCTGCTCGGCTCGAGCGACTTCAGTGCGCGGCTGGCGGCCGAGCTTGGGCTTCCGTTCGCCTTCGCTTCGCACTTCGCGCCTGAATACCTGCAGTTCTCGCTGCAGCTCTACCGGCGCGATTTCAAACCGTCGCAGTCGCTTGCGGAGCCGTACGTCATCGTCGGCGCCGGATTGTATGCTGCCGACACAGACGCGGAAGGACAGCGCCTCGCGACGTCCGCGCAGCTGCAGGTGCTGAATCTGATCCGCGGCGCGCCGCGACAACTGCCGCCGCCCGTCGAGAGCATGGATGGACACTGGAGTCCGCCGGAACAGGCAGCGATCGACGCGCGCATGGAGTACGCGGCAGTTGGCTCGCCGGAGACGGTGCAGCGCAAGCTCGAGACGCTGATCCAAGAGACGGCGCCTGACGAGATCATGTTGGTGGGGCAGATCTACGATCACGCGGCGCGTTTACGCTCGTATGAGATCGGGGCCGCGGTGTTTCGACAGCTCGCCTCGACGCAAGCCGGCTGAGATACTCCCGCACCGTGATGAAAGCGCCAGAATACTGGCGCACTCCAAGACGCTGTCGCGCCTGCCACGCTCCGCCGGTCGCTTGCGTTTTGGAGTGCGGCGGTATTCCGCCGCTTTGGGGTTAAGCTCGAACCTCGTACGGCGATGTATCGCTCCTCAGGCCCGCATCCAGCGAGCACGGGACCTGCTCTTTAGCAGGGATGCGACTGACCGAAGCAGCCCCCCTCCGACCGGTTTTCCAGCACACCGTCTCGCCCGCCCGGACTCGCTCCGCATCGAGCAACAAGGTCTGCTCCGACGCGATCGAGGAGATCAATGCCTACATCGCCGTCCGCGACCAATCGCTGGCCGACGCCGAACGCGTTCCGACCCGCGGCACCGTCGAACGTGCTCTGCTCGCGAATGAATTTGTCGAGAGCTGCCTGCAGCCGGTGCGCTCGCCATACCAGGCGCAGGCGCTGCCGGAAGTGCACGCCGCACATCAGCGCAAACGTTGCGCCGCTGCCAAAGCCCTTCTGGCACAGCTCAGCGCACGCCTCGCGCAAACACGTTGCACCGCAGCAGCGTAACCGACCAGCTCAGGCCGATGCGCCTGTTGTTGGCAGCAAGGTCTCGAGTTGCGCGAAACTGACCGGCTTCACTAGGTGGTGATCGATCCCGACCTCTGCCGAGCGCTGACGATCTTCCTCCTGCCCGTAACCTGAGATCGCGATAATCGTCGGGCGCGGTGCCTCCTCGCGGCGGCGCATGCTTTCCGCCACCGCGTAGCCGTCCATTCCGGGCAGTCCCAGGTCCAACAGGACGACACTGGGCCGAAACGCGTCGCCCGCGTCCAGCGCCGCATTTCCGTCGTGCACGATTTCCACGACATGGCCGCGCGCCCTCAGCAAACGCGCAAGGGAAAGGGCCGTGTCGACATGGTCATCGACCACCAGAATGCGCGCTGGTTGGCGCTCGCCCGTCGGTGGTGCAACCGGCTCCGCGCCGTTCGTAGCCACACCGCTGGATGCCGGCAACCGCACGATGAACTCCGAGCCGTGTCCTTCACCCGCGCTCCGCGCCGCGATCTGCCCGCCGTGCATCTCCACCAGCGTGCGCGAAATGGTAAGCCCCAGGCCCAATCCACCTTCCGATCGCGCGATGGAGCGCTGCCCTTGCGCGAAGAGATCGAACATCTCCGCGATGACCGCCGGATCGATGCCGACGCCATTGTCGCGAATGGAGATGACGACTTCGCCAGCCTCACGTGTGGCGTTCACCCAGATCTTGCCGCCGCGTTGCGTGTACTTCGCAGCGTTGGTGAGCAGGTTCACGATGATCTGCTCCAGCCGCGTGGGGTCGCCCTCCACCACGAGCGAGCCGCGTTCGTACGAACGCACCACTTCCTGGCGGCGCTCCGCAAAGAGCAGACGCAAAATCGAAACCGAGCCGTCGAGAATGTCCGCGCAATCGATTTTCTGCATGCGCAGCTGGATCTTGCCGCTCGTGATCCGCGTCACGTCGAGCAGGTCATCGACGAGGCGCGTGAGATGCGTCACCTGCCGGCGCATGACGATTCGCGACCACTCGAATGTGGCCGCATCCGGCTCGCCCGTGCTGCAGAGCTCGAGCGCGTTCGAGATTGCGGCAAGCGGGTTGCGCAGCTCGTGCGAGAGCATGGCGAGGAATTCACTTTTGCGGCGGTCGGCTGCGCGCAACGCGTTCGCTGCTTCCGTGCGCTCAGTCACGTCGACGTTCACGCCTACCATCCGCAGCGGCATGCCGTTCTCGTCGTAGGAGAACCGCGCCGCGCCTTCGATCCAGCGCTGCGCGCCGGCTGGCGTTACGATCCGGAAGGCTAACGTCATCTGCGGCACGCGCGCTTCCATGGCCGCGCGCATCTCTTCTTTCATGCGCTCGGCGTCTTCCGGGAGAACGCGCTCCCGCCAGGCTTCGATGGTGCCGGCGAAAGTTCCCGGCTTGAGGCCAAAGAGGCGATGCTCTTCCTCGGTCCACATCAGCCGCCCGCTCTGCACATCCCAGTCGAACACGCCGATGTGGCCCGCCTGCTGCGCGAGGTCGAGCCGCTCGAGCGAGTGAATCAGCGCCTGCTCGATGTTCTTCTGGCTCGTGACATCGAGGTAGATGCCGTCCCAAACTGTCCGGCCGTCGGCGAGTGCGCGAGGCGCCGAGCGGAGATGCACCCAGCGCACCTCGCCGCTGCGCGCGTGGGTCATTCGCATCGTCTCGTCAAAAACGCCAAGCGTCTCGAGCGCCTTTCGTTCGGAGGAAATGAACCGCGCTTGATCGTCCTCATGCACGAGCCGGTAGAGGCGGCCGGGATCTGCGATCGCCTCGGCCGGCGGGACACCGATCAACTGTTCGATGCCCGCGCTCCAATACACGAACCGGCGAATGCCATCGAGGTCCGCCACCACCTGATAGAGCGCGCCGTCGGGGATGTTGTCGCCGATCTGGCGGAGGAGAGATGCGCGGTCGAGCGCGATCTCTTCCTGTAGGCGCGCGATCGTTTGCTGCGGCGTCTCCATCAAACCCTCGCAGACACTACAACGACCGAGGTCGCGCGCGCAATGCTGGTGGGGACGCCATGCTACGGCGTCCGGCGGTGCTGCTACGCGATTTAATGCTCGAATGCCGAGGGCCTGGCAACGCTGCTCGGACAGCGCAGCGCGCTGTCCCTACCTTAGCAGGGGCGACCGCCTAGCTTTCCTTCTGCGCCGCAGCCGTCTCGAAGTCGCCGCGCTCGCGCGTCATATCCTCGGGATCGACCTTCTCGTTCAGCTTCTGCATCTGCTTCGCTTGCGCGGCGACGGGCATGAGGCGGCGCGCGAAAGTCATGATTTTATTCGACGCGCCCGGAATGATGATGCGGTCGCCAGCCATCAATGCCTTGTAGCCTGCCTGCGCGACGGTCTGCGGCGCCATCACGTTTGCCTGCTGCACGACCCGCGTCTCCATCATGTCCGCCTTGACGAAGAAGTCTGTGTCCGTCGGACCCGGGCAGAGTGTTGTCACCGTCACGCCGCTGTCCGCCAGCTCGGTGGTGAGTGATTCGCTCAAGGAGAGCGCGAATGCCTTCGTCGCGTGATAAACCGCGATCAGCGGGCCGGGTTCGAAGCCGCCGATCGAGGACACATTCAGGATGCGCCCGCTGCCGCGCTGCACCATCTGCGGCACGAACAGCTTCAGCAGCCGCAGCATGGCTTCGCAGTTCAACCGGATCATCTCGATGTCACGCTCGAGCGGCGTCTCCCAAAACTTCCCGTTCTGTCCCTTGCCAGCGTTATTGACCAGGATGTCGAGCGTGACGCCTTCGCGCTGCAGCTCGTCGAAGATCTCCTGCGCCGAGTTCTCAAGCTCGAGGTCTTTTGCAATCACGCGCGCCTCGACGCCGTACTCGGTCGTGATGCTTTGCGCGACCTGCTGCAGCTCCGCCTCGACCGGCGCGACCAGGATCACGGGATGGCCATGCTTTGCGAACTCGCGCGCGAGGTGAAGGCCGATGCCGCTCGAAGCGCCGGTGATGAGTGCAGTCTCGTTGTTCATGCGAACGAGATCGCACCCGTCTTGGTGGCTGGTCGCGAGTTTCGGCGGGGGCGTGATTTGTTGCCGGCTTGCTGGATCCGCAGCGTTTCTTCAGTATCGCGCTCGATGGAAAGCGGGAGCAGCAAGGGACGCGCGTGGCTCAAAGTAGTCGCTGCCATCGCGATCGGGCTGGTCGCGCTTGCCTGGCTAAAGTCGGGGGCGCTGCTCCAAGCTCGCGTCGTCCGTGCCATCGCCGCCGGGCCGCTGATCGCGCGCGATGCCGCGGGCGAGGCGGTGCTGGCGACGTTGCTCACCTACGAGCAGCCGAAATGGAACCGGCGCAGCTCCGGTAGCGGCGGGCGAGAGATCGTCGAGCTGCAGCTGAATCGAATGTCTGACGCCGCCAATCTCGCGCGCATCGTCGTCCATCGCAGCGGTGCCAGGGATCCTGGCGTTTACCTGCTCGGCGCGGAGCCGGACCGCATCTGGGTTTTCGCCGGAGGTGTGCGCGCGTTTTCCATCGCGAGGCGTGAGCTGGAGCTCGATGCGGCCGCGATCGAGACACGCGTGCCGCAGTTAAAAGATCAATTGCCTGACGATCGCAAGTTCTATGACTTCGACGCGGAATCTGGTCTGCGAGTCACCACGCGTGATGGCACTCGCCTCATCCTGGACACGCGCACGTGGACGATCGCGCCGCAGCCGGAAGCAACACCAAACCAGCCGACGCGCGACGCGCAGGAATGGGAGCGCTCGGTGCAGGAGTGGGGCGCGCGAACGGATGAGGGCACGGCGACGACAGTGGCGCAGCTGCCCGGTGAATTCGGACTCGATTCGTGGCGTTCAGGGGAGAGGTGGTTCGGGATTTTATCCGCCGGCGAGCAACGCCAGTACGCGCGCAGCTGGGATCGCCCCCGGAGGCATGAGTCGGTCGATCCAGAGCGGCGCAAGGTGTGGACGGCGCCCGTGACGGACAGCGGCCCGGGGCGTAGCCAACTCGGCGAGATGCAGGCTGTGCGCGACAACACTTACCTGCGCGGTGGTTTCCTGCGCGATGGGAAACGGATGCGTCCGGTGCAGGCGAAAGGTTCGCCCGACCTGATCATCGAGCATTACACCGCGATCGATGATTCAGCGCAGATGCTGCTCACGCGGATCACGCCTGAAGGCGAGGTGCGATGGAGCACCATCCTGCCGATCAAGTTGCCGAACACCGTCTGCGCGACCGATGAGTATGTGGCCTTTCGCGGATTGCCGCCGCGCACGGCCTCCCTGCAGCGCGCACAGCTCGTCAGCGTCAAGCTGAGCGACGGCAGCTTCCGCGCGTTCGAGTACAACTGAGTGGGCGTGCATACGCGCGGCGTTGCGCGTGCGAATGCGTGGTGTGGGCCTGTTTAGCTCCAATGATGCGACGGTGGTGCGGGACGCGGCTCATCCGATCGCCGACGCGACGGACTATGACGCGATCGTCGAGCTCGCAGGCGACGCGCAGTTCGTCCTCATCGGTGAAGCGAGCCACGGCACGCACGAGTTCTATGAAATCCGCGCCGCGCTGACGCGTCGGCTGATCGAGGAGAAAGGCTTCCGCCTCGTGGCGCTCGAGGCTGACTGGCCCGACATGCTGCGCGTGCACCGTTACGTGCGCGGCCTCGGGCAAGATACGAGCGCCAGCGCGGCGCTCGGCGCATTCACAAAGTTTCCGCAATGGATGTGGCGCAACAGCGTGGTGCTCGAGTTCGTGGAATGGGCGCGCGAATGGAACAGCCGGGGCGGGAACGAGAAGTCGCAGGTGGGATTGTACGGGATGGATTTGTACAGCCTGCACGCTTCGATCGATGCCGTGCTCGGCTATCTGGCGAAGACGGATCCCGACGCGGCGGCCCGTGCACGCAGACGCTACGCGTGCTTCGAGCATTTCGGTGAGGATCCGCAGACGTACGGCTATGCGACCGCGAAAGGCGTTGCCGAGACATGCGAGCAGGCGGTGATCGAGCAATTGATCGAGTTGCGACGAAAGTATGACCAGGCGAACGCGCACGCTGATGAACGTGAGGCGGAGGAGCTGTTCTTCGCGGAGCAAAACGCGCGGCTCGTGCGCAACGCCGAGCGCTACTACCGCTCCATGTTCCGCGGGCGCGCCTCTTCGTGGAACCTGCGCGATTCGCACATGGCTGAGACCTTGAATGCGCTCGTCACGCGGCTCGACGGCGGCTCGACGAAGGTCGTGGTCTGGGCGCACAACTCTCATCTCGGCGATGCACGCGCGACAGAGATGGGCGAGCGCGGCGAGCACAACGTCGGCCAGCTGGTGCGCGAGCGAGTGGGCGACGCTGCATTCCTCATCGGGTTCAGCACCTACAGCGGCAGTGTGACGGCGGCGTCAGACTGGGGTGAAGCGGGGGAGCGGAAGCGTGTGCGTCCGGGCCTTGGTGGAAGCTACGAGGAGCTGTTCCACAACGTGGGACTCCCGCGGTTCTGGCTCAACCTCCGTGAGCAAAACCGCGCGACCGAGCTGCTGAAGAAGTCGCGGCTGCAACGCGCCATCGGCGTGATCTACGCCGCGGCAACGGAGCGGTGGAGCCATTACTTCCACGCACGCGTGACGGAACAGTTCGACGTCATGATCCACCTCGATGAAACGACCGCACTCCAGCCGCTCGAGACGACCGGCACTGTCGTGACGGGCGAATTGCCGGACACGTTTCCATCGAGCTTGTAGGCGCTCGCGGATGATCCCGACTGGTAGGGACGCCGCGCTGCGGCGTCCGGAACGCGTCGCACACGATGGGACACCGCATCGTCAAAGATGCTGGCGCGCTGCTCGGACACCGGAGCGCGATGTCCCTACCACGGCTTGAACACGCCGCGGCACGGCTGTGAAAAACCTGTTAATAATTTTCCTGTGCAGCGGCACCGAAACCTGCCATTCTGCCCAACCATCCGTCACGCGAGCAGCAATTTAGCGACAGTCTTTTCGCGGATCGCGTGACCTCGCTGCCAGCCCAAGCACACCCACAGTTATGCAGATGTTTAACCCGCCTCGCCGAGTAGAACCCGCCGCCCCGTCGCTCGTGCCCACCCCGCAAGCTACGGCTTCCAACGGCAACAATGCGCCGGCCGTGCGGTCAGGAGCGGTGCTCTCGAGCGGCGTGTCGATCAAAGGCTCCGTGAAATTCGGCAGCGACCTGGTGATCGACGGTTACGTCGAAGGGTCCATCGACTCGACCTCCGGTGGGCGGCTTACCATCGGCGAACACGCTGAGATCAAAGGCGAGATCCGCACAAAATCCGTCACGGTGCACGGCACCGTGGAAGGCGACATCATCGCCGAAGAACGCTGCGAGCTTCGCGCCGGTTGCACGCTCCGCGGCGACATCGAGGCACCGCGACTCGTGGTCGACGAAGAGGCCACGTTCCTCGGGAGCGCGAAGATCAGCTCGCCAAAGAAGGCAGCTGAGATGGCGGCAGCGGCGTCAGAGTCACCGGCGGCCTAAGGCGGCACGGCGGCACCAGCGCGCCGCAGAGTCGCGGCTCGTGTTTGTCACGGGAACGCGCATATTTGCTCGCGATGAATGATTCCGCGGAGCTCGACAAGAACGCGACGGCGGCTGCGGAAGAAGTCTTGCGCGTCATCTATGGCGACGACTTGAATGGCTGTGTCGTACGCCTGGACGACGTCTCGCGCGTGATTCGCAGTGCATTCGAAAAGCACGCGCGCAACGCGGCCGATCTCAGCGAATTGCACGCCAAAGGTTTCGAAGCGGTGCAGCTGCTCGCCACGCCTCCAGCGACCGGCCACACGTTTTCCCCTGAGGATCTGCGGACGCTGCTCGGCGAGCGCCTCGACAAGATTCGCGAGCTCGCGACCAAGATTCTGGAGGCCACGAAGGCGGAGGGACCCGAAGCGGAGTCTGACACGCCGGCGTTATAGAGTGGCCGAGACTTGCGGTCTAACAAGCATGTCATTCCGAGCGAAGTCGAGGAATCCCGCGGCAGTACGAATGGTGGTGCCACGGGATTCCTCCACTGCGCTTCGCTCCGGTCGGAATGACACTGGTTGTTTAGCCGGACGTTTGTGCCAGCAAATTTTCTAGCTATGAAGACGTGCCACACGGCCCACTGGAAGATCATGCGGAGCATGGCGTTCCTGCTGATGCTCGTCGGATCGCTCGCGTCGGCGGCCGAATACCCGGCACCGATCGAGGGGGACTTCTCGCTCCGCAACTTCCGTTTCGCGTCCGGCGAGACAATGCCGGAGCTGCGGATCCATTACCGCACTATCGGCGAGCCGCGGAAGGACGAGCAAGGCAAGGTGCGCAACGCTGTCCTGATCACACACGGCACCACCGGGAGCGGTGCGCAATTCATCCGGCCGGAATTTGCGGGCGAGTTGTTCGGGCCCGGCCAGCTGCTCGATGCGACGAAGTTCTTCATCGTGCTGCCGGATGGAATCGGACACGGCAAGTCGAGCAAGCCGAGCGACGGCTCCCACGCGAAGTTCCCGCGCTACGGCTACCGGGACATGGTCGACGCGCAGTTCCGACTGCTGAAGGAAGGCCTCGGCGTCGACCACGCGCGGCTCGTCATGGGCACGTCGATGGGCGGCATGCACACCTGGCTCTGGGGCCAGATGCATCCGGAGTTCATGGATGCCCTGATGCCGCTGGCGAGCCTCCCGACGCAGATCTCCGGACGCAATCGCGCGTGGCGTCGCATGGTGATCGACGCGATCCGGAGCGATCCGGAATGGCAGGGCGGCGACTACACGAACCAGCCGCAGAGTCTGCGCACGGGCGCGCAGATGCTGTGGCTGATGAGTAGCAATCCCGTGCTGCGGCAGCAACAAGCGCCGACCCGTGAGAAAGCGGACGAGGAGCTCGACAAGTTCGTGGCGGATTACCTGAAGACGGGTGACGCGAACGACATGCTCTACGCGCTGGAAGCGTCGTACGACTACGACCCTGCGCCAGGCCTGGAGAAGATCCGAGCGCCGCTCGTGGCGGTGAACTTCGCCGACGATCTCATCAACCCGCCGGAGCTCGGGATTTTCGAGCGCGAGATCAAGCGCGTGCCAAACGGACGGGCGGTGACGCTGCCGTTGAGCGACAAAACGCGAGGGCATGGCAGCCACACGCTTGCGGTTCTTTGGAAAGCTGAGCTGGAGCAGTTGCTAAAGTTGTCGGAGCGGAAGTAGCGGGCGCCGCGTGAACTCGCACCACATCGGGCAGTCGCAGGAGCTCCTGCTGCCGCTGCCTCGAGACGTTTCTGCTTACGCGTCGCGTGCATGGTCGCGCCGGCGTGAACGCCTAGAGCAGTCCCGCGACGTGCCGGCACTTCGCGGCTTGTGATATTCGCGCGCTTCGCGTGGTTGACGATCAAAGCGGCGGAATACCGCCGCACTCCAAAACGCAGGCGACGCGGGGAGCGTTGCGGTCGCGGCAGCGTCTTGGAGTGCGCCAGTATTCTGGCGCTTTCACCTCAGGCGTCCGCACCGGCCCAGAGGTGTTACTCCGACCGTCCCGGCGCCAAGCGGGAATCCGGCGTCTTTGTTCTTTTGCGATGTGCCACCGATGCGCACGACGCACGCCCGCCGCCCGTGCAGAAAGGGATCCGCGACGCGCGCTGAAGTGATCCGCGCGGGATCTAGGCTCGCGTTTTCAGCGCAGGCACACGTTACGAGGTAAGAATGCCGCCGCGTTTCCGGGCCCCATTGAGCGGAGCGCGGTTCAGATACGGACTACGAGGAGAACTTCCCGTAGACGGCGATCAGCGGATAGAAGCACTTGTTCTTGCTGTAGTAATCGCTCACGAAGCCGTCCTTCGTCCGAATCTCCACGTGCCCGGCGCCGCCCGCCCCTTTGCCGTAGACGATTACCGCACCGACTGGCGCTGCGTAAGGATCACGGATCGGCAGTTTCGTGAAGCCGTATTTGCTGACGAGCTCGTTGCCCGCTTGTGCACCGTAGTTGGAAGTCGGGTAAGAATCGACCGCGCCGGCCGCGACGAGCGCCTGCTTCACATACCGCCAGCAACGAGCCTTCGTCCGCGCGTGAGCGCGCTCCTGGGCGAACGTAGCCGCGCGGCGAAGCCGTGGGTCGAGCCGTGGATCGACCGTCGCCGATGCGTGGACCGTCGGCCCTTTATAGTAGCGGCGGACGATGCTGGCGCCGGCTACTTTGCCGGAACCGCTCTTGTAGTAAAAATGCGACTTAGAGCGAACCAGACCTTCAGCGCGCACGGCTGTGGTTGAGAGGCCGAGGCCGCAAACGCAGAGCAAGGCGAGTAGAAGAAGACGTTGCACGTGGCTCTGTATTGCAGAGCCCGTGCCAATCGCACCAGCCTTTTATTTCGGGTTGGCGAAGAAATTTAAGTTATTCACATTCAGCGGCTTCTGAAGAATATTTAGCCGTCGAGAGCTTAGGCAGCGCAGCGTTTTCTATACTACGGCGGAACGACTAGAGCTAGGCTGCAATGCAGTCAGTATCGTTGGCTCGCGCTGCGCGGCGACATTGTGGCCGGAGCGTTTGGTCCCCGCCTGGCGTGCTTGGTAATGCACGCTGTTGCGCACGCACTTGATGCCCTGCGCGAGGTCCTTCGCCGTCTCCGCGGCTCAGGATGACGCTGCTCCGGGCGGGATCGCGCTATCGCGCAAACCGCCCGCCCAGCCGCGTCGTTAACGTTCGTTAACGTGTCGCGCAGTTGAGACAGCTCTTACTTCCTCTGCTGCTACGCTTCGTCGACAGACCGCTCCAGCGATTGTTGCCAGTGCTGATCACGCGCGCTGCGTCGATGTCGCCTCCATCGCGGGACATCGCGCGCCCAAGCAAGCCCGTGCTAACCAGAAACCGAGCCGCCGCGGATCTCACCGCGCCATGCACCGGTCTCGCTGCCACGGCTCTCGATGAACTCCTTGAAGCGATTCAGGTCGCCCTGCACACGCATCGAGACTGCGCCGAGCGCGTCGCCGATATTCTCGATGATGCCTTCCGGGTCATACGAAATTGTGAGCGTGATCTGTGTCCGATTGCCGCCGGCGCTCGAGAACCGCACTTCGCCGCCATTCTGCGCGCCGGATGTGCTGCGCCACGCGATCGCCTGGTCAGGCTCCTGGCGGTAGATTTCGGCGTCCCATTCTTTCTCCTTGCCCGCGATGTCAGCGCGCCAATGCAGCCGCTTATCATCCGTCTGGCGGACTTCTTTCACGCCTTCCATGAAGCGTGGGAATTCTTCAAATTGCGTCCACTGGTTATAGACAGTGTTCAGTGGCGCATCGACTTCGATTGATTTTTCGATCGTTTCCATATGTGTGGTTCCTTGCCTGCCTAAGGACTTCGCATCGCGCGGGTTCGTTGGATTGGCCGAACATGAAAACACCGAATGAACTGCGCGAAGCTGAGGAGTTCTTTCATCGCAAGATTCCACTTACGCGGGCGATGGGGGTTCGCGTGGTGGCCGATGAGGAGCGCAGTTTCGTCGTCGAGGCGCCGGTGGCGCTGAACTACAATCACCTGCACACCGCGTTCGGCGGGAGCATCAACGCCGTCGCCACCCTGGCCGGCTACGGATTGCTCTGGATGGAACTGCGCGAGGATGCCGCGCATCTCATCGTCGCACAAAGCTCCATTCGTTTTCTCCGGCCGGTGCGGGTGACGATTCGTGCGGTGTGTGCGAGGCCGGATGCGCAGGAGCTTGCCGCATTTGTGACTGAGGTTCGCATGACGGGAAAGGCGAAGATGACGCTGCAGATTACCGTGGAAGAGAACGGCATCGCCGCGGCGGCGTTCGAAGCGACATTTGTCGCGCTGCGTGACGCGACCGGCTGAGCTCCGGGAGAGGCAGCGAGACACCGCGCGGTCATCCTGAGGCTGGCGAAGCGCGCCGAAGGACCTCGCGCAGGGTCCTTGGCGCATTCTGCCCAAGTGGCTCACGTCAGGACCCTGCGTGAGGTCCTTGGTTCGCTTGCTCCCGCAAGCTCTCCGCTGCGCGGCTTCGCCCATCTCGCACCGCTTCCCGCGGGCTCGATTCGCCGTCTCCGCGGCTCAGGATGACCGACGACCGCGCTACACCGCTCGTACCCACAGCGCCCGAGCCGAGACTTCAGCGGTGGCGGTTCGCGACGCGCGCACCGAACCCCGGGCTGCATCACGCTTCGCCTGCTCGCGTTTGTCGGTGGTGATTCTGGACCGGTTAAAAAATTGCGCACCCGATGCAGAAGCGCTGGCGTAAACCCCGGTGCAGCGGCATCGGAGGCGCAGACCAGTCATGGTGAGGCGCCGCGGACGTGCACAGCGATGTGCCCGTCCGGTTAGGGGAACCGGTGCCGCTGTCTCCTGCTTTGCAGGAACAGGCCGCTCTACGTCCACCGCACCGCTTTCCGGCGAATACTCAGCGGTAGAGCACCATGAGATTCTTCGCCTACATCCTCGGTTTCCTGATCCTCATTGGCGGGCTCGCCTGGGCGGCGATCGTCGCGGGTGCTCCGTCTCTCTACGTCACGATTGGATCCGTGATCCTGCTCGGCATCGGAATCATCACCGGTGCGAGCCGCACGCGACCATATCGTTCCGCGGGTGACGTTACCGTCGTCCGAGACAACGACTCACTTTAGCGGCAGCGCTTGCGGGGCGGTTCGCTTCGTCGTTGCCCTCCAGGGGAACGCATGGCGCGGAGGCGCGTTCGGCAATCCGGAGACAATCAGGCGTAACGGCTGCTGTTTTCACGCGCCGACTTGCAAGTCGCGCAACGGCTTCACCAAAGCGCGCGCGCTCCGCGTGAGCCGCAGCCGGACCCGAAGCTTCGAAGCAAAACACTGCGACCGCGATTCGCCGCTGCGCGATGCAACCGCCAGTAACACCTGAACTCGGGCTGTCGCTCAGCCGATTCGCCTCGCCAGGAATCCGGCGCTGTGCTTCGCCCGACTTCAGAGTCACGCGCGCTGCGCGCACGCCGGCGCCGGCTTGAACGCTGATCACCGTCGTCATCGCTGCGCCGATCCGAGTTGCGCCGGCGGTCACCGCGCCCGTCCCAGCCGCGCCGCCCACCCCTCGCCGGCCATCCCAGTTCCGGCGTTAGTCCCGAGCGGCCATAATCCCTCCGCCCGTAGTAGCCGCGGCGGTAGCGCGGCCCGCCGTGGTGAGATGACACCCCGATGTCGCCCCCTGTTCCGTACCCGCGATATCCGTAACCGTCTGGATCGTAGCGGTAGTACGGGCGCGGGTGCCGCGTAGGCAGCGTAGTAGCCGCCCCGCATCGGGCGATGGCCATACATCGGTCACAGTAGCATCCGGTGGAAATGAACATGACGGCCGCCAGCAGCAGCATGACAGCAACTCGCCTGAGCGTTGTGGTCCTGCTCGCCCATATGTCCTCGACTTTGCTGCACCCGTAATCGTCGTGTTCATCCTTGGCGAATCCAATGAACCGAGCCGTCTGATTATGTGCTGCTTACAATTGGTCGCCGCTGGCTGCGTGACATCGCTGAGCGCGCCTGTTACGCAGAAGCATGATGTCCGTCCGCAGCATGCTGATTCTGATCGCTGCGATCGCGTTTGGTGGCACCGCAACGACGATCACCGCGGCGCCGAAGAAGACAGCCGAGGAACCATTCGATCACCTGATCAAAGGCGGAACCATGTACGACGGCAGCGGCGGAAAGTCGCGCCGGGCGGACATCGGGATTCGCGGCGATCGCATCGTCGCCGTCGGCTCGCTCGGGGAGGCCACAGCCGCCAACACCATCGACGCCACAGGAATGGCGGTCGCGCCCGGCTTCATCAATATGCTCTCCTGGGCGACGGAGTCGTTCCTCGCCGACGGCCGCTCGCAGAGCGAGATCCGCCAGGGAGTGACGACGGAGATCATGGGTGAAGGCTGGTCCATGGGGCCGGTGAACGACGCGATGAAGAAGCGAATGGTCGCCGAGCAATCGGACGTCAAGTTCGACATCACCTGGAACACGCTTGCCGAGTATCTGCGTCACCTCGAGCAGCGCGGCGTGAGCGCGAACGTCGCTTCCTTCCTCGGCGCGACCACGGTGCGCGAATACGTCATCGGCCTGGAAGACAAACAGCCCACGCCCGAACAGCTCGACCAGATGCGAGTGCTCGTGCGCGATGCCATGGAAGAAGGCGCGCTCGGCATCGGCTCATCGCTGATCTACGCGCCGGCCTTCTACGCGAAGACGGAAGAGCTGATCGAGCTCTGCAAGGTCGCTGCGCAGCACAAAGGCAAATACATCACGCACATGCGGAGCGAGGGGAACCGGCTCGTCGAAGCAGTGGAGGAAGTGATGCGCATCAGCCGCGAGGCCAAGATCCCGGCCGAGATCTACCACCTGAAAGCAGCGGGCAAAGACAACTGGCCGAAGATGGATCGCGTGCTCGCCATGATCGATAAGGCGCGGGCGAGCGGGATGCCGATCAGCGCCAACATGTACAACTATCCGGCGGGCGGAACGGGTCTCGACGCCTGCCTGCCACCGTGGGCGCTGGACGGCGGCTACGAAGCACTTTTCGAGCGGCTGAAAGACCCTGCGATTCGCGAGAAGCTGACCGCGGCGGTGAAGACGCCGTCGGACGAGTGGGAGAACTTCTACCGCGCTGCGGGCTCACCCGATCGCATCCTGCTCGTCGGGTTCAAGTCGGAGGCGTTGAAGCCGCTGACCGGCAAAAGCCTTGCCGCTGTCGCAGCCGAGCGCGGAAAGGATCCGATCGAAACGTTGATGGATCTGATCCTCGAAGACCGCTCGCGCGTCTCGACGATCTACTTCCTGATGTCGGAGGAGAACATGCGCAAGCAGGTGAAGAAGAACTGGGTTTCGTTCGGATCCGATGAGGCGTCGCAGGCACCCGAGGGCGTGTTCTTGAAATCCAATCCGCACCCGCGCGCCTACGGAAACTTCGCGCGCCTGCTCGGGCAGTATGTGCGCGAGGAGAAAGTGATCTCGCTCGAAGAGGCAGTGCGGCGGTTAACTGGGCTACCCGCGACAAACCTCGGCCTGCAGGACCGCGGCTTCTTGAAGACGGGCATGTTCGCCGACGTCGTCGTATTCGATCCAAAGACGATCGCGGATCGCGCGACATTCGAGCAACCGCATCAGTATGCGGTCGGCATGCAGCACGTTTTCGTGAACGGCGTGCCGGTGCTGAAAGATGGCGAGCACACCGGCGCGACTCCCGGACGTGCGCTGTGGGGACCCGGCAAAACGCGCTCGACTGGAGTGTTCCCGGGCCCTGTGCGGTGAGCAACACTTCTGTCATTCCGACCGAAGCGAAGCGCAGTGGAGGAATCCCGTGGGCCCGACCGGTGCGTATGCCACGGGATTCCTCGACTTTGCTCGGAATGACCGGCCGACATAACAAAGATCATCCGTCGCCGTTGCTACTGTGCTTCGCCATGTGAGCAGCGAGGACTCGGCGCAGTTACGCCCTGCTCTGAAGATTGCATTGTGGCTGCTCGTCATCGCGGTCGCGGCACTCGCGATCTGGCAGACGAAGCCTCCGCGCGCGCTGGACACGACTGCGCCTGCAGATCAGTTCTCCACGGCGCGCGCCGCGGTTCACCTGGAGCAGATCGCGCGCGAACCGCACTCGATCGGGACGGCAGCGAATCACCGCGTGCGGGATTACCTGGTCGAGCAACTAACGGCGCTCGGCGCGGAGGTGAACGTCGAGACGACCGTCGGGGTAACGGACGCTTACCGGCTCGTCTACGCCGGCACAGTGCAGAACATCGTCGCTACGATCAAAGGGACGGCGAACAGCCGCGCGGTGATGTTGGCCAGTCACTACGATTCCGTGCCGGAAGGCCCGGGTGCGGCCGACGCTGGCTCCGGACTCGCCGCGATCCTGGAGACGATCCGCGCATTGCGCGCCCGCGGTCCACTGAAGAACGATCTGCTTGTTCTCTTCACCGACGGCGAAGAAGAGGGACTCATCGGCGCGGCGGCTTTTGTGCGCGATCATCCGGATCTCGCGCGACGCGCCGGCGTAGTCTTGAACTTCGAAGCGCGCGGCACTTCCGGCCCGGCGATGATGTTTGAGACGAGCGACCGGAACGGCTGGGTGACGCGCGAGTTTGCCCGCGTGGCGCCGTACCCGTTCTCGTCGTCGCTCGCCTACGCCGTTTACAAGAATCTGCCTAACCACACCGACATGACGGTGTTCAAGCGGGTCAGCGGGCTGGCTGGTCTGAACTTCGCCTTCACGGCCAGCTTCGAGAACTATCACACTCGCCGCGATACACCTGCCAACCTCGATCCGCGCAGCCTGCAGAACGTCGGAGCCAACGCGCTGGCCCTGGCGCAGCACTTCGGGGATCTGGAACTGCGCGACATCCACGAGCCCGATCGCGTTTACTTCAACTGGTTCGGCAGCCGGCTGGTCGGTTATCCAGGGTGGGGCGTCTGGATCATACTCGGCGCCGACATCGCGTTGCTGGTCGCTGTGCTCATGACTGCGCGGCGCCGCGCAGCGATTACGATCTGGCGCACACTTGGTGGTGCCGGAGGATTCTTTCTCGTTCTCCTCGCCGCAGCTGGCGGAGCACACCTTGTCTGGTGGCTGGTCAACATCTCGACGAAAACGCTGCTCGTCGGCGACACACCGAGTAATTCGCTGATCATGCTGGGCTGCGTCGCGGCCGGCCTCGCGTTTGCCGTCGCGGTGCAGAGTTGGCTTTCATCGAAGCTCGGCCGGTTCAACTCCGCGGTGGGTCAGCTCGTCGTCGTTGCGGTTCTCGCCGCGGTTCTCACCTACCTGCTGCCGGCTGGGAGTTATCTCCTGCAGTGGCCGCTGCTCTTCGCGCTGGCTGGATTGCTCGCGGCGTTGCTGATGCAGAATGACACGCTGCCGGCATTCTTCGGCAGCTTGCCGACGCTGCTGATCTTCGCGCCGTTGATGTACCTGCTGTTTGTCACGCTCGCCTTCGATTGGATTTCGGTGTCGGTGCTCGCCGTGCTTCTCGGTTTGATGATCGCAATCGCTTCGCCTCTGTTGCCGCAGATCAGCACGCCATTACGACGGTCGGCTCCAACGCTGCTTTTGTGTGCCGCCGCGCTGACAGGATGGGGACGCCAACTGTCGGTCTTCAGTGCCGAGCACCCGCGGCGGAATTCGATCGCCTACAGCGTGAATGCCGATCAGGCGAAGGCGGCGTGGGTCAGCTACGACGATGAGCTCGATGAATGGACGCGCGAGTTCCTCACGGGCTCACCGGCTCGCGGCAAGGCGCCGGCGTTCACGATCGGGAGCGCTCGCGACGCGCTCACGGCGGCGGCCGAGTTACTGCCGCTCGAGGCGCCGACGGCGACCGTCGTCTCTGACTCGATCGTGAATGGCAGGCGTGTGTTGCGATTGCACCTCTCCTCGCCGCGCGCAGCGCAGATGCTGTTGATGCGAATGGCGGCGGACGTCCGGATACTCGCAGTCAGCTTCAACGGCCGCGCGCACGAGATCGAGAACGAGCGCGGAGCGACCTGGCCGTGGTCGTTGCGCTACAACGCGCCGCCTGCCGAAGGGGTTGAGGTGGAGTTGCAGCTCGCATCCAATGGCCCTTTGAAGCTCTGGTTCGGCGATCGCTCGATTGGGCTTCCGCAGATGCCGGGGAAGGCTTACCGCGAACGACCCGCGGACATGATGGCGACCTATGGGAGCGATGTCGTGCTGGTTGGGCGCGAGTACACGTTCTAGAGCTGCGGGCGACAGTGAAAGCCGATATCCGGCTGTCATTCCGAGCGAAGTCGAGGAATCCCGTGGCACCACGAATCGGTACGCCACGGGATTCCTCCACTGCGCTTCGCTCCGGTCGGAATGACAGCGTTGTTGCTAATTGCGCGCTGCGGCACGAGCGGCTCTAGCTGCGTAGCGCACTGGCCACAACGCTCTGGCGCAGCGTCGCGCAGCGTCCACTCAACGTGCGATGACTAACGCCTCAGCGACCCTCGTCGCCGGCGCGAGCCTGGATCTCATCGAGATTTGGGTCGTTCGCGCGAATCCACTTCTGGATCTCGTCCACGTCACCCGGAGCGACGGCGCTGGGCCGGTTCGGCGTTGGATCCGAAGGCAGCGCCTGGCGGTGCTTCCAATGCCGACCGTGTCGCAGCAGCACGTAGTACATCGTCTTCGCCGTGGTCGCGCCGACGCCGCTGGCACGCATGGCGTTGTAGAACATCAGGTCGGCTTCGTGCGGCGGCACTTTCTGCTCCTCGTAGGCGACGTCGTGCAACACGGAAGCATTGCGGTATTTCCCTTCAAACGGTCCGCCGATGATGCTCCAGAACGGGCGCGGAATCGATGCGCCATTCACGCGCGAACCGGCTGGCGCCACCCAGACCTGACCGTACGGATCGGTGTAACGCAGCTCGTTCAGCAGCACCATCGTAACACCGTCGTTTTCCCAGCGAGTTTCGACCTGTCCGGAAAAGCGGCCCCAACCGGAGGCGCGCGCGGTCTTCGCTTTCTTCGCTTCCTTGTCGAGGCGTGCGGCAGCTGCGCGGGAGGTTCTCTCCGCCGCGCGCTCAGGCGTTTCGCTCGAGCCGCAACCGATCAGCGTTAGCGCGATCACGAACGCCGCGACTTGCTTCACATCGACGCGCATCACTTCTCAGCTCCTACGAGTTGAGGCTCGTCTGCGGGCTTCGGCACCGCCGCGGCCTTCGCGGGAGCGGTCGGCCGGCGGAATCGCTTCGTGTAAAACAGCATGTAAATACCGGCGCATATCAGCAGCGAGCCGACCCACTTCAGCAGCCAACCCGGATCGCGCAGGATCTGGATCGTGCTCTGGCCGAGGTTCTCCGGGTTCCAGGAGGCCTGCGACATTTTGTAGGTCAGGCCGCTCCAGGTGCGCCACCATTGGCCCGGATAGCTGAACGGGTTGTTCATCCAGCATTGGCCGGTGGCGGTGCTGCCTTCCCGGTCCGTCACGCGAACCGTGCTCTTGAAGCCGGCCGGGCTGTCGCTGCCTTCATTGCGCTGCACTTCAAAGTCGAGCAGCTCCAGCGCGATCGGCAGCTGTTGCTGGCGGAAGCCGTAGGTGACCTGGAGCGGTTGCGGCTTTGTGGGCATGACGACTTGCCAGCCGGATGGCACCCATTGCTCGATCGTTTCGTCGCCTTGCTGCACACGCAGGCGAATGCCGTCCGGCTGATTCGCGGTCGTGCTCGGCGTTGTCGCGGGCGCGAACTCCATGAAGTGCTCCGCGTGCGGCATGACGCGATCGATCGTCAGCTGCCAATCGGCCCAGCCGGTCGGGAGCGGCGCGTTCACATCGAGCTTGCCGGTCGAGCGGCCAGCGGTGCGCGAGGTGAGGTCGTATGTGATCGCCCCATCGTCGGCGATGAAGAGCGTGAGGCGATTCGGCACCGTCTGCTCGGCTGCGCCGGGCGCGCCATGTGGATCGCTCGATGACTGCGCCACCGGCACGCCGCGTCCGCGCAGCGTTACGACGACGGCGGGGTTGTTCGGCTGCTCAGACACCGAGGTTGGCTTGCCGCCCTCAATGCGGAAGTCTGGCCAATAGGTCTCGACGCGCATCATGAACGCGCTGCCTTCGAGCGGTGTGTCGCGGCCGAGATTCGCGGCCACATCGTGCGTCCAGTTCTTGTCGGCGATCGTGAGCGTGACGCTGCCTTTGTTGCCTTCCGTCGGCTGCGAGAGGACGGCCTTGGCGCCGGTGCTTCCGCCGCGCGCGACGCGGTTCACCTGCTGATCGGGCGCTTTCGTGAACGCGAAGATCGACTCCTCGATGTCTACCTCGCCCGCGGCTGGTGGCCCGCTCGGCTGAATCGTCGGCGCGGTGCCGCGCTTCAGGTCGACGGTCGCGAGGCCCATGTTAAACGTGCCGTGCCCCTCGTGATCGTCGTCCGCGAGCAGCCAGTTCTCGAGCTTCTGCCCCATCATCGCGGTGGCGACGGTGAAATGCACCGCGGGCGTGCCGCCTTCGCTCAGCGGCTTCGGGTTCAGCTTGCCTTCCACCGCTGGCGCGTGTTCCACGATGCTGAGCCGCGCGCCGGAAGCGAGCGGGCCGAGATCCGACGGGCGTTGTGGTGTCGGCGGGCGGTTGATGAACTCCGCGCGATACCCTTTGATCACGCCGTCGCTGTCGCGCACCCGCAGCTGGCGCTCATCGACGAGCAGGCGATTGCTCGGCGGCTCGCCTTTGAACAGCGTGATCGTGCCCTCGATGCCCCAGATGCGCCCGATGAGCGAGCCAAAGAGCAGCGTGATGATGCCCAGATGGGTAACGAGAAACGCGACGTGATGCTGTTTCCACGGCCAGCGTGAGAGCGCCGACACCGCCAGGTTCGTGGCGAGGACCATCAGCCAGATGTTGAACCACGGCGCGCCGTAGACGTAGGCGCGCGCCACCTTGGCGTCGAAGCTCGATTCCCAGATCGTGCCCGCGATGCTGGCGACGATGATGACCGCCAGCAGCACGACGGCCAGCTTCACCGAGGCGAAGAACTGGAAGAACGAATTACGCTGCCAGGTCGGGCGGCTAGCCGAAGAAGTCGCCATTGAGCCGGTATTTTCCGCCAAAGCGGCGGCGGTTCAATTGGCTAATTCGGCTGTCTTGGGATGCGGACGCAAGAACGCTGTCATCCGAGCTTCTCGTGAGATCCGGTTGCGGCGGTTTGCGGTGCGCCACGGGATTGTAGCCCTCTGCCCCGCTACCCGAAAGTCCGGTCCTCGAGTTCGCTCGGAATGACAGCGTTGCTGGTGCCGTCGATACGGCAGACGCAAACCGGCGCCTGGCGCCTAGTTCGTCCAATTGCGCCACTTCTTGCGAAGCGGCTTCACGTAGCGGTCGACGTCGACGTCCTTGACGCGGTCCACGCCGGTGCGCACGCCGTCCTTCACCACGTCGGCAGTATCTTCATAGCGGCGCTGCACCTGCTTGAAGAACGGCCAGAGGAACGGGAGCGAGAGCATCCCGAGATTGATGTCGCCGAGCGGCGTCTTGAATTCCTTCTTCTCCTCCACGGCCGTCTCGGACGAATAGCGGATGGCGAGGCCAATCGCGAGGCCGATGGCCAGCGCGCCAATCACCGTCGGCACCGGATTTTCGCGCAGGAAAAACTCGGTGCGCTCGCGTGCCGTGCCTGCGGAGTGCACCGTCTGCCGCCATGCGTCATTGGCGACCGTTGATACGCGGCCGCTCATTTCCTGGAACCGGCCGCCCTGGCCTGCGTCACCCATTCCACTCTGCGCGCCGCCTGCGTTCCCGTCAGAAATTGGTTGTTCGCCCGGGTTCATCGAGCCGCCGGACGGATTGTTCGAACCTTCACCATTCGGATTAATCATACACACCAGTTCGTAATTCGGGCCTCGTCTGCGCCTCTCGCATTGCTCCGAATTGGCCCTCGCTGGGAACTCAGGCCGAAGAATCGGCGTCGGAACCATCCGACCACTACTTTCCGCCCGGCGTACGTTCTCTCTCCGGCAACCCGGCGCGGCGTTAAACCTTACATGACTCGCGCTGCGGCATGAACATCGTGAGACATTTGCATGCACCGCCGGCTTTCAGGAATTCAGTCATCGGCAGCGGGTGGCAGGTGTAGCCGCGGTCGCGCAGTTTTGCGATCAGCTTGTCCGGGCCCTGCGGCAGGACAATGTCGCGCTCGAGCACGACGGCATTACAGCAGAAGAACGTCGCCTCTTCTTCGGGCACATCGATGATGTCTGGAATGCGGTCGCGGATGGCGCGTTGCCCGTACTCGTCGAACGCACCGGGAAACCAGAACGCCCCACCATCCGGTAGCGGGCAGAAGCAGGTATCGATGTGGTAAAAGCGCGGATCGACGAGCTCGACAGAGATGACGAGACACCCCAGCAGGTCAGCGACGGCGCGATGAGAGTTGATGTCGGTGCGGAATTTGTAGCCGCAGAAGAGTGCATCGGCGCCGAAGAGCGCGTCGCCTTCACCTTCGAAGTATAGATTCTCCGGCAGCCACACGATCTCGTAGCCGCGCTCTTCCATGAACTTCGCGAAGAAGGGCGCCTCGCCGGAGCGCTCCTGGTGGCGGAAGTTACTTGGGATAAACCGACGGCCGACCGTCAGGCCGGCGTTCGCGGTGAACACCATGTCGGGCAGCTTCGGCTGCGGCGTGACGAGAGATACGTTCGCCTTCAAGCTGCAAAGCTTCTCGTAAAGGCCTCGCCATTGGGCCTGCACCATCGGCGTGTCGGCGCCACGCGCGCGGCTCATCCACGGGTTGATCTCGTACTCGATGCCGTAGTGATCCGGCGGACAAAGAAGCAGGTCGCGCATAACGAGCTTACTTAGCCGCCGCGCCGTCCGACATCTGCTTCACGCCCGCGGTTTCTGTCATTCCGACCGCAGTCGAGGAATCGCTGGCTTCCTGCTTCGTCTCCGCCGCGGTGATGCCCGCAACGAGCTCGCGCAGAAACGGCTCCACGTCCGTGACGAGGCCAATCGATTGGAACGACTGCTGGCTGGTGATCTTCGAGACCGCGGCGGGATCGATGTCGACCACGACGATCTTCACGGCCGCGGAAAGCATGTTCGAGACGGCGATCGAGTGCAGCATGCTGCCCATCATCAACACGATCGAAACGTCCTGGAGCTTGTCGCGCATGATCTTTTGCGCCTCGACCGCATCGGTGGTGACACCCGGGATCGGCCCGTCATCACGGATAGAACCAGAGAGCACAATGTCTACGCCGTGCTGCACGCAGGCGTGCATGATGCCGCGCGTGAGCACCTTCTTCTCCACCGCCTGCGTGATGCCCCCAGCCTCGCGGATCGTGTTGATCGCGCGCATGTGGTTCTCGTGGCCGCGATCGGAGAGCGCGCTGCGCTCGAGGTCCATGCCAAGCGAGGTGCCAAAGAAGACGCTCTCAATGTCGTAAACCGCCAGGCCATTGCCGGCGAACAATCGCTGCACAAAGCCGCGCGTGATCAGCTGCTCGAGCTGCTCGGCCGCGCCGGTGTGCACGATGGCCGGCCCGCCGACGACGAGAATGTTGCCGCCTTCGTTCCGGATCCGCACCAGCTCGGCGCCCAGCTCACGGATCACCGCGATCTTCGGCCGCTCCGCCGAGACGCTGGTGTTAATGAAATGAAAGATGTCGGTGCGCGACGTTGATCGTTGGAGTGGCACCACGCGCACGCCGTTGTGCCCGACGACGATCTGGTCGCCTTTCCGCACGTCGTAGAATCTGACCGCGCGCGCTGTGTTACCATCGATCGCTATGCCGCTGTCCATGATTGCAGGCCGCACCTCGACCTCGTCCTTGCCGAGCCGGACGAACGTCTGCTGGTTTGTGGTGACGTAGAACTCCGGCGGAAAAACACCATCGGCCGGGGCGGGAGCAAGCTGCGCCTCTTTCTTCTCGAGAGCCTCCGCGCCGTGCTGGCGGAGCCGCAGCAGCAGGTCATCGAGCGCTTCGCCGCTCGGCGCCGACACCTCCACGCGGGCGTAGCTCTGATCGGCGCGGTTTTGCCCGATCTTCACCTCCCCGATCTTGAAGCTGCCGCCGCTGGTCAGGATCGTGTCCAGCACCTTGGGCAGAATCAGCGAATCGATAATGTGGCCGCGAAGCTCGACGGTCTCGGAAAACATCCGCGGAAGCTAGCCCATCGCCTGCGGGCGCGCCAACTGTAGGGCGGGCGCTTCGCCTGCCGACATCCCCACTTGCGGTGCCGTGCCTACGATAAGGTGCGTGTGCAAGGGGAGCGCTTACCCCAATTTGCGCTGCCGACCCCATCCACAAGGCCGGGCCGCACGCCGTCTTCGTTTCTGATGCAGAAGGAGTTGTGGATCATGCCTAGCGACGAGAAACCCGACACGAGTGGCCACAGGCCTGCCGACAAAGCGAAGAAGGCGCTCGGCAACAAGCTGAACCGTCCCGCCAAGCCGCCGCCAACCATGCCCGGCCGCAAAGCGGAGAAGAACGAGCCGCTCGCCCGGCGCACGACCGACGAGGTGCATGACCTCTGACGACATCTCCGCGATGGAGTCGAAGATCGCGGGCGAATTGTCGCGGCGGCCGGAGTGCTTCATCACGCATCTGACTGAGGTGCGCATCCTGCAGCAGATGGATGAGGCTGAGCTGACACAGTTCGCCAATCGGAATGGGTGGCGTGTCGTGCGGCGGCTAGGCGGACGTCAGCTGCAATTCTATAACGACACGAACGAGCGGATGCTGAACGAAGAGGGGAGCACGCCGGTCGGCGGCCAGTCTGGGGCGCACTAGCGCTGTGCGAGACACCGCGCGGTGACAAAGCGGCGGAATACCGCCGCACTCCAAGACGCTGGCGCGACAGAAAACGCGCTCGGGCTCGCTTGCGTTTTGGAGTGCGGCGGTATTCCGCCGCTTTCTCACAGCGCTAACCACGCCTACGGCGCGGAGCTGAAGAACCCAGTCAGCGGACTCGTGGCCGACGCATACACCGACTTTTCGGCCAGCCCGATCTCGTAAGCTTCGCGCCCAGCTTCAACCGCCGCGCGAAACGCTCGCGCCATCCGACTCGGGTCCCCCGCAATCGCGATCGCCGTGTTCACGAGCACCGCATCAGCACCCATCTCGAGCGCTTCCGCTGCCTGACTCGGCGCACCGAGCCCGGCATCGACCACCACCGGCACCGTCGCCTGCTCGATGATGATCTCGATCTGCGCCCGCGTTTCGATCCCGCGATTGCTCCCGATCGGCGAGCCGAGCGGCATCACCGTCGCCGTGCCGACATCCTGCAGCCGTTTCGCGAGCACCGGATCGGCATTGATGTAGGGCAGAACGGTGAAGCCTTCCTTCACCAGAATTTCCGCGGCCGCGAGCGTCTCCACGCCATCGGGCAGCAGATAACGCGGATCCGGATGGATCTCGAGTTTCACCCAATTCGGCAGCCCGGCCGTGACCGCAAGCCGCGCGAGGCGCACGGCTTCCGAAGCGTTGCGCGCGCCGCTCGTGTTCGGCAGAAGAAGAAAGCGCTTTGGGTCGATGAACTCGAGGATGTTCGCGAACGGATCAGCCTTGCCGGAAAGGTCGGCGCGCCGGAGCGCAACGGTCACAATCTCGGTGCCGCTCGCCTCCAGCGCATCGCGCATCAGCTCGTTCGAAGCGAATTTGCCCGTGCCCAGCAGCAGCCTCGACGTGAACTCGCGATCGCCAATCTTCAGCTTGGAAGGCTTGTCGGACATCACGCGTAGGATACCAGAATTCAGCGGCCATCGCGAATCTGCTGTACGCGCTGCCAGAGCGTCGATAGCTTGCACGCGTGGCGGGATTCGAACTGCATCACGGCGACTGCATTGAAGGCATGGCGCGGCTGGATACTGCGTCGGTTGACCTGATCGTCACCTCACCGCCCTACAATCTTGGAATCGCCTACAGCAAATATTCAGATCGTCAGGACCGCGCCGCTTATCTGCAATGGTTCGCCGAGTGGGCAGCCGCAGCACGGCGTGTGTTGAAGAGCGACGGCTCTCTTTTCTTGAACGTCGGCGCGTCGCCTTCGAACCCGCTGCTCCCGCACGAGCTCGTCATGCAGCTACGCGCCAGCTTCGTCCTGCAAAACACGATTCACTGGATCAAAGCGATCAGCATCGAGGATGACGTCGGTGAGCCGACATCGCGCGGTCACTTCAAGCCGATCAACTCACCGCGCTTTCTTAACGACTGTCACGAATACGTCTTTCACCTCACGCCGGAAGGGAAGACGCCGATCGACCGGCTGGCACTCGGCGTGCCGTACGCGGACAAGAGCAACATCGCGCGCTGGGACCACACAGCTGGCACGGATCTCCGGTGCCGAGGCAACACGTGGTTCGTGCCCTACGAGACGATCAAGAGCCGCGACAAACAGCGTCCGCATCCCGCGACGTTTCCTGTTCAGCTGGCGGTGAACTGCATCAAGCTGCACGGCATCGAACGCGTGGGGACGATGCTGGATCCTTTCCTCGGCATCGGGAACTCAGCCGTGGCCGCTCAGCAGTGCGGTGTGCCAAAGTTCATCGGCTTCGAGATCGACGAAGCTTATCTCGCCGAAGCGAAACGCCGCGTCGACGAAGCTGCGCGCGTTCCATCACCAATTTAGCGCCGTTCTGTCATTCCGACCGAAGTGGAGGAACCTCTAACTTCCTTCTGCTTCTAACGCGCTGAGTGCAGAAAGAAGTTAGAGATGTCTCGACTTCGCTCGACATGACAATGCGGTGGCGCCGCTTTCAGAAAAGCTCGACCTCAGTGCTTCCGCCGCCTTCTGAAGGCGGCACAAACTTCTCGAGCGGCTTCACCAGGTTCCCCGGCAACGGTCGCACGCGGTCGAAGATGCGCTCGGCGATCGGCTTCGCGACGAGATAGCCGGCCGCGAACATCTCCAACCGCGCGTCGAGATTATCGATATAGCTGAGCGCCATCGCTTCGGGAGTTTTCGGACTCACCGGCGAGCCGAATTGCGGCTCGCCATGATGGGAGCCGATCAAGTGCAACAAATGCAGCCGCACATCTTCCGACGCCGGCTGTAACCCTCGCCAGCTCGTCGCGGCGTCACTCGCCAGAATCTTGCGCCAGAGCGAGTTCACCAGCTCCATCCCGATCGAGATGTGGCCCATGAGCTCGCCGCGCTCGTCGAAGCCCATCGTGAAGCCGGCCTCCGGCAGGTGGTTCTCCCACAGCTTTCCCGAATCGTGAAAGAGGATGCCGGCGATGAGCAGATCGAGATTGAGCTGCGGATACAGCGGCGTGAGCGCCACCGCGATGCGCATCATCTGCGAGGTGTGTTCCACCAAGCCGCCGCGCCGCGCGTGATGATAACTGCGCGCGCCAGCGGTTCGCCGGAACCGCTCGCCGTGCTCCGCGAGCAGCGTCTCGCTCAGCAACCGCAAACGCGGATCGCCGATCGCCGCCACGCGCTCGATCATGTAAGCCCAATCCGCGGCCTGCTTGGCGCGCAGCTCCGGCGGGCCTTGCAGCAGTTCGGTGATCTCCTGCGCGGTCAGAGCGCGGACAGTCCAGCGCTTCGCATCAAGCCCATACTGCTGATGCTGCTGAAACTCCCCGCTTAGCTCGATGAAGTCGCTGGGCTGGAGCGAATCGCACGCGCGAAATTCCGGATGATCGCTCCAGACGCGCAACGTCATGCGGCTGGCGACATCAGCCAGCGTCAGCTCGCAATACGGCTTCGCCTCGCGTGTGACCTTCGCCGCCGCAGCCTCCACCTGCACGTGCACACGACCTTCAACCGGCCCCTGCTGCGCGCGCCGGCGCGCTTCGGTCAGCGTCAGCAGCTCCATCTGCAATTTAGGGTCAGCTGCGAGCAGCGCGTCTACGGCTTCGCTACACCGATCACACCGCACGCCACGCGACCACCAGCGTCACCGGTTGGCTGCGTTTTCAAATCATCCGCCTTCTCGTGCACGATGACCGCTTTGCCGATGATCGAGTCGATCTTGATCTTCTTGTCGGTCAGATCGAGGCGGGCCTTGCCGGCAGCATCGGCTTCGAGGTTGCCGAGATCGCCCATGTGCCGCTTGTCAGCGTCATGACCCGCGTGCGGATCCTTGGTCGGGTTGAAATGACCACCGGCCGAAGCTGCGTCCGCAGCAGAGCAATCACCAAACTCGTGCACGTGGAAGCCATGCTTCCCTGGCGTCAGCCCGCTGATCTCCGCGACGACTTGAACACCGTTGCCGCTCTTCGTGAACATTACCGTCCCCGTCACCTGGCTGCCCGATGCGGAGCTCAACACCGCGATCGCCTTCGTTTCGTCGGCCGCCGAGGCGGATTGGAAGGTGGCGCTGACTGCAACGGCGAGGAGCGGAATGAAGAGCTTGCGTGTCATGCGCGAAGATACACCCGCGGCTTCGCTGGTAAAACGCCCGTGCAAACGCGGTCATCCTGAGCCGCGGAGACGGCGAATGGAGCCCGCGGGAGCGGTGCGACATGGACGAAGCCGCGCAGCGGTGAGTGAGCGGGAGCGAACGAATCAAGGACCTCGCGCACCGGCTGTGGGTTTTGCAGTTCTGTTCCGCATAGCTCGCGCCCTGGAGTGCGTTCGGTGACGCATACCACAGGTTCCAGCGCGAGGTCCTTCGCCGTCTGCGCGGCTCAGGATGACCGATCAATCGATCAAGCGCTGCTCGATGCCCTGATACGCATCGATGCGCCGGTCGCGTAGAAAAGGCCAGTGGGTGCGGTGTTCGTCGATTCGACCCCACCGCACGTCCGCCATTACGATCTCTTCACGATCAACGCTCCCTTTTGCGATGATGTCTCCGGTCGGATCGCAGAGGAAACTCTGACCCCAGAAGTCGATGCCCGGTCCGCCGGCCGGCGCTTCGTGGCCGACGCGGTTCACAGCGGCGACGTAACAGCCGTTCGCGATCGCGTGGCTGCGCTGAATCGTCTCCCAGGATGAATGCTGGGCGGCGCCGTATTCCTCCTTCTCGGATGGATGCCAGCCAATCGCTGTCGGATAAAACAGCAGCTGCGCGCCGCGTAGCGCCGTCAGCCGCGCGGCCTCGGGATACCACTGATCCCAGCAGATGCAGACACCGATGTTGCCACGCGACGTCGGCCAGGCTTTGAACCCGAGATCGCCGGGCGTGAAGTAGAACTTCTCGTAGAACCCGGGGTCATCCGGGATGTGCATCTTGCGATATTTCCCGAGGAACTCCCCGTTCGCGTCGATGATCGCGGCGGTGTTGTGGTAAACGCCCGCCGCGCGCTTCTCGAAGAGTGAGGCAACGATGACCGTGCCGACTTCGCGCGCGACTTCGCCCAGCCGCGCCGTTGTTGGCCCGGGGATCTCTTCCGCGAGCGCAAACTGCGCGTGATCTTCCGATTGGCAGAAGTATTGCGAGCGGAACAGCTCCGGCAGGCAGACGATCTGCGCGCCTTGCTGCGCGGCATCGCGGATGAACGAGATCGCCTTCTCGAGGTTGGCCTCGGGATCCGCGCCGCACTGCATCTGCACCAGCGCGACGGCTGTCTTATCCGGTGTCATTCCGAGCGGAGCGAAGCGGAGTCGAGGAATCCCGTGGCATCACGAGCAGTGCTGCCCCGGGATGTCTCCACTTCGGTCGACATGACCTCCGGTTACTTCACCGAATCAGCCGGCACGATCTTCACGCTCTCGAGCGCGACGCGATTGACCGGCTTGCTGCGTTCGCCGCTGCCGCTCGAGGTCACCGGCACGTTCGCCAGCTTGTCGAGCACTTCATCGCCTTTGATGACTCTGCCGAAGGTCGTGTATTGCCCGTCGAGCTGGCTCACTTTGCCGAAGCAAAGAAAGAACTGGCTACCGGCGGAATCAGGATCCGCCGAACGCGCCATCGAGAGCACGCCCTTCTCATGCGGCTTCTTGTTGAACTCGGCTTTGATCTTGTAGCCCGGGTCGCCCGTGCCCCAGCGCGCTTCTTTCGACGGATCCTTGGTCAACGGATCGCCACCCTGCGCCATGAAGCCCTTGATGATGCGATGGAACGCGGTGCCGTCATAGAAGCCCTGCTTCGCGAGCTTCTTGAAATTTTCGACGGTGTTCGGCGCCACGTCGGGCCAGAACTCGGCGACCATTTCGCCTTCGCTGGTCTTGAACACTGCGACTTCGTTCTGGGCTGAGGGAGAAGGTGATGGAGTCATATCGGGTGTGGGTGAGGGTTCCTGGCTGTGAAGGTTGCCGGCTGCGAGCGCAATGCCGGCGAGGCAGGTAAGCAACATTCGTTTCATGGAAGGCAGAACGTTCAACAGCTTGCCCTGAGCGCAAGTCGAATGGGTCCAACGTTCAACGTCCAACATTGAATTCAGAAAGAACGGGCGCCGTCTTCCTCTGCTTTGAACGTTGGACGTTGAGCGTTGGACGTTGAACGTTTCTTGATCCGGAGGCGCGAGTACCACGCAGCGTTTGCGGACGGCTGCCGGCTAGCTGCGCTGCGATACTTCGGTGTGTTCGCCTTCTTTTCGAATCGGCTCGGCTGTTTCGGCTCCCTCGCCGTTTCCGCGATCGGCACCATCATCCTGCTTGTGCTGATGCGTGGCTGCAGCGGCGGCACCGGCGTCGGCTGGTGATTGCACCCACGGCTGCGGGTGGTACTCCTGCAGGCTCTTCACGGTGAACCCGCCGCGTTGAAGTGAGCGAATGCCGTTCGCGCTCGCCTGGGCCGCACGGATCGTCGTCATGATCGGGATGCGCTTCGCGAGCGACGCATTACGAATCGTCACTTCATCCTCACGAGGAATTTTTCCGCTCGGCGTGTTGATGATGAAATTGATGTCGCCGTTCTTCACGCGATCGAGGACGTGCGGGCGCCCTTCGCGCAGCTTGAAGACTTTCGTCACGGGAATGCCTGCTGCAGCGAGCGCCGCCGCCGTGCCGCCAGTGGAGATAATGCCGAAGTTCAGGTTCACGAACTCGCGCGCCAGCGGAATGATCCGCTGCTTGTCGGAGTCTTTGACGCTGATGAAGACGTTGCCTTCCGACGGTAAGGCTGGCTGAGCGGCCATCTGCGACTTCGCGAAAGCGAGCCCGAGATCCGCATCGATCCCCATCACTTCGCCGGTTGATTTCATCTCCGGTCCGAGCGCGATGTCCGCGCCCTGGTAGCGCAAGAACGGGAAGACCGCTTCCTTCACCGCGAAGTGTTCCGGAATGATCTCCTCTGTGAACCCGAGCCCGCGCAGCGTTTCGCCGGTCATGATCTTGGCCGCGAGCTTCGCGAGCGGAACACCAATCGTTTTGCTCACGTACGGGATCGTACGCGAGGCGCGTGGATTCACTTCCAGCACGTAGACGTTCTCGTCTTTGACCGCGAACTGCACGTTCATGAGACCGCGGACGTTGAGCTCGCGCGCCATCGCTTTCGTCGCCGTCGTGATCTCGTCGAGCACCTTGCGCGAGAGCGAGAACGTCGGGATCACACAAGCGCTGTCGCCGCTGTGGATGCCGGCCTGCTCGATGTGCTCCATGATCGCGCCGATCACCGCCATCTCGCCGTCGGCGATGCAGTCGACGTCCACCTCAATCGCGTCTTCGAGGAACCGATCGACGAGCACTGGACGCTCCGGGCTCACCTCGATCGCGGTCCGCATGTAGCGGCAAAGATCCTGGTCGTTGTAGACCAGCTCCATCGCGCGCCCGCCGAGCACGAACGACGGCCTAACGAGCACCGGATAACCGACACGCTGCGCAATCTCGAGCGCTTCATCTTCGCTCACCGCTGATCCGCTTGGCGTCTGCCGCAGACCGAGCTTGTCCAGCATCGCGGCGAATAGCTTGCGGTCCTCCGCCTTCTCGATGCTCTCCGGCTGCGTGCCGAGAATCGGAACACCGGCCGCGCGTAGACCAGCCGCCAAGTTCAACGGCGTCTGCCCGCCGAACTGCACGATCACACCTTCGGGCTGCTCCTGATCGTAGATGTTGAGCACGTCCTCGAGCGTGAGCGGCTCGAAGTAGAGCTTGTCGCTCGTGTCGTAGTCGGTCGAAACCGTCTCCGGGTTCGAATTCACCATGATGGTCTCGAATCCCGCGTCGCGGAGCGCGAAAGCGGCGTGCACGCAGCAGTAGTCGAACTCGATGCCTTGTCCGATGCGGTTCGGGCCGCCGCCCAGGATCATGATCTTGCGTCGATCGGTGCGACGCATCTCGTTCTCCGTGCCGTAGGTCGAGTAGTAGTACGGCGTGTAGGCTTCGAACTCCGCCGCGCACGTATCGACGAGGCGATAGGTCGGCACGACGCCTGCCGCTTTGCGTTCATCCCGCACCTGCTGCTCCGGCACACCGCGCGCAACCGCCAGCTGCCGGTCGGAAAAGCCACGCTTCTTGGCTTTGCGCAGGTCCTGCGTAGCGAGTGTCTTCGTCTCCTCGACAATCTGTCGGATGTTCTGCAGGAACCACTGATCGATCTTCGTCAGCTCGAAGACCTCCTCGATCGAAGCGCCGCGGTCGAACGCCTGCGCGACGTAGAAAATGCGCTCGGCATTCGGGGTAGTGAGCTTTAGGCGCAGCGTGTCGATATCGACCTGCTTATCCGCGCCGTCGCCGATCAGACCGAAGCGCTTGATCTCCAGCGAACGCAGCGCTTTCTGCAGCGCTTCCTTGAACGTGCGTCCGATCGCCATCGCCTCGCCGACGCTCTTCATCTGCGTCGTGAGCACGGGATCGGCCTGCGGGAACTTCTCGAAGGTGAAGCGCGGCGTCTTTACGACGCAGTAGTCGATCGTCGGCTCGAAGCTGGCTGGCGTCTCGCGCGTGATGTCGTTGCGGATTTCGTCCAGCGTATAGCCGACGGCGAGCTTGGCCGCGATCTTGGCAATCGGGAACCCGGTCGCTTTCGATGCGAGGGCGGAAGAACGCGAGACGCGCGGATTCATCTCGATGACAACCATGCGCCCGTTCTCCGGGTTGACGGCGAACTGGATATTCGAGCCGCCAGTCTCCACGCCGATCTCCCGGATGACGGCGAACGACGCGTCGCGCATCAGCTGATACTCGCGATCGGAGAGCGTCTGCGTCGGGGCGACGGTGATCGAGTCGCCGGTGTGCACGCCCATCGCGTCCAGGTTTTCGATCGAGCAGACGACGACGCAGTTGTCTGCGCAGTCCCGCATCACCTCCATCTCGAATTCCTTCCAGCCGACGAGCGACTCCTCGATCAGCACTTCGCTGACCGGCGAGAGATCCAGTCCCCGCCCGGCGATCTCATCGAGCTCCTGCCGGTTGTAAGCGATGCCGCCGCCGGAGCCGCCGAGCGTAAACGCCGGGCGAATGATGAGCGGGAAAGTGCCGATGAACTCCGCGATACGTGATAGGTCGGTAATGTTATGCGCGACCCCGGAACGCGGAACATCAAGCCCGATCCGCAGCATCGCTTCCTTGAAGAGCTGGCGATCCTCCCCCTTCGCGATCGCCTGCGCGTTGGCGCCGATCAGCTTCACATTGTGGCGAGCGAGCGCGCCGTTTCGATTGAGCTCCATCGCCGCATTCAGCGCGGTCTGGCCGCCCATCGTCGGCAGGATCGCATCCGGCTTCTCGCGTTCGAGGATCTTCTCGATCACCTCGGGCGTGATCGGCTCCACGTAGGTGCGATCGGCAAACTCCGGATCGGTCATGATCGTGGCCGGATTCGAGTTCACGAGCACGACCTCGTAGCCCTCTTCCTTGAGGGCCTTGCATGCCTGAACGCCGGAATAGTCGAACTCCGGCCCCTGTCCGATGACGATTGGGCCCGAGCCGATGAGCAGGATTTTCCGAAGCTCGTCGTTTCGCGGCATTTGCGCAGCGGGAGCGTAGACGAAATTACTCGCGCGTCACTCGTTTAAACGCCGACACCAGCGCGCGCTAAGTACGGTGCGATCCACTCCGCGAGTGCATCGTCGTCGTGATCCGACGGCGGTGTCACGGCGTCGAACAGCTGCCACTGCTCCGTGTGGCTGGTCGATTCACCGGGCGCGAGCTCCACCAGCGGCCCGAGCGCTTCGACTTCAAGCATCTCTTCGTTCGTGAACGTCTCGAAGTTGCAACCGAGATCCGGATACGTCGCGCCTTCCTCGAACTCGATCGTCTTCAGGAACAGTGAGTCGCCTCGGTGATACGCGATCCAGCGTTCGCGGAAGGCGAGGCCTGCTTTCGTGGGGCCGGCGTCTGCCTGACGCAACGTGATGAAGCGCCGCCCCCATCGCCAACGCGGATCGGTCATGTCGGTGAACGGCCACAGGATCATGGTGCGATTCGGAAGCAGATCGCGCGGATGCTCGCCTAGCGGAGGCAGCGGGATAATCTCGATGCCACCAGGTGCCATGACGCTGAGGCCCCATGTCGCCGACGCGATCGGCTGTGCGCCTTCGTTCGTGGCGCGGTGAGTTACCGTCACGCGCGCCGTGGCTAAATCGAGCGCGAGCCTCATCACCTTCCTGATCGGCAGCTGATCTGCCGGCGCGTTTTCGACTTCAACTTCGTGCTCCGAAATGACGCGGTGGGTTACCGGCGAATTATCGGGCAAATAGCTGAGCACCGGATCTTCAGGCGCGAGCCAGAAGCGATGGCCGCCACGCGACTTCCATTCCGACTCTCCGGTCCCGCCAAGGTGCGCGTCGAATGTCTTGAAGACGTTTTCGCCGCCGGCGGTGCGGTAGGAGATGACACGAGGGCCGACGTCGAGCGTGATGATCAGCTCGGCGTGTGCGTTCGCGATGCGGAGGTTGTTTGCCCAGCCGCCGAACGGCACGTGATCAACGGGCATGATAGGTCATCCCAATCCGTCATTCCGACCGAAGTGGAGGAATCCCGTGGCAGGACCGATCGGTAATGCCACGGGATTTCTCCACTCCGCTTCGCTGCGGTCGAAATGACCGCGAGGAGTGGCGCTGGACATAATGAGCTTGCAGCGCGCTACGCGACGGCTGCCGCGGCCATCCGACGCTGCCGGTCGAGGTAGACTTTGCAGATGCCTTTCATCCTCGTGAGGATGTAGTAGGTCGTCTGGCTGCGGACACGGACGAGCTGTTCGCCGACAATGCGGGTCACGAAATCGCTCGGCAGCTCGAGGATTTCCTGCGGGGTGGCGCCGTCGAGCCCTTTGCAAAGAATCGCCGTCATCGCGCGGGTGAGCGTTTGCACTTCCGCGCCAAGCGTCATGCGGAAATGCGCTTTGCCTTCCTCGTCCACGTGCAGATAAACGCCGACGGTGTCGGCGCACTCCTCGTCCTTGCGCACATCCTCGAGCTCGAACTGTTCACCCGCACGCGGCTCCTGTTTCTTGGCGCTGTCAGCGTAGGACACCAGCGTTTCGCGACGCTCCACTTCCGGCAGCATCTCGAAAAGGTTGATGATGTTATTGAGCTTCGGCGGGTACATCGGCAACTCCTGCTCTTAATCCTAATCCTACTCTTAATCCAGTCTCACCGCGGCGCCGGAGATTAGGAGTAAGCGTAAGATTATGAGTAGGACGCCATCCTACGCGCCGCGCTCGATCGGCATGCCCACGCGATTGCCCCATTCGGTCCAGGAGCCGTCGTAGTTCCGCACGTTATCGATGCCGAGCAGATACGTGAGCACGAACCACGTGTGGCTGGAGCGCTCGCCGATCCGGCAGTAGACGATCGTCTCCTTCTCCGGCGTGATACCGCAATCCTGCATGTAGATCTTCGCCAGCTCGCTTGCGGATTTGAACGTGCCGTTGTCGTTGGCCGCCGTCTTCCACGGCACGCTCTTCGCGCCCGGGATGTGGCCGCCTCGCAAGACGCCTTCCTGCGGATACTCGGGCATGTGCGTGATGTCGCCCTTGAACTCACCCGGCGAGCGCACGTCGATTAGCGGCTGGCCGGCTTTGCTTTGCTTGAGCGCATCGTCAGCAAACGCGCGGATCTCCGCATCGAAGCGTTTCGGTGGAACCGGGTAGTCTGTCCGCGGGTACTTCGGGACTTCCCGCGTGGAAGGCCGACCTTCCGCTTTCCATTTGTCGCGGCCGCCGTTCAGCACCTTCACCTTCGTGTGGCCGAATAACCGGAACGCCCACAGCGCGTATGTCGCCCACCAGTTCGCTTTGTCGCCATAGAAGACGCAGGTGGTGTCCGGCGTGATGCCGTTGCGGCTGCAAACCTCGGCGAATTTCTCCGGCGAGATGTAGTCGCGGATCAGCGGATCCTGCAGGTCAGACCGCCAGTCGATATGCACCGCGCCGGGAATGTGCCCGGTGTCATAGAGCAGGATGTCCTCGTTGGATTCGACGATGCGAATGCCGTCGTCGTTCAGGTGCTCCGCGAGCCAATCCGTCTCGACGAGCGCTTCGGGATGAGCGTAGGACGTCGGCAGGTTCATGGGTGGATGTTCATTGGGGGGCGGGGTGGCTGCAAGTCTTTACGGGGGCGGCGGGAGGCAGCATCAGCGTGCGCCACGAATACGGGCGCCCGCAAAACACCGCGGTCATCCTGAGCCGCGCAGACGGCGAAGGACCTCACGCGGGTTCCTCGATCATGACTGCCGATGAGTATAGCCGACATGCCTGCGCGAGGTCCTTCGGCGCGCTTCGCCGCCTCAGGATGACCCGGCGCGAGGACTTTGGGAAAGTGCAAGCGTCTACCGCCGCCGCCTGCCGTAGGAGTAACCGCCATGCGTGCGGCCGCCGCCGACGCCACGCTTGCCACCTGACGAAGGCTCCGGCTCGAACAGCGCGGTGTAGAGATACGAGAACCCCTCCAGCTTCAAGCGCGGGATCTTTGCGCCGATGAATCGCTCGATCGATTGCAGCGAGCCAAGTTCCTCACCGTTCATGAGGGTGAATGCGTCGCCAACTTTCTGCGCTCGGCCCGTTCGCCCGATGCGGTGCACGTAATCCTCCGGATGCTCCGGCACGTCGTAGTTGATCACGTGGCTCACCCCCGCGACATCGATGCCGCGCGCGGCGATGTCCGTCGCGACCATGATCTCGTACTTGTGGCTCTTGAATCCATCGAGCGCTTCGACGCGCTCACGCTGTGTCCGGTTGGAGTGCAACACGGCGACGGAATGTTTCCCCTGCTTCAGCTTGACCGCGATTTTGTCCGCACCGTGTTTCGTGCGCGAGAAGATGAGGCAGCTGTCGAAGCTCGTCCGCTCCAGCAACGCCATCAGCAGGTCGAATTTCTGTTCTGCCGCTACCGGATAGACAGCGTGCGTGACCGTTTCGGCGGGCGAGCGATTGGCGCCGATCTCGATGACTACCGGATCACGCAGGACCCATGCGGCGAGCCGATCGATCTCGGGCGGGAGCGTGGCTGAAAACAATAGCGTCTGACGATCGGTCGAGATCTGCTCCACGATGCGCCGCACATCCGGCAGGAAACCCATGTCGAGCATGCGATCGACCTCGTCGAGCACGAGCATGTTCACCTTGTCGAGTTTCATGGTGCCCTGGCCGAGGTGATCGAGTAGACGACCAGGCGTCGCGACCACGATGTCCATACCGGCGGCCGCTTCCTCGCGCTGCTTCCCGTAGCCGACGCCGCCATGGATGAGCGACACGCGCAGATCAGTGAAACGTCCGTAATCGCGAAACGCCGTCTCCACCTGCGCGGCGAGCTCACGTGTCGGCTCCAGCACCAGGCAGCGGAAGGCGCCATGCTTGGCAAGATTCGTCAGGATCGGCAACGCGAAGGCGGCGGTCTTGCCGGTACCGGTTTGGGCGGTGCCGATCAGGTCCTTGCCCGAGAGAACGACTGGAAACGCGCGCAGCTGGATGGGCGTCGGGTCAGTGAAACCCATTGCCACCGTTCCTTTAACTACCTCATCCGACAGGCCAAAATCTCTAAACGACACGGGCGGAAGGTAGTTCAGAGCGGCCATCAAGGAAAGCCGGTTGTGGTGGCGATCAGCGGCTGTAGCGCCGGCCTCTGACCGCTGTGTAGAGAAGCTGGTCGCCGCGGCGAGCGCTTGTCGCTAAGCGTGAGCTGCGCCGCGCGCGTGCGGTGCTTGATACAAGCACGGCTATACAGCTCTGCGGTCCCACCGCGGCGGCAGGGAATGACCCGCGCGCACCGCTCCAGATGCGATTCATCGATACTATGTTTCGCTTCATCTTCAGGATCATTGCACTCAAGGCCGCTGCGAAGTTAGTCGGCAAAATGTTCGGCTCGAATGCGGCGCGCACAGCGGGAACGCGCGGTGCCACGCGGGGTGTCCGTCGATAGGACGCGCCCGTGCGAGTTCTCGTCCTCGCCGACACGCACAACCATCTGCCGCCGAAGCTCGATGAGCTTGCGGGCGGCGTGGACGAGATCTGGCACCTCGGCGACGTCGTTGCGGCCAGCATCCTCGAGAGCATCCGTGCGGCCGGCCCGCCGCTCACGATCGTACGCGGTAACTGCGACTCAAGCCATGAGTGGCCGCTCGTCGCTGACCTGGAGCGCAACGGCGTTCGCTTCCGGCTCATTCACATCCCACCAAAGCAGCCGCCGGCCGACACCGATGTCTTACTGCACGGTCACACCCATGTGCCGCGCGACGAGGTGCGCAACGGTGTGCGCTTTCTGAACCCCGGATGCGTGACGCGGCCGAACCGTGGCGCTCCGGCCAGCGTTGCGTATCTCGAGATCGGCGCCGCAGGCGAGCTCCAGTGGAAGCTGGTGCGGCTACGCTCGTGACGCGCTAGCGCGCGATCCGCATCACGAGGGAACGCTCTCCGCCTGGGCGACATGCAACGCCGGGCTGTCCGGCGCGTGTTTCTCGCCCATGACGATGAAGATGTTGATCGCGAAGGGCCGGCCCTTCAACGAAACCGGCCCGGCAGCGGCGAGGTCGAAATGATCTTTCACCAGAGTCGCCATCGATTCGCTGATCACCAGCTCGCATTCCAGTTCCGTGGTCAGCTCCTGAATCTTTGACGCCACATTGGTCACGTCGCCGATCGAGGTGAAGTCCATCTTCCGCGCGGAGCCGACGTTGCCGACCAGCGCGTCGCCGTGCGACATGCCGATGCCGAAACGAAATTCCGGCCAGCCACGGTTCCGCCACTGCTCGTTCAGGCGCGCCAACGAGCCGGTCATCTCGAATGCCGCGCGTAAAGCGGCCAGCGCGTCCTGCCTCGGTCCGGCG
>CADCTA010000057.1 GCA_902805675.1 uncultured Chthoniobacterales bacterium | reverse complement strand
CCCTGATTGTAGGTTTCAAACCCGACCGTTGCGGTCGGGGCTGAAACCTCTAATCAGAGGTGGACGTGCGGCCTGGTTGCCGTTGTTCTTGTTGGTTACCGAAATGGCGCGAACGCAGCCGAGGGCCGTCGCCGCTACCGCAGACCGCCTGCGTTACTTACGCAGGTTGAGTTTCTCGAGCAGGCTCTTATACCGCTCGTTCTTCGACTTGCTCAGATAATCGAGCAAGCTCCGGCGCATCGCCACCATCTTGAGGAGGCCGCGACGCGAGGAATGGTCTTTGGCATTGGTCTTGAGGTGCTCCGTCAACGATGCGATCCGGCGGGTGAGGAGTGCAACCTGCACATCGGCGCTACCGGTATCCTTTTCGTGGAGTTGGAACTCCTTCATGTCCACTGTGCTGCTTTCTGCCATAAACGAGCCGGTAGTGTAGACGATGAATGCGGCTTGGCAAGGCCGCGCCGCGCCCGGCTGCGCGTTAATCCGGACGAACGTCGCAGCTATTGAACTTTGTAGGCTTCGACGACCGCGACGCCCATCGTGTCACCGGCGCCCGACACGATTGCCGTGTAGTTGCCGGGGAATAGATCCGCGAGGATCGCACTCTCTTTGTCGTCATTCGGCGGAATCGTGGTGCCGGCGATCTCAGACTCGCGATCGGACCTCCAGTCGTCGTTGACCGCGATGAGGCCGCCATTGATGTCGCGGAGTTCCAAGACCGGATTCTGGAGCGCACCCGCGAGTTTTCCCTGCAGCGAGGGGCCGATCGCGCGCACGAGCACGCGCGATGCGTTGGTTCCTTTCACGATCATGCCGGCGATCATGACATCCTCACCGGTGCCGACGCGGCCGCGGGTGGCGATGTTGGCGAGCGCAGCCGGCGAATCATCCCCAAGGGTAAACACCTCCGCCAAACCGACGCCAGTCGCTCCGCCCTTGCCGCGGATGACTGCGGTGTGTGCACCGGCGGGCAATTCGGCAATGATCGCCGCTTCGCGATCATCGCTCGGCGCCAGGCCAGTCGCTTCGATCTCGGACTGTTGCGACGCCTGCGTCGCGTCATCGATCTTCCAGTTGTCGTTCGTGATCACCTCGCCGGCTGCGGTGTGCAGCTCGAGCGTCGTATCAGCCAACGCACCGCGCACGCCGAGAGCACCGAGCGACGGACCGACCGCGCGCACGATCACTTTTTTCGTCGCACCAGCTGGCGCATTCACGATGACGCCGCTGATCATCACATCGTCGCTGCCGCCGACCTGCAGCCGCGTTGAGAGATTTCCAAACTGGTTTCGCGCAGCGGTCCCGTCCGCCTGGATGACGGTGACGGTGCCGTCGTTCAGGTTCGGCACGAAGAACTGACGCGTGACCGGATTAAAGGCGAGCCCTGCTGCTGGATTGCCGACCTGCATCTCGCCGACGAGAGCGTGATTGTTGTGGGCTTCGTAGGTGAGGATCCGGCCGACACTCTTGTCCCGGGTCGATGCAAGCTCCGTGACGGTGACGGTGTCCGCCTCTTCATCAACGACGATGCCGGTAAAGGACGGATTATCTGGGCCATTACCGCCAGCCGGAAAGGAGGTCTCGATGCGATCTGTAGCGCCATCGAACACGATGATGTTCCCATTCTGCTGCGGAATGTAGATGTCGTTGGTCCTCCGGTTGATACCGATTCCTCCCTCGGCGCCGGGCACATCGGCCGTGCTCGTCACCAGCTGCGAAGCGGCGCCATCGATGACGAAAAAGCGGCTGCTGCTGAAGGCGCTCGTCGCATGCACGGTGAGGTAGACACGCCCGGTCACGGGATTGGCCGCAAGCTGCCCGCCGTCAGGTCCATAGGTACCCAGGCTCAACGAGCTGAGAAACGCGGCGGCATCCGTATCGAAGCTGCGCAGAAACCACTGCGCTGAGAAGCGGCCGACGGTATTCTGACCGACTGATGCATACAGGCGGCGTCGCGTGTCATCGATGGCAAGGAAACGACCGCTAGCCTCGCTCGAGCTATGCACCTGATTTGTGGATCCATCGACCACAACACCGGAGGTGAGATAGATACGATTAAGCTGCTCGCTCACCGCGAGGTGACCGCCAGCGGAGGGCAATTCCACACGGGCAATGACAGAACGGTCCCGGCCGTCGACGACGACGAGCTCAGGCGTTCGCGCGTCGAGAACGTAGATACGATTCGTCCGGGAGTTAACCGCGATCCGGCCCGGCACCGACGCAGTGGTCAGGGAAACACGTTGGCCGCTGCTGCGGTTGATGGTGTGAAGTGTGGCTGGGCCTCCTTCGTCGAAGCCGAATCGTCGAGGGATCGCGAACAACGTCTCGGCGTTTGCGGGATCCCACGCCAGTCTCGTGGCTTCCTGCGAAACCGTCCCGCGGTGGGAAAGATCTGTCGTGTTGAACGCCAGTAGCCGGTAAGACCCGAGATACAGCGTGTTCTCGCCGGGAACGACAGCCATTCCGGTAACGTAGTCTCCCAACACGAAGCCATCGCTGTCGGTCCTGCTCCGGGAGCGCACCATTGTGCCGGACCTGGCGTCGAGGGCGAACAAGTCGTAGCGCCCGTTTTGTTCGTCCGAGGCCGTGCCGTAGATCAGGCCGTCGGCTTCATTGTAAACGGCCGCGGTCGGCGCGAACGGCACCGGCTCCGCGGGAGGGCTGACGCTGTCCGTTTGGCAATCAATGATCGCGCCGCCATTTTCACCGAGGACAAAGATCTTATTCGCGACGGGATCCAGGGCGAGAAACGAGCCGGCATTCGGATTCAGGATCCTAACGATCTGCCGCGTCACTCCATCGACGACGATGATCTGTCCCTTGGCTGTCGCGATATAGACCTTGTGGTTCGACGAGTTAACCACGAGCGGCTCACTTGCACTTGCCTGGTCGATGATCCCGTCGTCCGGAGCCACGGGTAGAATAATGTCCGTTCCCGGTCCTGTGAGGTTCGTCTCAGTCGCAGCATCGACGACGCGGAGCACGTAGCGGGATGATACTGCGGCGACGATGTAGAGCTTGTTTCCGGCTGGGGCGGCGCTCTCGTCGAAGGCCATCGCCAGAGCGAAAAACGGCGAGCCATCCGGGTAACTGCCGAGGCTGAACCCGCCGATGACAGTGTTCGTGGCGCTGTCGATCACCTTCAGGCCTGCGGGCGCAGGAGTGGTGGCAGTCCTCGGATCTGGCGATCCAAACGCGTAGAGCCTGTGCGTGGTGCGGTTGAGGGCGAATAGACTGGGACCCGGGACATCGAATCCCGGCGAGAGGTCAATCGGCGGGAGAAGCGTGCCGGAAGCAGCGACAGCCTGGGAGAAGCCGCTCGCCAGCGCGAGCGCACCGATGGTGAGTGAGTAGATCAAGTGACGAAGTTTCATAGGGGAACAGAGTCACGCCATCCGCTGGGCAAGCGGGCGGCAGCGGCAGACAGATTACGAAACCCCCCTTGGTGACGACAAGACATTTTCTTCGAATGACGGACGAAGTTTATGTCGCCGCCGGAAAGTGAAAAGGCCGGCTCCTCGAGGGAGCCGGCCTCTTTCGCGAGAAACTGCCGCGCTACTTCTTACCTTTGCCGCCGCCCTTGCCTTTGCCACCGCCACCGTGGCCCTTCACCTTCACTTTACCGCCGCCACCATGTCCTTTGCCGCGAACTGCGCCGTTGCCTTTGCCGCGGATTTTAGCGGGCTTGTCGAGACGTCCATCACGAGCGTCGTGCCCATTCACGAACTTCTCTGATTTCATCCGGTCGCGTTTCGGGTTGTACTTGCGGAACGCGGTGTCCGCGCGGTCGAAACGGCTCACGATCGGCCCGAGCTTAACGCCATTTTCCTGGGCGATGCGGCCCCAGCCCATTCCGCTTTGCTTCATCGCCACGATCTCGTCAAAGCTCCGGCCAGTCTCGCGAGCGAGTGAGTTCGCGATCATCAGGCCGCCGTAGCCCAGCTGCGTGCGGGTGCGCTGTTCCTCGAGCACCGTCACCGGCACGTCGAACTCGCGCGAGACAACGGGGTTGCCGTACGAGTCATCGACACGCTCCTGCCAGCGGTCGAACTCATCCGCGCGGCGATCCAGGATGATGTAGTCCTGCGCGAAGGCGGGCGCAGCAAACGAGAGGAGCGCGACGAGCGCGGCGGCAGAGAAAGTCTTCTTCATAATTACTGTAATCGGCCCTCGTGAGCGCGACACGTGGGTGTCGCCTCAACATCCGACCGAGCACCGCGCGCCCATTGTCATCAAGGCCGCGCTCGCCGCGTATCCAAAGATCGTGAACGTGTCCGGGCCGCAAAGATCCCGCTGATGGCTCACGCGGCGAAACGCGGGGCACCGCGGCTGTCGAGTTCTTGCGCCCGTTTGTCAGCAACCGCTAGCGGCTGAGCGCTGGCGTTACCGCTGCTGGAGCGCGAGCGAGAAGTGGTGCGACGCGATCTTCATCCGCTTCATCAAATAGAAGCGGTGCGCGTCAAACCGCTGCACACCAGAATCGAGCTCGAGCGACGTGCAATTCTGCTCGCGCGCCTGCTGCACCAGCCAATCAAAAAGCTTGCCGCCGAAGCCGCCCGACCGATCGGCTGAACGCGTCACCAGATCGTCGACGTACATGAACGAACCCTGATACAGGAACTCCACGTACCGATAACCGGCGACGGCGCGGAGCTCGCCCTGCGCCTCGATGTAGGCGAGCAGATAACCTTGCGCCTGCTGCCGCTGCACTTGCGCGACGAAGGCTTCCTCCGTCTCGATGTGCGGGCGTAGCTCGCGCACGACCGGGTAGCACCGCGCGATTTGCTCAGCCGTTTCTGCAATCGCGATCGTCGAATGATCCAGGCTCATGTAGCTGGTCGTTCGCGTTTGCCGCTATACCAGAATTCCAACTTCTCGCGCGATTGCAGGATTCGTCTGCCGCCGAGGATCAATGCGACCGTCCCGAGGAGAATCTCCCGCGCCGAATGCATGCGAAGCTTGCGGCCGGAGGTGAACGTTGGATCGCGCAACAACTCGAAGCGCCCCAGTTCCTTCAGCGCTTTGGTGAAGAAGACCTCCTCACCTGCGTAGTAGCGTTCGTCGAATCCGCCGCTCGCGGCGAAGTTCGTGCGGGTCGTGAAAAGAAACGCGCCCGCCCCGAGATTCGCGCCGAAGTAGAGTGCGCTGAACACCCACGCAAACGCGCGCGACCACATGGGGACGTCGCCGCGGATCGCCATCCATGCGCCGCCACCGGCGCAGCCTTCCTGCAGCGCGGCCAGTGCGCCGGTGACATGCTGCGGCCCGATATGTGTATCGGCATCCACGAAGAACAAGATGTCGCCCTGCGCCGCTCGCGCGCCCGCGTTACGCACCGCTGCGATCTGGCGATAGCTGACCGGGATGACCCGCGCGCCTGCCGCAGCAGCGACAGCAGCGGTTGCATCTGTTGAAGCATCATCGACCACGATGATCTCGAAGGTTTCCCGCGAGAACTCGGCGGCCACGCGAACGCTCTGCAGCGCCTCGGGCAGCTCATCCTGCTCGTTGTAGGCGGGGATAATGAAGGAGAGCATGCCGTCCGCTATGTCGCGCATCGTATTCTGACACAACACGGACGCGCGTCTGCTGCATTTATGCGCCCGGACTGTTTGCGCCGCTGAGCGCAGCTGATGGCGCCGGCCCCTGGCCTACTCAGAACGCAAAGCCGTGATCGGGTTCACACCGCTTGCGCGCCGCGCCGGCAACCAGCAGGCGACCGTCGCGATGGTCGCAAGCAGCGCGCCGACCGAGCTGAGCGTCGCGATATCGGTCGAGCCGACGCCGTAAAGCAGACTGCCGAGCGCTTTTGAAACGGCGAAGGCTGCGAACAATCCGATCACCATGGCCGCCACGACGAGCCGCAGGCCCTGGCCTACGATCAACCGGAGGACATCGGTCTTCTGCGCGCCGAGCGCCATGCGGATGCCGATCTCCTGTGTGCGCTGCGCGACGGAGTAAGCCATCACGCCGTAGATACCCACCGCTGTGAGCACAACCGCCACGCCCGCAAAGACGGCAAGCAATGTCATGTTGAGCTTCGGCTGCGCGACCGCGGCGCCGAGATACTCTTCCATTGTGCGCGGCTCGTAGACCGGCAGGTCTTTGTTCATGCTCTCGACGGTCTGGCGCAAAGGCGTGAGCAGCGACTCCGGTTTGCCTTCCATGCGCGCGACGATCGTCATGCCGCCGAGCGGCGCCTGGGTGTGCGGCATGTAGAGCTCCGCTTTGCTCTCGGTGGTGATCTTGCCGAACTTCACGTCCGCAACGACGCCGGTGATCTCGCGCTCGCGCGGCTCGTTTTCATCCATCGACATCTGCGGCGTAATGCGTTTGCCGAGCGGGTCCTCGTTAGGGAAGTGCATGCGCGCGAATGTCTCGTTGATGATCACCACTCCGGGGGAGTCGCGCTTGTCGCGCGGGTCGAAGTCGCGCCCTTTCCGCACGGCGATGCCCATCGTCTTGAAGTAGCCTGGCGTGATGATGCGCACGGCGCTAACCGGGCGATCTGACGGTGCGGTCGGCCGGCCGGCAAAGTCGACGCCGGTGCCCCAATTCGAGCCGCTCAACGGCAGTGGCGTGATCGCGCTGATCGATTTCACGCCCGGCAAGCTGGCTGTGCGCTCCATCAGCTGGTTGTAGAAGTTGATATTGCGAACGGTGCTATCGGCGCCGCCGTCGCCGTCAGGCAGCGAAACGACGGCCGTCATCACGCCTTGCGGATTGAACCCAAGCTCCACTTTCTGGAGTTGCCAGAAGCTGCGGATCAGGAGGCCGGCGCCGACGAGCAACACAAACGCGAGCACCATCTCCGCAATCACGAGGCTGCCGCGCAGCCGACGGCCGCGCGCTGTTTCAGTAGAGCCGCGGCCAGTCTCATTCAGTGCGGTGACAACGTCCGGTCGCGAAACGCGCCACGCCGGTGCCATCCCAAACAGCACGCCCGTGACAAGGCTGACCAACGCCGTGAAGAACAAAACGCGGATGTCGGGATTGATCTCGGCCGCGCGCGGGAAATTGCGCGGCAGGAGCGAAGCGAGCGCAGTGGTGCCCCATGTGGCGAGCACCATGCCAGCGACGCCACCAGCAAGTGCCAGCACGCCACTCTCGGTGAGCAGCTGACGCAGAATACGGATGCGGCTCGCGCCCAGCGCGGCGCGGATGCCGATTTCCTTCTGCCGGGAGGTCGCGCGAGCGAGGAGCAGGTTCGCCACGTTCACACAGGCGATCAGCAACACGCAGGCAGCTGCGCCAAGCAGCACGAGCAGCGCCGGCTTCACATCCGCGGTGATGTCCGCGAGGAGCGGGTTCACCTTGGCGGAATTGAAGCTCTTGTTCGTGTCGGGATACTGCTGTGCGAGCGCTGTCATGGCCGACTTCGCGTTCGCTTGCGCCTGATCCGGCGTCACACCCGGCGTCAAACGCCCAATGAGCTTCAGGTAATGCATCCCGCGCTGCGCGGCGGGCGTGGTGCTCGCTTCCTGGCCGGGCGCGACTTCGAATTGCGTGGAGGCCGGGGTCCAGAACTCGACCGGCTTGTTCTGGATCGGGAACCGGAAGCCTTCCGGCATGATGCCGATGACCTGGTACGAAATGCCGTCCAGCATCACAGTGCGCTCGAGGATGCGGCGATCGCCGCCGAAACGCCGTTGCCACAGCTCGTGACTCAGAACCACCGTGCGCGCGCCGGGCTTGTCATCGTCCGCGTTGAACACGCGTCCGAGGACTGGATTCACGCGCAACATGGACAACACATCCGCTGTCACCATCGCGCCTTGCGCGTGCGCAGCTGCGCCGCCGCTTTCGGTGATCGCGGCGTTTTCGGTGCGGTACGCGCCGAGCGCGCTGAAGACCTGGTTCTGCGCGCGCAAGTCGGCGAAGTCGGGAAACGAGAAGGTGGACTGGCTGTCTGGCTTGGTGGAATCAGCGCTCCACACGGCCACGATCTGCTCCGGCTCCGGATACGGCAGCGGCCGCAACAACACCGCGCTAACGACGCTGAAGATCGCCGTGTTCGCACCAATCCCGAGGGCGAGCGCGATAATCGCAATCGCGGTAAAGCCGGGATTCTTGAACAGCATGCGCAGGCCGTAACGAATGTCTTGAAATGTGGTTTCCATGTAGGTGAACAGGTGGCGTGGTGGTGACGTCGGGCTAGGAAAGGCGGTGGAGCAGCCCGCTGACGACGGCGCTCAAGAGGTCATCGTGCTCGCGATGCCGGGGCTCTCGCGCAGCATGCGCGCTGCGTAGCGGAGATCCTGCAGGAGCGTGCTCAAGGGGAAGAGCGGCGGATTTGTGCTCCGGCCGCGGGGAAGCCGCTCGTTCGCCCGCGGAGTTTTTGTTGTCCGACCGCGCGTCGTCCGAGCACAGCTCGACGCGCGGCGAGTTCGTTGCGCGCTTAGTTGCGCGAAGCGATCACGATCGGCTGCTCGGCCTGAGCTTTGATGGTGAAACCAGCTTCGTTGCCGGCGTCGCCCCTGCCCATCCCTGGGGTGACGACATCGCCGGAAGCGAAGGCCCAGACCGACATTGCGGTGGCGAGCACGACGGTCGAGTAGACAGCGGTTTCGAAGATCGAGCGGCCCTTTTCTTCAGAATCAGCGTTAACGAGGAGCGAGTAAGTGGATTTGTTTTTCATTGGAATTGGTTGGTTGCCCGTTCCCTTATTGCAATGCCCATGCCACGCTTTGTTTATTTTGATAAGTTGCGCTCAATCAGGCACTTACATCATACGGTGATTTTAGGCGATGCGCGCTGATGTAGCGCGCTTGGGATACGGCCGTTCCGAAACTGGGACGCTGCAGCCGGCCCGCGACGGCGGCTGTTCCGAAGGGTTGCAGCACGCCGTCTTGGTGGCCCGCGCCGCCTGCAAAGCGCCGGAATACCGGCGCACTCCAAGACGCTCCGCGACTGCCAGATGCTTCGCGGTCGCTTGCGTTTTGGAGTGCGGCGGTATTCCGCCGCTTTGCAGGTGAGACGTCGCCGCGCGAAAACAAAACGGGCGCGGCAGGTAGAACCCGCCGCGCCCGTAAGTGTGATTGTCGTTAGACGCTAAGCTTACTCGCTCTTCGCGCCGGCGTCGGCATCGGCAGTCGCGCCGCTCTTTTTCGCGGATGTCTTGCGCGCTGGTTTGGCTGCGGCTGCGGCTTCAGCAGCTGGAGTCTTGGCCGCCTTGCCCTTCTTGCCCTTCTCGTCAGCCGCAGGCTCTTCCACAACAACCGGAGCGTCGACCCACTCGATGAACGCCACCGGCGCCGCGTCGCTCTTGCGCAGGCCGAGCTTGATGATGCGCGTGTAGCCGCCCTTACGCTCCGCTGCACGTGGCGCGATGTCGTCGAACAGCTTCTTCACCGCATCCTGCTGACGCAGCACGGCAAGCGCAGTGCGCCGCGCGTGCAGCGAACCTTTTTTGCCGAGCGTCACCATCTTCTCAGCGAGCGGGCGCACAGCTTTCGCTTTCGCGAGCGTGGTCTTGATGCGCTGATGCTCGATCAGGCTGCAAACCTGGTTCGCGAGCAGCGCCTTCCGGTGCTCAGCGGTGCGGCCGAGCTTTACTGTCTTCTTCTGATGTCTCATGGGTGGTCTCCGCGATCAGGATAGCCGGTTATTCTTCGTCGCCGTTCGCGCCATTCATGGCGGCGCCGTCGCCAACGGCGGCACCGGCCGCTGGGATGTCGACCAGGCCAGCATCGAACTTCATCCCGAGGCCGAGGCCGAGCTGCTGCAGCTTGTCCTTGATCTCGTTGAGCGATTTCTTGCCGAAGTTGCGATACTTCAGCATCTCGGCTTCCGACTTCTGCGCGAGCTGACCGACGCTGGTGATGTTCGCGTTGTTCAAGCAATTCGCCGCGCGCACGCTGAGCTCGATCTCGTTCACGCTCATGTTGAGAAGCTTCTTCAGCTTCATGTTCTCTTCGCTGACGCCGGCTGGCGTTTCGTCGAATTCGATCACGTCTTCGTTAAAGTTCACGAACACGTCGAGGTGGTGGCGCATGATCGCCGAGGCCTGGAGCAATGCATCGTCAGGCGTGAGGCGGCCATCCGTCCAGACCTCGAGCACGAGCTTATCGTAATCGGTGCGCTGACCGACGCGCGTGTTCTCAACCGCATACTTCACGCGGGTGACCGGCGAGAAGATGGAGTCGATCGGGATGAGGCCGATCGGTTGATCAGCGCGCTTGTTCTCGTCGCCGGTGGCGAAACCGCGGCCGACGCGCACTTCGAGCTCGGCCTCGAACTTCTGCTTCTTATCGATCGTGCAGATGAGCTGGTCGGGGTTCAGAACGTCGAAGCCCTGGCTGACCTGGATGTCGCCGGCGGTAACTTCGCCTTCCTTGTTCGCGGTGAGGGCGAACTTGCGCGGCTCATGCCCTTCGGCGGATTTAAATTTAATGCGCTTCAGGTTGAGCACGATGTCGGTGACGTCTTCGACGATGCCGGGCAGCGTGGCGAATTCGTGCTGCGCACCATTGATCTTCACCGCGGTGATCGCGGCGCCCTCGAGCGACGAGAGAAGCACGCGGCGAAGCGAATTTCCGACCGTGTGACCGTATCCGGCCTCGAACGGCTCGGCGGTGAACTTGGCGTAGGTTTCAGTGGCCGAGCTCTCGTCCCTGGTGAGAGTCTTCGGCATTTCAAAACGACCGTAACGAACTGGCATAGTGGGAATAAGAAGGCGGAATGATGAGCGGCGGAACGGCGTCAACTAACGACGCTCCTGTGTTCGTGATTCTCTCTTCTTCCTTTCAGAAAGCGCCGGGTTACCCCTGGCGAGCACAGGTTCCGTCCAGACGACGCAACCCCAGGGACCAACGGCGCAACGTGTTAAGACTCGCTGCGGACGTGGAATGAACACCAGCGCCGCAGGTTTGCAAGCGACCGGTCGGATGGACGATCAGTGCGTTCTCAGGTCCTTGACTCCCATCCTGTCAGGTCGAGCGAAGTCGAGACATCTCTAACTTCCTCCGAGACTCAGCGCGCCGGGAAGCAGAAGGAAGTTAGCGATTGATTCACTCGCTCCCGCTCGCTCACCCCTTCGGGGCTTCGTCCACGTCGCGCGCGTCCCCGCGGCTCCGTTCCTCCACTTCGGTCGGAATGACAGGACTGATACCGGCCGCTTTGACGATGCGTAAAAGCGGAAAGGGTAACGCTAGTGCTCCACCGGCGCGTCGGAGAGCTCGTTGCGATCGTCGTGTTTGCGCGGGAAATTGCGGGCGAGCAGCTCCCCCGCTCGCTCGATGGCCTCGACAATGGCATCGGTGAACTCCTCGTGCCGGAAGTGCTCCCGCATGTCGGCGACCATCTTTTGCCAGAACTCGACGCCGCACTTCTTGTGCACGCCTTCATCCCCGACGACGGCGAACTTCTGCGAAGTCGGCGCAACGAGGATGAGGATCGCGTTTCGCTCGGCGGTCTTATCCATCCCGAGCTGCAGAAACTTCTTCTCAGCGGCCGAAACCGGGTCCCCAGCCAGCGTGCCGCGATCGATGAACACCCGGATCTCGCCTGAGGTGGTCTGCTCGGCTGCAGCGATCGCTGCACTGATGCGCGGATGATCGAGCTTCTGAAGGAATTCCGTCGTTTTCATGACATCACCAATCCGAGCCCGCGCCACCACCGCCGAAGCTTCCGCCGCCCCCACTGAAACCGCTAAAGCCGCCACCGCCTCCACTCGACCAACCACCGCCGGACCAGCCGCCGCCGCCGCCGCTGCTCCAGCCGCCGATGAATGGCCCGCCCATTCCTGTATATCCCCACCCGCGCCGCCGTCTGCGTCGGCTACCGCCTATCGCGAGCATGACCATGAATGGAAGGAGGAAGATGGCGAGGCAGGGCATGTTCGATGACGATTTTTTCTCGCCGCGGCCCTTTTCAGCCACGGTTTCGCCGGTCCCCTGGTACTCGCCACGGGCGGCTTTCATGAGGGAATCGATTCCCACCGCCAAACCGCCCTCATATTGATTCGCGCGAAATTGCGGTTTGATCCGACGCTCGGTGATGTCGAAGGCCGTGATGTCGGGGATCGCACCCTCCAGCCCGTAGCCGACCTGCACGAACATCTTGCGATCATCCACGAAGACAAAGAGCACCGCGCCATTGCGACGATCCGCCTGCCCGACGCCCCACGCTTGCGCGATGCGCCGCGTGTAATCGGCGATGTCCGATTCGCTCTCCATCTTGCGGTAGACCGCGACGACGATCTGGTTCGAAGTGTCGCGCTCGAACTGCGCCAGCTTCTCGTTGAAGCTGCGTGCCGCCTGCGGCGAAACGACGGCGGCGTTGTCGTTGAAGTAAGCCGCAGGTTTTGGCGGAATGACTTCCGCGCCGTGTGCACCCGCCATCGCAACAAACAGCGCAACCAGAAACGCGGTCATCCTGAGCCGCGTAGACGGCGAAGGACCTCGCGCCCGGAGCTTGGACAGTTGATGCACCTGTAAACGCGCCATCACCCTGCGCGAGGTCCTTCGCTGTCTTCGCAGCTCAGGATGACAAGCATGTTAGTCGCGTCCGAACTAGGGGGATGCCTCCAGCGCCGGCGTCGCCGCTGGAGCTGACGCTGCGGGAGCAGGTGCCGGAGCGGCAGGGCTCCCGCCAAAGCTCGGGAAGTTCACCGCCGGAGCGTTCTCGCTGCCCGCCTGTGCGGTGAAGAACGGCCGCGCCTGGAACCCGAACATCTTGTTCAGCATGTTCGTCGGGAAAGTGCCCATCGCCGTGTTGTACTCCTGCACGGCGGCGTTGAAGTTATTTCGCTCCACCGAGATCCGGTTCTCCGTGCCTTCAAGCTGCACCTGCAAGTTCTGGAATGCCTCTGTGGCGCGCAGCTGCGGGTAATTTTCAGTCACCATCATCAGCCGCGAGAGCGCATTGCTGAGCTGCCCTTGCGCCTGCTGAAATTGCTGGAGCTGCGCGGCATCCTGGGGAGCCTTGCTCGCATCGAGCGTCACGCGTCCGACGCTGGCCCGTGCGTTCGTCACTTCCGTCAGGGTCGACTTTTCGAAATTCGCCACGCCAGACACGGTGTTGACGAGGTTCGGGATCAAATCGGCGCGCCGCTGATAGACCGACTGCACGTCAGCCCACTTCTTGTTCACGTTCTGCTCAAGAGTAACGAGCCGGTTATAGCTGCCGCAGCCCGTAAATCCGAACACGACCGTGAGGGCAAACACCGCCCCTCCAAACATCCGCACAAACCGTTTCATAGCGGCGCAAGCGTCCGGCACGGCTCCCGGCAAGTCAATGACCACGCTCACTGCGCCGGCAGTGGACAAACCCGCCATGGCACGCAACGTGGTCTGAGAAAAAGCTGAGGCACCGCGCCTCCTGGTGAACACGCGATCCCTTACCCGCCCCGCCGCCATCTCGTATGGCGTGTTTGCAGGTCTTCTCCTGCTCGTCGCGGTGCTGCATCTCGCCACGCCACTCCTGGCCGCGCTCTTCTCCTATCTGGCGCTGAGCAAGCTCGCCTTCTGGGGCAAGAAATGGATCGGCCTCACGCTCTTTTGCGTGCTCCTCGTCGTGGTCTTCGTGGCCATGGTGTTCTTTCTCAAGACCGGCTTCGTCGTGCTGCCGGAGATCGTCTCGACCGCAATTCCGATCGTCGTCCGCTGGGCTGAGCAATACGGAGTCGAGCTGCCGTTCACGGACGTCGAGAGTCTTCGCACGGTCGCCTTGGAAAGCGTCCGCGATACGCTCGGCCACGTCGGCAAATACCTGAAGATCGCCACCAAGGAGTCCGTGCTCCTGGTCATCGGCATCGTCGTAGCCGCCGGCATCTTCATGAACCCGGACTTCGAACCGACGCGCCGCCGCGGCAAAGGTCGCGCCAATCTTTACACCTATTACACCGGCCGAATCCGCGAGCGGTTCGCGTCCTTCTATCGCTCGTTCGAGATCGTGATGGGGGCGCAGATCATCATCTCCGCGATCAATACCGCCGCGACCGCGGTGTTCATCTACTTCGCTGACCTTCCCTACGCGCCGCTCGTCGTCATGCTGACGTTTGTCTGCGGATTGCTGCCGGTCGTCGGTAACCTCATCAGCAACACGATCATCACCGGTCTCGCTTTTACCATCTCGCCGAAGCTTGCCGGCTATGCCCTGACGTTCCTCATCATCATCCACAAGCTCGAGTATTTTCTGAACAGCCGCATCATCGGCGGCCGTATCGACCATCCGATGTGGCTGACGTTGCTCGCGCTCATTATTGGCGAGCGGCTGATGGGCATCTCCGGGCTGATCCTCGCGCCGATTATCATCAGCTTCATCAAAGTCGAGATGAAGAAGATCGAGATGCCGGACGATGCGTTCCCCGCGCCTCGACGCGAGCCGCGGCCGCGACGGCCGGAAGTCGCCCAGGTTTAGGCGCCGGGCTGAGTCTCGGCGTCCGAAGGGACCGGCTGTTGATCCGCTGAGGGCGCTGCCCCTTCTTCGGGGGGTTCAGCTGGCGCAACTTGCTCCGGTTCCGCCGCGGCGGGTTGCTCCGTTGGCAGCTCCGCCTGCACTGGCGTCGCGGCTTGAGGCACCGGCGCCGTCGGGAGATACCGCCGCCGCAGCTCCTCCGAATTCGGCAGCTCGTCGAGATTGCGCAATCCGAAGTGGTCGAGAAAGAACTGCGTCGTCTCGTAGAGCAGCGGGCGACCGGGCACATCAGCGCGCCCGGCGATCCTGACGAGGCCGCGTTCCATCAAGCTCTGCAACATGGCATCCACGGCCACACCGCGGACCGCCTCGATATCCGCGCGCGTGATCGGCTGCCGATACGCGATGATCGCGAGCGTCTCAAGCGCCGGCGGGCTCAACCGCTGCGGCTTTGCGGCCGGGAACAATCCGCGAACCCAGCGCGCGTAAGCCGGATCGCTCGCCAGCTGCCAGCCGTCGGCTTTCTCGAGCACCTGAAACGCGCGCTGCCCCTCGATGTATTCGATCTTCAACTGCTCGAGCGCAGCCGCCACTTCCGCTTCGCCCGTCTTCGCGAACTCGCTCGCCGATTGGACGAGTCCGTCCTTTGGCGGATTAGGCACGAGCTCCTCGTCATCGCCCGCGCCTTTGATCGCACTGGCCAGCTCCTTGGGCGTGAGCGCCTTCTGCGCGCTGAAAAGCAGCGCCTCGACGATGCGAATCAACTCCATACGATTTGGCGTCCCACCCCGCGGTCATCCTGAGCCGCGTAGACGGCGAAGGACCTCACGCTACGCCTAGCACTGCTGCGAGCATCGAAACCTCCCCGAGGAACCGACGGAGAGTTCTCCGCCCGAATAGCACCATGGCGCGACGCATCGCCTTCCGTGCTTGTGTGAGGTCCTTCGCCGTCTGCGCGGCTCAGGATGACCGCGCGTGATGGCAGCGCCATACTCATCCTGCTCCGATCGCTGTCTGGATCGCATCTGCGATCCGGTTCGCCTGACGGTCAATTTGCGCAAACTCGCGTCCTTCGATGAGCAACCGGATCTTCGGCTCCGTGCCCGAATAGCGCAGCAGCACGCGCCCTTTCCCCGAGAGTTCCTGCTCCGCCTCACCGACGAGTTTCATCACCTCCGGCAACTGCTCGATCGGCGGCTTCTGCTTCACGCGAAGATTCCGCTGCGCCTGGGGATATTTCTTCAGGCACTGCTTCAGCTCGCTCAGCGGCTTGCCGGTGGTGCGCATCATCCGCAGGATCTGCAGCGCGCAAACGATCCCATCCCCCGTGGTGCTGAAGTCGCGAAAGATCATGTGCCCGCTCTGCTCGCCGCCCACATTGAGGTCCCGCTTCACCATCTCCTCGAGCACGTAGCGATCGCCGACTTTGGTCCGCAGCACCTTGCCGCCGAACTTCGCGAGCGCTTCGTCCAAACCGAAGTTGCTCATCACCGTGGCGACGAGCGTGCTCTGGGCAAGACGACCTTCGCGCAGCATCTCAGTCGCAGCGATCGCGAGAATCTCGTCACCGTCGACCAGCTCGCCGTTCTCATCGCAAAGCAGCACGCGATCGGCATCGCCATCATGTGTGATGCCGACTTCCGCGCCGCTCTCCTTCACGATGCGCTGGATCTCCTCCGGATGCGTGCTGCCGCACTCCGCGTTGATGTTCGTGCCGTTGGGCGTGTTATGCGCGACGGTCAGATCCGCGCCAAGCTCGCGCAGAATGCAGGGCGTCGACTTGTAGGAGGCACCGTTCGCCACGTCGACCGCGATGTGCATTTTCTCGAGCGACATCCCGCGCGGGAAACTCGTCTTCGCAAACTCCACATAGCGCCCGAGGGCGTCGTCGATACGCGTGGCGCGGCCGATCTTGCCAGCGGTCGGGCGGACGGCATCGATCTCCCCGCTGAAGACGAGCTGCTCGATCTGCTGCTCGATGGCGTCGTCGAGTTTGTAGCCATCGTGGCGGAAGAACTTGATGCCATTGTCTTCGTAGGCGTTGTGCGACGCGGAGAGCACGATGCCGGCGTCTGCACGAAGCGAGCGCGTGATGTATGCAACGCCCGGTGTCGGCAGCGGCCCGATCACGAGCACGTCGACTCCCAGCGATGTGATCCCGGCGACGAGCGCGTTCTCCAGCATGTAACCGGAGAGCCGCGTGTCCTTGCCGAGCACGATCTTGGGTCGCGCTCCGGCTGGGAGCGTGCGCGGATTCAACTGGGTGAAGACGTGCGCGGCCGCGCGCCCGAGCTTCAGTGCTGTCTCGGCCGTGACGGGCTCCACGTTCGCCACGCCGCGAACGCCATCCGTCCCGAAAAGTTTGTTTACCTGCGCCACCTGGTGATTGAAACGCCCGGCAGGCGGTTCGTAAACCGGAAAACCACGGACGGCTCCGGGATGCGTGCCGCGGCCGTTAGGGATTCGCCCGGGCGCGCTCCTCGAGAGCGCCAAAATTGGGGGTGGACGCAAACTCCACCTTCCGGTCGCCGTGAGAGACAACGATCTTCCACCCGCCGAGCTTGTCTTCATGCCGAGGTGAAGTGCCATGGCGATGTCCGCCAATCTTGTAAGTCCCCACGTCGAGCTGGGTCTGCTCCGCCGGGCGCAACGCCCTTACCTCATGAGTTCCGGTATACGAGCTGTAGCTTTCCTTTTCGTCGGCATTCCATCTCTCGACGATGAAGGTGTAGGCGATCGAACCCTGCGGCAGGTCCTTCATCGAGGTGTTTTTCACCGACACCTTCATCGCCATCGTCTTATCCACCTCGATAACGCCGGCTCGCGACGGCGCGCGGTCGCTCCGGTTCTCAGCCATGTGCGGCGCGACATCGACTCGGATGCCCTGCTTCTCTTCCGCGCGGCTGTCCCCGACGGCAAGGCACAACAACAACGCCCCAACGATCACGTAGCCGCGTCTCATCTTGGATCAGGGTTATCCGACGCGACGACGTTTTGCAATCACGCCGCCGCAGTCACAGCGCTCGGGCGCGCCCGCGCAGCCCTTGCATTAGCTTGTGCGCGACGGGTCCCGGCTCACCTGTGCCGATCGTGCGTTCATCCACGGCTGTGATCGGCAATACCTCGCGCGTAGTGCTGGTGAGGAAGGCTTCGTCCGCGTCGAGCAAGTCACCGTCGCGGAGCACCCGCTCGGACATCTGGATGCCGAGCTCGCTTCCGATCTCGAGAACGATCTCGCGCGTGATCCCCGGCAGCAGCCCGGACTCGAGCGGCGGTGTCCGGACAGTGGAATCCTTCACGACGAACAAATTCGCCGTCGCGCACTCAGTCAGCTCGCCGCGGTAGTTCCGCATCACGGCCTCGAACGCGCCACGCTTGAACGCCTGCTGTGCGGCCAGCGCAGAGTTCATGAGATTGTTGCTCTTGATCATCGGGTTAACCGACTGCGGATGGTTCCGAACGACATCCACCAGCGCAACCTTCACGCCCTTCTCGTAGATCTCCGCCGGCTGATCCGGCAGCGGTTTGGCAATGATGACGACGGAGGGCTTCGGCGTGGCGTTGAGGTTGTAGGTCAGATCGCCGACCCCGCGCGTCACGAGCACACGAACGTAAGCCTCCCTGGTCCCGAGGTTTGCCGCGCCGATGGTGTCGCTGATCTGATCGTGCAATCCCTCATCCGTGAACGGGAGCTCGAGCTCGATCATGCGCGCGGAATTGCGCAGTCGCCGCATGTGACGGTCGTAGAGAAAGAGCCGCCCGTCATAGGTCCGCAACGTTTCGTAAACGCCTTCGCCGTAGACGAAGCCATGGTCGAAGACGGAAATCACCGCATCGCGTTCACCGGAGATGCGACCGTTTACGTTGACCGTTGCTGCCATTCGTTAGGCTCCTGCGCGCTCGCCTAGCCTGCGCGCCGGCACTCCGCCCCAAATCTCGTACGACGGCACGTCTTTCGTGACGATCGCGCCCGCGGCGACGATCGCGCCGCGCCCGATTCGCACGCCTTTCAACACGACCACGTTCACTCCGAGCCAGACATCTTCCTCGAGCACGATCTCAGCTTCGGCCCCACCGGTCTGCTCGCGCATCGGGAGGTCGCCTCTGGCCGTGCCGTGATCATGGTCGATAAACTTGCACCCCGAAGCGATGAGCGAATCGGAGCCGATCTCGATCCGGCGGCGCGCGTTGAATTCACAACCGAAGCCAATAAAAACACGATCACGGATGATGATCGACGGCCCCGGCGCCCAGATACCGTCGTACTTGAAGTAGATGTCATGCTCCAGCGTGCAGTCTGCGCCTAACGACACCTGGTGGGGCCAGGTGACGCGCAGGCGCGGCAAGAGCGTGCCCGCGCTCACCTGCATCTTCATGAGCCGCCACCAGGCCGTGCGGAGGTGCGCTGCCGCCCGGCTGCCATTGGCGCGCAACCGAAAGGCGGCGCGATCGCCGGTTGCGCTCATGAACGCGCCTCGCCCATCACGAACCGGGCACGCGCGACCGATCGTAGTTGCTGAAGAATACGCACTCGTTCTCGAGGCCCAGCAGGGTCGCCCACTTCAGCGGAAATCTTTGCAGATCCACACTGCGCAGAATAACCCCGGCCCAGTCGCGATACTCGCCTTTGAGGATGTCGCTCAGCCTGTTCTGGCTTCCGCTGACCGGTGTGAGGTAGAGGCCGTTCACAGGTCCGCCGAGTAGCCCGTAATCGCCGAACTCAGTCATCGCTTTCACCGTTTCCGGCAGCCAAAGCGAACGGCGGTCCGCATACCACGCAATGGCCCACGGCATGTCGGAAGCGATGATTTCCTCGGGCTTCATCCAGTCGTTCAGCACCGCGATGTACGGCGGCACATAGGGCGGCCAGCGCACGCCGGCTTTGTTCGATGGGACGACGATCGTGAAGAGCATCGGCAATGCACACAAGAGGAAGAGCAGCGTGAGAAATCCGATCCGCGCGAGGCGGAATTCGATATCCAGCCTGTTCCACTGCACGAGCAGAAAGGCGAGGCCGTAGCACGTCATGATCGGGATGAACAGGAGGTGCAACTGGTTCGCGGCCACACCCTGTTCTTCATTGATGCCGTAGAGTGCCATGCCGACGACGGCGCCGCCCCACATGGTCAGCACGAGCCAGCGCAGCGCGGAGGTTTCGCGCCGCTTAAATGCGTGCAGCAGACCGGCGAAGAACATCAATGCGACCACGCTCCAGCCGAGGTGTTCCAGGATGCGTCCAAACTGCGATGTGAGATTCGCGGCCAGCTTGTTCCGGAAATGACCGGGACCGATCCCACTCCAGTCGACGTCCACCTTCCGCATGTGCCCGGCCTCCGTGCCGTTGATGTCGTGCAGCACGGAGTAGATGGCCACGCCGCCGGGGTGCCCGGAGACGGCGTAGTTCCGCACTAGCCACGGGGTGTAGATGATCGTGAACGCCACCAGCACAATGAGCGCCGCCCAGCCGCGCGGCCGGAAGTAGACTGCGCAAAACAGCAGCGCGGCCACGAACATCCAGATCGTCAAAGCGTGCGTCAGGGCCAGCAATCCGAAGCCGAGACCGGCGAACGCAAGCCACACCCCGACGCGGCCGCCGCCGTTCTGCGCCTCGACCGCGCGGAGCAGCGCGTAGACGGTGGCGTTAAAGAGAAACAACAACAGCATCTGCGGCAGACCAGAGAGCGAGTACTGCCAGATCGTGTCGCAGATCAGCACCAGCGCGGTGCCGAGCAGCGCGAGCCGCGCATCGAACAGCCGCACCGCGGTCAGGTATAGGACGACCAGCGAGGCGAAGAACAATGCGATCGCGGCGGCGACGATCGCTTTGTCGCCGGCGTAAACGATATCGCGCGGCGTCATCTTCCACCGCGCTTTGACGAGGCGTAAAGCGACCGCATCGACCAGCGAAGGCAGGGGCGCATGATAGGTGTCGAGCCAAACACGTTCCGCGGGGTTCTTGCCTTGCGCCTGGAGCTGGCCGACGGCGAGCGGCCGCGCCACATCCGTCCTCCAGCCCTGCCCGCTGGCGAGGTTGCGCCCGATCTGCGCCTGATCCATGGCCTGCGATGTGGCCAGTCCACGGAACTCGTGGATGAAGTAAAACACCGCCAGGCCCGCGACGACGACCACGGCCAGCGCTCGGCGAATCCAGACGGCGAACCCGCCCTGCTCCAGCGCGTGGACAGCGCGCTGGATGAAATCAGCGCTACCCGGCATCTGATGCTCCGCCGGTCGCCGAAGTCGCAGCGCCTTCGCCATCGGGCTGCACTGCCGCCCGGCCGGCATTCATCTCGTTGATCTTGCGATGCAGGGTGCGCCGGCTGATGCCGAGCTTCTTCGCGGCCGCGGTGATGTTGCCGCTCGTCGTCGCGAGCGCCTGCGCGATGAGTCTCCGCTCCGTCTCGTGCAGGTCGAGCGGGCTCGGCTTTTCGCTGAAGCTGCGCGCGGGCGAAATTCCCGCCGGCATAGTCGCACCCGCTGCCCGCCGCACGTTTGTGGGCAGCTCGCGGAGCGTGATCTTCGGCCCGCTCGCCATCACCACGCCATGCTCGATCGCCGTCCGCAGCTCACGGACATTGCCGGGCCAATCGTAAGTCAGCAACGTGTTCATCGCCTCCGCGGTGAGATCGAGAAGCGGCTTCTCATTGACCTTACAGAAGTGGCGCAAAAACCCGTGCACGAGAAGGGGAATATCCTCTTTGCGCGCGCGGAGCGGCGGCATCGTGATGTGCACGACGTTCAGGCGGAAGAACAGGTCGTCGCGGAACTTTCCTTCGCTCACGAGCTTCTCCAGATCCTTGTTCGTGGCCGCGATCAGGCGCACGTCGGCCTTCAGTGGTTGGTTTCCGCCCACCCGCTCGAAGGTGCGCTCTTCGCTGATCACGCGGAGCAATTTTACCTGCGTGCTCCCGTCGATCTCGCCGATCTCATCGAGGAAAATTGTGCCGCCATTCGCCTGTTCGAAACGTCCGATCCGCCGCTCATGCGCGCCAGTGAATGCGCCGCGCTCGTGGCCGAAGAGCTCGCTCTCGAGCAGCGTGGGCGACAAGGCCGCGCAATGCACGGTCACGAACTTCGCTTTGCTGCGCCGGCTGAGGTTGTGAATCGCGTGGGCGGCGAGCTCCTTGCCGGTGCCGCTCTCGCCATCGATCAGCACGTTGGCCGACGACGGCGCCACCTGGCGAATGACGTCGAGCACTTCGCGCAGCGCCGCGGACTCGCCGATCACATTTTCGAGCCCGTAGCGTTCGTCGACCTGTTGCCGCAGCGTGCGGTTTTCCTGCTCGAGCCGCCGGCTGCCGAGGGCGCGCCCGATCAGCATCTCCACCTTGTCGAGATTGAGCGGCTTCGTGACGAAGTCGTAGGCGCCGCGCTTCATCGCCTCGACGGCGGTGTCGACGGAGCCGTACGCGGTCATCATGATGCAGATGGGCGGATGCGGCAGCTTCAGCGCGCGCTCGATGAGCGCCATCCCATCGTCGCCCGCCAGCCGCAGGTCGGTGATCATCACGTCGATCTGCTCGCGCTCGAGCACGCTCATCGCACCGGCGATGTCCTCCGCGACGTAGGTATCGTAGTCGTCATCGAAGAGCCGGCGCAGCCCATCGCGGGTGTGCTTCTCGTCGTCGACGATGAGGATGGTAGCCTGCATGCGTTGTGCAATTCTGGCGCAACAGCCGGATGTCTCAATCGCGAATGCGCCCGCACACACGCGCCGCCATCCTTAGGCCGCTCCCACGATGCCGCTTACCGCGTGGTCATCCTGAGCCGGCGAAGCGCGGCGAAGGACCTCGCGCAGGGCAGTGTGGCTTAATCTGCCGACGACAACCCGAAGCACCCAGACCCTACTCACACCTACAGCCGAATCCTGACACAGCTGCCAGCGTGAGGTCCTTCGCCGCGCTCCGCCGGCTCAGGATGACCGTCGCGGTGCGGTCGCCCTTCGGTCAGTTCTCGCGTCCCCACAGAAACGCATCCTCAAATGCCACCCACGCTGCGACACGTCTCCGCAGCTCCAGACTCACCTGCGGCTCACGCGCAGCGACATCCGTCTGCTCGCGCGGATCGAGTGCGAGGTCGAACAACGACTCTTCCGACGTGGTGACGTCGTAGATGTATTTCCAGCGGCCGTCGCGCACACCGAAGACATCGCCCCCTGCGATCGCCATCAGGAATGTGCGATTCGGATGCGCAGGATCGAAGAGGCTATGGCCCTGCCACTCGGGGTTCGGCGCTACTGCGAGCAGGTCTGCGAGCGTCGGATTCAGATCGACGTGGCCGCCGACTGTGGCCACACGTTGCGACGCAGGAAACAGCCTCGGATTCCAGATCAACAACGGCACGCGAGTTTCCTCATCGAACACCGTCCACGCGTGCCCGCGCTGCGCATGCGGATCGGCGAATGCCTCGCCATGGTCGCCGGTGATGACCACGAGCGTGTCGTCTGCCAGCCCGCGCTCCCGCAACGCGCTGAACACCCGGCCCACCTGCTCATCCGCCAGGCGCAACGCCGCAAGATAGCGGCGGCGGTCCGCCTCGAGCGAACGATCGTCGGGATCGGCGGGTGACCCGGACGCTGCCGGTCCCAGCCGATACGGATCGTGTGTCTGATCCGTCCAGCAGACGGCGAAGAACGGTTTCGTCGGTTCCTGATCGATCCAGCCGATCAACCGATCGAAGAGGCATTTATCCGAAGTGCCCCAGGAGCTGATCAGCGGGCAGCCCAGATCGTGCGCGCCGTTTACAATCTCATATCCGGTCGCGCGCTTGAGAAGACCGCGTTGATCGCCCCAGTCCAAGTCCCCGCTGGTGAAATACGCGCCGCGTAAGCCCCGGCCTGCCAACGCGGTCGCCAAAGTGCCCGGGACCGGCCGGTTGGCATCCAGCAACGCGTAATGCCACGGCAGACCAGGATAGACGGAGAAGTTGACCGGGCGGAACGACGCGTAGGTGAAACTGGCGTGCGCATAGATGTTGTCGAAGACGAGCGCGTTGGCCGCCGCGGCGGTGAGGTGCGGCGTGATCTCCTCCGCATGGCCATACAACTGCAGATACTTCGTCCCGACCGACTCGAGCACGATCACGATCGTATTCCGCGGACGCTGCACGCCTTCCGGCAGCGCGAAGTGCCTCAGCTCCGTGATCCCGCGCGCGCCGAACGTGCGCAACTCGGCGGTGTATTCCGCAGGGAAATCTTTCGGGAACGGAGGGCGGCGGCCACCCCGCAATCGAGCCGCTGTCGTGCGGAGCAGCTCGAAGTGCGGACTCCGTCGCAAGTGCTGACGCTTTTCTGTCTCCGGTTCCGTGCGATGCAAATGAACGCCGACACCAATCCAGAGCAGAGCCAGCGCCAGCAGCGCCGGCGTCCACGCTCGTCTCCGCACACGCCACGCGAGCCAAAGCAACAACAGCGGCGCTGCTACGATCGAGACCGCGATCGGCCAGGTGAGCCGCTCCGCAATCGACGAGCGCACCGCGGCGGCGTTGCTGATCATCGTGAGCAGCGGAAACGTCAGCGGGCGGTTGAAATACTTGAAGATCCCGATGGCGGCGAACGCGTACCCGGCGCAGAGAGCGTACGCGCCGAGGTAAAAACGGCGCGCCGTCTCTGCCGCGCGAGGCCATCTCCTGAGCAGCCAAAGCGTGAGTTCACCGGCCGCTCCGCAAATGAGCGCGAAAAGCGCGTCGCTCCACGATGCGGTGAAGACGGTGACGAGCGAGAACTCGCGCGCTTGCGCGTCGTTCCACGAAAGTGCCTTCGCGATCACGAGCAGCAACGCCAGCCAGCAACTCGCGCGCAACAACGAACCTGAATCCGCGCCTGCTCGCGAATCGTTCATCCAGTGTTGCGAAGGTTCATCATGTTCTCGCTCGTGCGGCCGGCTTCCGAAAGCCTCTGCGCAGCGCGGCCCGCCAAGCTATTGTCTCGCGTGCGAATCGCCACATTGCTCTTCATCGTTGCGAGCCTCGCGCTTGCAGAGACTTCCTTCTCCCAGACCGCCCCTCCGCGAGGAACGAGCGATCCTTACGCGGGCGATCTCTCGATCTTCGAAGGCGCTGATCGCGCTAAAAACCTCCAGATCGATCGCGTGATGGATGAGCTCGGGATCAAGCCCGGCTCGAGCGTAGCCGACATCGGCGCGGGCTCGGGCTGGTTCACCGTGCGCGCGGCTCGGCGGGTGGGAAAAGAGGACAGCGTTTACGCTGTTGAGATCAACCGCAGCTACGTTCGGCACATTCGGAATCGCGCGAAGAAAGAGAAGCTGACGAACGTCAAGACGGTACTCGGCAAGCCAGACGATCCGCTGCTTCCGCCACGCAGCGTCGATGTCGTGATGCTGCTCAAGACGTATCACGAAGTTGCGAAGCCGGTCGCGCTGCTACGCAAGCTGCGCGAGGCGATGCGACCCGGCGGTCGTCTCGGAATCATCGATAAGAATGGCATCGGCACTGATCACGGACTGAATGCCGACGTCGTCATCAAAGAAGCTGCGCAAGCCGGCTTTGCCCTCGTCGAGCAGCACGACTTTGTGAAGAGCGAAGGGATCGATTACTTCCTCGTCTTCGAAGCGCGGTAGGGACGGCGCGCTGCGCCGTCCGAACCGCGTGGCTGCGGCTCGGCGTGACGCATCATCTTCCGTGTCAGCTACGCCCTCCGGACACCGCAGCGCGGCGTCCCTACCTTCCCGCCGCAACGCGGAAGAGCGTGGCGATGATGCGTGTGCCCGCCACGAAAGTCCCTCGCAAAGTCCCTGACACTTTCGACTCGCCGCCGGTGCGGCAGCGGTGATTCACCGGCACTTCCAGAATCCGCAAACCCGCACGCGCGACACGCATCTGCATCTCGAGATTCCAGCCGTAGGTCTGTTCCTTCATGCCGAGCCGCTCGAGCGCTTCGCGGCGGATCGCGCGGAATGGCGACATGTCGGTATAGCTGACGCCGTAGAGCAACTTCAACAGCACGCCCGCCGCTCGACCGGAGAACACCTGTTGGAAATTCATGCTCCCGCGCTCGCGTTCGCCCCGTGTGCGCGAGCCGATGACGAAATCCTGCTGGCCGTCGAAGATCGGCTGTACGATCCGCGACATCAGTGCTGCAACATCGCTGCCGTCGCCGTCGAGGAACACGATGACTGTGCATTCGGGTGACACCGAGCGCACACCGGACGCACATGCCCGGCCGTAGCCAGGCACCGGCTCGGAGACGACACGCGCGCCAGCTGCGGCAGCGCGTTCTGCTGTGCGATCCTTGCTCGCGTTGTCGACCACGATCACCTCGCGCGGAATTCCGGTCGCGAGCACTTCGCGCACAACGTCGGCGATCGGCTCCTCTTCGTTCATCGCCGGGATGACGACGGAAACGAAGTGTTGGTGTTGGTTGTTCATACCGGCGGCGAGGTCGAAGTGTGTGATTCCGAGCACAGCCGAGGAATCCCGTGGCCTGAGCTTAAAGGTAGCGCTGCGGGATTCTTCGACTCCGCTCCGCTTCGCTCAGAATGACAGCACGGAGGGTGCATGGGCGCGCCCTAGCCTTTGGCCACGCTGTGGACGATGCCTTTGCTGCGCAGGATCGTCTCCGCTTCGCTGAAGTAATCCTTCACGTCGCTCTGTGCGCGAATCCAATCGAGATAACGCCCGATGCCTGACGCGAGGTCGACCTGCGGCTTGTAGCCGGCGGCCTGGATGCGGTCGGTGCCGCTCGCGAGATGGCGCATCTCGCCCGGGCGAAATTCGCCTTTCGCCTGCGGTGCTATTTTGATGCCCAGCGCATCGGAAATTTGCTCGGCCACTTCACGAATCGTGACGCCTTTGCCGCTGCCCACGTTTACGGGCAGGCCATCGAGCTTGTCGGTTGTGGCAGCGAGCAGGTTGGCGCGCGCGATGTCTTCCACGAACGAGAAATCGCGCGTTTGCTCGCCGTCTTCGTAGAGCACCGGCGGCAAGTCGTTGAGCAGACGCGTGCAGAAGATCGCGATCACGCCGGTGTAAGGGTTGAAGATCGATTGGCGAGGGCCGTACGTGCAGGAGTAGCGGAGCGCGACGGTCGGCACGCCGGCTTGCTTGCCCCACAAGAGCACGAGCTTCTCCTGGTCGACCTTCGTTAGGCCGTAAACCGTCTCGCCGCCAACGGGTGCGTTCTCTGGAGTGGGCACGCTCGTTGTCGCTTCGCCACAAATTGGACAATGCACCACCCAATCGCCGCGGCGGAGTTGGTCCACTGGCCGCACGTTTGGGAACACGAGTCCGTGCTGCGGACACTGTCCGGCGCCCTCGCTGTAAACCGCTTGCGACGAGGCGACCACGATCTTCTTGATCGGCAGGTTCTCCTCCCGAATCACCTCAAGCATGAGCGCGGTGCCGAGGCTGTTGACGTCGACATACTTCGCGATCTCCGGCATGTAGCCGCCGTAAGCAGCTTGGTGGAAGACGACGTCTATCTCGCGGAGGGCGGCGGCAATCACCTCACGCTGGCGCAGATCGCCTTGCATGAACTCGGCGTCGGCATTCACCCACGCCGGTTTGCCAAGCTTGTGCGTATTCGGCTCCAGGTTGTCGAGGATGCGGACCTTCCATCCCTCGCGCACGAGCAGGTCGACGATGTGCGAGCCGATGAGTCCTGCGCCGCCGGTGACGAGCGCGCGTTTGCCGTTCTTGTTGGTGCCGTTCATTGCGAGCGTCATACGTGCACCTGTTTGTGCGCGCTGTCATCCTGAGCCGCGCAGACGGCGAAGGACCTCACGCAGGGATGATCGGTCCTGCGGTTCGGTTGATGGGAACAGCGCCGGCGACGTGGCCAACCTCCGACGACCGGCACAAACGCGCACTGCGAGCGTGAGGTCCTTCACCGTCTGCGCGGTTCAGGATGACCACGCGTGTTGGACCGAGCTACTTGTCAGGCCAGATCCGGTCGCGCCCTTCGCGCTTCACGACGCTGAGCAGGAAGTTGCGCGTCTCGAGTGCCGCAAACCCTGCCGACGGTGCCTCGCTGAGCAGCTCGTCGCATAGTCGATGCAACGTTGTCCGATCGTCGACGTCATACCACGTCGGCAGCAGCTCGACGGCGACGCCAAGTTCCTTGGCCCGCTCGATTGTCTGGTCCGCTACGCGTTCGGTGCTCCAATCGATGTCCTCGAAGAGCCGGCGATGCAGCTTCTTCATCCCTATCAAGTAATAGCCGCCGTCGTCAGAAGGACCGAACACGATGCGATCGCCGGATTGCGACAGCATGCGCGCGGCGTCGGCGAAGGCGCGCTGCGGGACCGTCGGGCTGTCGGAGTCGATCAGACACACGGAATCGAATCCGACGGCGAGTAGATCCTCTGCAGCGTTCGTCAGGCGCTCGCCAAATGCATCGCCACGCTGTGGGATCAACTCAAAGCTACCCGGCAGAATGCCAGCGTAGGCGCTCTCCTCGCCGATGGGTGTGTAAACCCCGATGCCGCGCGCGATTCCTTCACTCGCGGCGAGCTCGATCGCCGCCGCGGTGTCGCGCAGGAAGCAGGTGTTGAGCGCCGCTGCTTCCTCGGGTGTGAGCGGCGGAGTCAGGCGCGTCTTCACTCTCCCGGCGCGCGGGACTTTTGTCATGACACCGAGAGCGCAGTGCCCAGGTGGAATCTGCCGTCCGGCACTGGAATCGAGGACGCGATGGACGGCATTCATGAGCCGTGCTGTGTGCGGTCGAACGCCGCGAGCGTCAATCCTTTTCGCAGAGGGCGTATTGGTAACGCCCATCCTGCCAGACCTTCACGCTGCTCCACGGCTGCGAAGCGAAAAGGCGTCGGAAGTCGCGTGGGGATAGCACCGTCGCTTTGCTCGGTTCCCGGTAGCCGTTGTTCAGGCGCGTAAGGCTGGCGATGACCCACATGGCAAAGAGCGGCAGCGATGCCCAGAAGACGTAGCGCGGCTCGGCGATCAGGCATCGGCCGCCGGATTTGAGGACGCGGTGCATCTCCGCGATCGCTCGCTCCTGGTCGGGGAGGACCGTGAACAATCGCGCTGCCACCACCACGTCGAACGTCCGGTCGGCGTGAGAAAGGTCGAGCACGTTATCGGCTTCAAACCGGCAGTTCAGCAGGCCCAGCTGGCGCGCTTTGGTTTTTGCGCAGTCGAGCTGGCGGGCGGATTGATCGATCCCGAGGACGGCTAGCTCAGGAAACCGCGACGCGAAGCTGCACGAGTAAAATCCTGGCCCGCAGCCGAGCTCGACCATGCGTGTGCCATCGGTCGGTCGGGAGCCGGGCCAGAGCGCTGCGGCAATCCGGTCGGTGTCGTCGCGGAACACTCGCTCCCGGAAGAAGGCGTAAAGCCAGGCGTGATGCTCGAAGAGGCTTTCGTCGGTCTCACCGGCATCGGCCACGGTGGCAGGCGCTGGCAGCGTCGCTGATGAGCCGATGGACACTGTCGTGTTCCGCGCGACCGCCCCTGCTGCGTTGGCCGCAGCTGGTGCTGCTAAACGGGGCTCTGTTGGCGCGATCGGGCTCATGCGTTTGGATTCAGACGTGCGAAGCGCCAGGAACCTTCAAAGCGATGTGAACTTCGGCAGTTGCTGATCTTTTTCACAATCCTTTCTGAGATTATATTTTAAAACTGACGCTCTCTCTTAGTCTTAACGGTGCGAATAACGCGGATAAGTGGAGGTATGTAGCTGCTGGAACAGGCTCTCGGGGCGGTGTTGATAACGTTACGGGGTGCAGCCGAGAAGCGGAGACGAAGAGGAGCAGACGCTTTCTGTTGGCTGTTATTCGAACTTGTTGGCTTCTTGTTCCGGAATCCTCTAAACCGCGGACATGCGCATCTGCAGCATGCTCGCTGCCGCTTTATTCGGCTTTGCGTCGTCGCCGGTTGCCTCTGAAAACGCGAGCGAGCCGAGTCTGGCGCGTATCCAACAGATTCTGACCGGCAAAAAGCTCGTCGATCTCACGCATGCCTTTGAGCCGGGCGTGCCACACTGGCCGGGGTTCCCCGATGAGAAACGGGAGACGATCTACTGGTATGAGAAGGGCCGCGGCTCGATGGGCGCCGGTTTCTTCGCGGAGGTTTACACGCATGTGGGCCAATGGGGCACGCACGTGGATCCGCCGGCGCATTTCGCGAAAGGCCTGCGCACGGTCGACCAGATCGAGCTGAAGGAGATGATCCTGCCGCTCGTGGTGATCGATGTGCACGAAGAGGCGGCGAAGAATCCGGATTACACGCTCACGCTCGAGCGGGTGAAGAAATGGGAGGCTGATCACGGAGCGATCCCGGCGGGCGCGTTCGTCGCGATGCGCACTGATTGGTCGAAGCGCTGGCCGGATCCGGCGAAGATGGCGAACAAAGATGCGCAAGGCGTGTCGCACTACCCCGGCTGGAGCATGGAGGTGCTCAAGTATCTCTACGAAGAGCGCAAGATCACCGCGAGTGGCCACGAGCCCACCGACACGGATCCTGGAGTCGCGACCTCGAAGAACGACTACTCGCTCGAGACATACCTCCTTGGCACGAATCACTACCAGATCGAGCTGCTGGCGAATCTCGACCAGGTGCCGGAGTCGGGCGCGATCGTGATCGTGAGCTTTCCGAAGCCGAAAGGCGGCTCCGGGTTTCCGGCGCGGGTGTTCGCGATTGTGCCGTGAGGTAATTCTCGGGGCGGGCGCTTGGCGAGATTGCACAACTTCCGTGAAAGCGGCGGAATACCGCCGCACTCCAAAACGCAAGCGACTCGGGCGCGTGGCGGCCGCGGCAGCGTCTTGGAGTGCGCCGGTCTTCCGGCGCTTTCACGCTGACGTTCGGCAAACTGGTCCGCGAGCGCAGCATTCTGCGTCGACAACTGCCCGGCGGTGTTGAGGATGTCCCCATGTTCAAAGAGAAACCGAGCATGCTCGTGCTGTCGATTTACCTCATTCTCGTGGGCCTGGTGGGCGTGACAGGAACGAGCCTCGGTGCTGCCGGTTTGGTGCTGCCGATCCTGGCGCTGGTCTGCGGAGTGATGATCCTCCTCGGCCGGTAAAGCCACGGCAGCCTTTCCGCGCTCGCGCCGCAGCGATGAACAACGAGCAGCACTCACGCGCCGATGTGATCGGCGCCATCATCGGCCGCACGCGCTATGTGGTGATCATCGCGGTTGTCGCGGTGATGCTGCTCTCGATCTCGCTATTCCTCCTGGGCACAATCAGCGCCGTGCAATCGGTCATCCGCGCCTGGCGTGAACTGTTCACGCAGGGCAACTCGGGCGGCACCGAACTCGTGGTGGAGACGCTCGCGGTCATCGGCGTGATGCTGCGCGCGGTCGTCTTCTACATCATCGGCGTGGGGCTCTACAGCCTCTTCATCAAGCCATTGAATCTCACCACGGCGCTCGGCGTGGAGACGCTGGCCGATCTCGAGGCGAAGGTGATCAGCGTCGTCGTCGTGATCCTTGCTGTGCGATTCCTGCAGGAGTTTGTGCAATGGCGGCAACCGGTCGAGCTGGCCTACTTCGGCTTCACGATGGCTGTGGTGATCGCCGCGCTCGTGCTGTTCCAGTACAACGGCCGCCGCGGGAAAGAATTCAGCAAGACAAACTCACCTGACGTGGTGAAGCGCGCGCAGAAAGAGATGTTCCAGGAGGACAAGGAACAACGCGAGGTGCGGCCTGACGAAGTGACGAAACCGGCCGATCAGGCGGGCGGCGAAAGCGTGGCAGGCCGTGCCTAGCCGGCCTTCCGCTCGTATCGCCAATTGCGCGATTTGCCCTCGGCGATCCATTCGACCGCCGTCGCGAGTCGCTCAGCGCGCGTCTCCTCACGCTTCGCGCTGGTCACCCACTCGACGTAATCCTTCCGCTTGCCCGGAGTGAACGATTCGAAGGTCGCCTGCGCCTGCTTGTTCTTGCGCAGCGCTGCGCTGAAATAATCCGGAACGTCGAGCGGCGGCGCAGCTTGCTTCGGCTTCGCTCGGTCGGGCGACTTTACTCCTGCGTCGTTCAGCTCGGCGGCCTTGCGCACATAGCCGAGCAACACCTTCTCCGCGGGGAGATCCGAGATCGCAGTGATCCGTCCGAATTGCCCCATCGCCTTCTCATCAGCAGCCGCATCACCGAGAACGAGCGAGCCTTTCCAGAAGCCGAGCGAGCAGTGCTGCTTGTGCGCAGCCATCCCGCAGAGCACGCCTTTGTAGTCGAAGTGCGGCATGCTCCACTTCAGCGTCTCTTCGACTTGTGGGCAGCCCGCGTGCACGATTTTCCGGATGTGCTTGAGGATCGGCTGTGCGAACGGAGCTGCCTCCGCGATGTAAGCGTCAATACGAGGATCTTTGTTGCCCATGAGCAGTGGAACGACTGCTGCAGAATGTAACAAGGTGCGCGCGCCCGTGTCGAGATTGCGGCACAGCCAAATGCCGGACCGCGCGCGAAACTACCGCACACACGGCAACTTTTTATGGCATTAACTGTACAACCTTTCGCAGACAACAAGGCACTCGACACCGTTCGCGCTGCCATGGAAATCAACGTCCCTCAGCCTGAGCGCATCGGGTCGCTCGCAGCCGGTGTCGGCCTTGCCGCTTACGGCCTCTCCCGCCGCTCACTCGGCGGAGTCCTGCTCGCGCTGCTCGGCGGCGCGCTGATCAAGCGCGGAGCCACGGGACATTGCGAAATGTACGCCGCGCTCGGCGTGAACTCGCGCCAGCTGAACACCGAGACCGGCGTGCCCGGCAACAAGGGCATCAAGGTCGTGAAGTCTGTCACCGTCGGCCGCCCGGCTCAGGAAGTTTATCGCTACTGGCGCAAGTTCGAGAATCTCGCGCAGTTCATGAACCACGTGAAGTCCGTTACGCAGATCGACGAGCGTCGCTCCACCTGGGTCGTCAAAGGCCCGATGGGCACCGATCTCGAGTGGACTGCGCAGATCCTCTCCGATCGCGAAGGCGAACTCATCGCATGGGAGTCACTCCCAGGCGCTGAAGTTCAGAATGCCGGCTCGGTGCGCTTTGAATCAACTGGTGATGGCCAGACTGAAGTCCGCGTGTCGCTGCAATATCAGCCGCCGGCCGGTGTTCTCGGCGCAGCCGTGGCGAAGCTCTTCGGCGAAGCGCCGGAGCAGCAGCTCGAGGAAGATCTCGCGCGCTTTAAGACGATCATCGAGCGCGAAGCGGTCGCAGCAGTTGCCGGGCAAAACGGCGGCATGCACACCGGCGCGACGCAGTAGAGCGCGGAGCCTCATACTGGATCGCCCCACAAGGTCGACTCACGCTGCTTAACCGCTGCCGCGGTGCGCGGTCATCCCGAGGCGCGAAGACGGCGAGGGACCTCACGCAGGGTGCTTGGTCCATGGCTGAGACATGCATGTGCCAAGGATCCTGCGTGAGGTCCTTCGGCCTGCTGCGCCTGCCTCAGGATGACCGTCGTGTCTCGTCAACGTGGTGCGGGCCGTCGTCCACACCCCTCGACCTGATCACGTGAGAGCGGACACCGCCGCTTCGTATGTCGGCGCGAGCTCATCCGTCGCCGCGACGGTCACGTTGAGATTGCGCAAAAGCCCGTTGCTCAGGCCGTAGATCCAGCCGTGGATCGTCAGCTCCTGGCCGCGATCCCAGGCGTCCTGCACGATCGTCGTCGCGCAGACGTTCGTGACCTGCTCGACGACGTTCAGCTCGCACAGCTTATCGTGGCACGCCGCGGCGTCGCACAGCTGCTTGAGGCTGCTCGCGTGTTTGTCCCGCACATCCTGCAGGTGCCGGAGCCAGTTGTCGCTCAAGCCGATCCGATCACCGCGCAGGGCCGCGCGCACACCGCTGCAGCCGTAATGTCCGCAAACGATGATGTGCCGCACCTTCAGCACATCGACTGCGAACTGCATGACCGACAGGCAGTTCAAGTCCGTGTGCACGACGAGGTTGGCGATGTTCCGGTGGACGAACAGTTCACCTGGAAGCAGTCCGACGATTTGATTCGCCGGCACCCGGCTATCGGAGCAGCCGATCCAGAGATACCCCGGGAATTGCTGCTGTGAGAGCTTGAGAAAGAAATCCGGGTCCTGCTCCCGGATGCTGTTGGCCCAGGCTCTGTTGCTTTCGAAGAGGTGACGGAGTGTGCGGCTTTCCACGGCGCGCACCATAGCACGTCGCGGAGGTAGGGACATCGCGCTGCGATGTCCCAGCGGCGTGGCTGGTCCAGGGAACGTCCGGAACCGATTGCGCGAGCAGCGCGCCCCGGACGCCGCAGCGCGGCGTCCCCACCACTGCGGGGACGGCGTCGCTAGACGCCGGGCATCGCCTTCTTCAACGGCCGCAGCAGGAAGAGCAGCACGATCGCCATGAACGCGGCGAGACCGCTCAGCAGCAACCAGAACGACGAATGCAGCCAATCGTCCCAGAGCGCGCCGATTTGCGTCAGCTTGTTGCCGATCGCAGTGGCCATGAACCAGCCGCCCATCATTACGCCGCGGAATCGAATCGGCGCCACCTTGGAGACCAACGAGAGCCCCATCGGTGAAAGCATGAGCTCGCCTAAAGTCAGGACGCCGTACGCACCAAGCAGCCACATTGGCGACACCTTGTAGGCCCAGCGATTATCGCCCACGAGCTCGCCGGCCACGGAGCCTTCGCCGACTTTCGCGCCGAGATAGAGAACGAAGAACGCCGCCCCGGTCAGAAACATCCCGATCGCCATTTTCACTGGCGTGGAAGGCTCCATGCCTTTGCTGTCGAGCCATTGCCAGAACCAGACAAGTGGGAACGTGAGAATCATCACCCACAGCGGATTGATCGCGTTTGAGATGATGCCGGTGACCTTCCAGTCGGTGTTCTCGTTCGCCCAGTAGGTCATGGTCGAGCCGTTCTGGTGGAAGACCATCCAGAACACGATCACGATGAGGAAGATCACGATCAGCGCGCCGATCCGTTTCCATTCGGGCACGGATTCCATCGTGCCCTGCCGTCCGGCACGATCTTCATCCTGATGACTGACGCTGGCCGGCGGCGCGTCCACTGCGACCGCACTTCCATGCGCGGCCGTCAGTCGGCTGACCCGCGCGTCATCAGCGGCCAGGATGTGATGCTTGAACTTCCACAGAATCGACACAGAAATGGCCATCCCCGCGGCGGCGACGGCAAACGCCGGGTGGAAACCCCATTTGCCCTGCACGTACTCGGCGACGACCGGCGCGAGAAAGGCGCCGACGTTGATGCCCATGTAGAAGATGTTGTAGGCGCGGTCTTTGAGGTGGCTGCCCTCTGGATAGAGATTCCCAACCATGGCCGAGATGTTCGGTTTGAAGAGACCGTTACCAATGACCAGGCAGGTCAGCGCCGCGTACACGGCGGTCATCGATTTGAACGAGAGCAAAAGGTGCCCGGCCATGAAGAACAGGCCGCCGAACATCACCGCGCGCCGGTAGCCGAGCTTCCGATCCGCCAGCCATCCGCCGATCAGCGGGCTGGCATACACGAACATCAGATAGTTCGCGTAAAGCTTGGTCGCGCTGTCACTGCTCCAGGCGAACCCCTGCCCGGTCGTGTCACGCAAATAGAGCGTGAACATCGCCAGCATGGAGTAGTAGCTGAAGCGCTCCCACATCTCCGTCGCGAAGAGGACGTAAAGTCCTTTCGGATGTTTCTCGTCATGCGCGCCAGACGGCGCAGCGCTCAATGCTGTTGCAGCCATATTTTTGAATCGGAGGACGACCGCGCGAGACGCTTATGCCCGCAGCGATTTGGTAGGGACGCCGCGCTGCGGCGTCCGAGCGTTGTGGCAAACTGGACCGACGTTCGGTCACCCTTCGGTGGAGCGACGCGTCTCGGACGGCGCAGCGCGCCGTCCCTACCAGGCTCACAGCTGCAGCGACATGTGGTGCTCTTGCGTCACCTCACCGCGCCAGCGCAAGGCGTCGGGCTCGCAGCCCCACATGCGGAAACCCACGCGCTCGTAGACACGCTGCGCCTCGGGCGCGGTGGAGTTCACGCTCAGGTCGAGGCAGGCGATGCCCGGCATACTGCGCGCGTGCCGGATGGCAGCTTCAAGCATCGCCACCGCGACACCAGAGCCTCGATGCGTTGCGCGCACATAGACGCCCCAGACGTGCAACTTGTGCGCGCGCTTCAGATGATGATCGCGATACATGCCGACCATGCCGATGAGCTCCGGCGCGAACGCCCCGAGGATCACCGAGTCGGGTGCGCGTGCGAGCATCTTGCGCACTCCTTCCGCGGACGAAGCGGCGTCGTCTTCCGGCGACGCGGTGAAGGCCAGCGGCGCATCGAGCAACGAGTCTCGTCGCAGCGCGGCATACTCCTCCGCATCGTCAGCAGTCAGCAGACGAATCGCCGTCAATCTTCGTAGCAGTCGAGGTATTTGATTCCTGAGCCGGTATTAAAGATTACCACGCGCTCGTCGCGGCTAATCGTGCCATCAGCGACGAGCGAGCGCAGCGCTGCGAAACATGCGGCGCCTTCCGGAGCAACGAAGATGCCTTCGCGCCGACCGACTTCGCGCGTGATGCGAATCATCTCTGCGTCATCCACGGTCAGCGCGCCGCCGCCCGATTCGCGCAGAATTCGCAGCATAATGAAATCCCCAACGGCTTTCGGCACGCGCAAACCTGACGCAACAGTATGCGCGTCCGGGAACTCCGGCGCGGATGTCTCGCCTGCTTGAAACGCGCGCACGATCGGCGCGCAGCCTGTCGGTTGGATGGAGAACATCCGTGGCCGCTTCGAGCCGATCCAACCCAGCGTCTCCATCTCTTCGAAAGCTTTCCACATCCCGATCAGCCCGGTCCCGCCGCCGGTCGGGTAGAGCACCACATCCGGCAGCTGCCAGTTCATCTGCTCGGCAAGCTCGTAGCCGAGCGTCTTCTTCCCTTCCACGCGATAAGGCTCCTTCAGCGTCGACATGTCGAACCAGCCTTCCGCCGCCTTGCGCTTCGCGATCTCGGCGCCGCAATCGGTGATGAGCCCGTCGATCAACGTCACGTGCGCGCCGAGCTCGCGGCATTCGATTTGGTTCGCGCGCGGCGTGTCGCGCGGCATGAAGATGTGCGCCTCGAGTCCTGCGCGTGCGGCGTAAGCGGCGAGCGCGCCACCTGCGTTCCCTGCCGTTGGCACCGCGAGCTTGGTCGCGCCGAGTTGCTTTGCCATCGACACGGCGGTGGTCATCCCGCGAGCCTTGAAGCTTTGCGTCGGGTTCTGCGACTCGTCTTTGATCCACAACTCTGAGACGCCAACGTCTGCGCCGAACCTGTCCGCGCGCAGCAATGGCGTGCCGCCTTCGCCGAAGGTCACCGGCTCGGCATCTTGCGCGAGGGGTAAGACTTCACGATATCGCCAGAGCGACTTCTCGCGCGTGGCGAGCGCATCGCGCGTGAGCACGCGTCCGATCGCCTCGAGATCGTAGCGCGGGAAGAGCGGCTTGCTGCACGCGGTGCAAAGATTCTGGAGTTGGTTCCATTCGTGGCGCAGGCCGCACGCCGTGCACTCGAGATGCGTCATAAACATGGCTCACCGATAAGGCCGCGCGCCCACAGCGTCGCGCGGAAATTCCGCCGCCCTCCGGCGTGCAACGCGTGCGGATTGCCTCGCACAGCGAACACGGCGTTTACGGCGGGACAGCGGAAGGCACTTTGCTGTCGTTGTGTTCCGCTGTGGTTGCCGTGCGAGGCACTCTTTCACCGCGACTGGAGTCGCGCGGGCGCACGGCGTCTCCACGCCAGGCGAATAGCTTCCGCCACCGCCTCGCCATCAGCCGCCGGTAAACTGATCTGCGTTGATCCCCGCTTGCCCCACGCGCCCTTCACCGGCGCGAACACGCGCGGAAATTCCGCCACGAAGCCTTCCTGTTCGTCCGGCGAAAGGATCACGACCGCGTGATCGGCATCGGGATAACCGAGGCTCGCGAAGACCTTGCCGCCCACGCGAAAATCCGGATGGCTCATGTGCGCGGACTCGACGGCTCCGGGTTGAAGGAGAGCCATCTCCCGAAACTCGTGCGGCGTCACTCCGCGAGTAGATCAGAACTCGACGTTCAGCACACCGGCAAAGAGCCTGCGACCCAGCCGCGCTATTGCACGTTGTAAGCTTCCACTAGCGCCACGCCGGTCGTGCCGTCGCGGCCGCGCACGATGGCCGTGTAGTTGCCGCGCGGAAGGCTCGCCACGAGTGCTGCTTCGCGATCGTCATTCGGCGCGAGATTCAGCGCCTGGATTTCGCCCTGCTGCGTCTGTCGCCAGTTGTCGTTCGCCTGGATGACGCTGCCGTTGCCATCGAAGAGCAGCAACTCAGGGTCCTGCAACGCGCCATTGACGCCTTGCTGCGCGAGCGAAGGGCCAATGCCTCGCAACACGACCCGCGCGCTGCCCGCGCCGTCGGTTCCTTCGCCGCCGCCGATGATCAATCCGCCGATCATCACCTGCTCGCCCTGATCGACGAAGCTGCGCGTGCTGATGTTGGCGAGCTTCGAATTCGAAGCTGGGGTAAGGTCATACACCTCGACGAGGGCGTTACCGGTGGTGCCGGATTTGCCGCTCACTGCGGCCGTGTAGCTACCCGGCGGGAGTGTGCGGACAATCGCGGATTCGCGCGAGTCGGACGGCGGGATTCCCGTTGCCTCGATCTCGGACTGTTGTGTTTGGCGCCAGTCATCGTTCTCCGCCACCACAACGTCGTTGCCGGTGAGCAACTGCAGCATCGGGTCCTGCAGCGGTCCGGGCACGCCGGCGCCGACGAGCGATGGACCGATGGCGCGGATGATAACTTGTTTGGGCTCGTTCCCGGTCAGGATGAAGCCGCCGATGAGGATGTTCTCGCCTGTGAGCACACCCGCGCGTGTCGAGATATTCAGCTGGCGCCCGGTGTGGAAGATCGAGGCGGGGTCGTTAGGCTCGGTCCCGTATTTGAACTCGACCGAGTTCTGCTCCCCGTCGCGATCGGCATCGCCCGAGGGGCCGCCGGACTGCGGATCGTTGATCTGGCCTAACGAGAGACGCGAGGCCTGCCAACTCGCGAAATCGACCTGCGGCGCAATCCCTACGCGGGTGACGAACGGATCCGGATTGCCTGTGCGGCTGTCGACCCAGACGGGCACCGCGGGAACGTTCGGGTTTGTCGACTCAGCGACGCCGATGTAATCGCCGAGCATATGACCGGCAGGCGTCAGAGGAGAGAGGGTCGCATCCGTTGACACGCTCGTGAGCCGGATGTTCGGCTGCCACGTGTTTCCATTGTCGAAAGACTGCGCGAGGTAAACATCCACGAGGGTGTTCGAGCCGGGGTTATCGCGATTGCTGTAGTACACGATCGTGATCGTCTGCCCGTCGTGTGAGCTGGCGATCGCGGCATTGAAAACCCCTGAGTCTGGATTGTTGTCGCTGACTGCAATCGGGCTGCTCCATGTTGCGCCGGCGTCACCCGAGCGCGTGAACAGGATGCGCGATGGGCCGTTCAAACGTCCCTGGTACGCGACGTAGAGGGTTCCGTTGACGCGATCCGCGGCTGCCGAGGGAAGGATTCCGCCGTCGCGAATCTGCGGATGATCGTAAGGAGTCACACCGTGAATCGGCCTGGGCGCGCCAAAGGTATTTCCACCGTCGTTTGAGACGACGAGTTCCAGCGAATCATCGGCAGAACCGGCGCCGTTAAAGTTCCAATAGACGACCGCAAGCTTTCCATCTCGCAGGAACACCGGCTGGGAGCCTTGCGTGTTCTTCGTTGCTTCATGGATCAACGCCGCCGGGCTCCAGGTGAGGCCTGCATCGTCACTGTAGACGCGCATCATCGGCGTGGTGCCTTGCTGGCCGGGAGCAGGGAACGCGGTGAATGTCACGACGATCCGTCCCGCCGTGGGGGTATTGGCGAACGTATTCACCGCGATCCAGTTCTTGTCCGGAAAGACGTTCACGCTCGGGGCGCGATATGCCACCACCGGCTGCCCAAACGTCGCGCCGCCATCAGTCGAGCGATTCACGAGGATGTCGCCGAGGCGAGTCGACGACCCCGCGGCGAGGGTGTTGAGGTAGGCATGCCCGTTCAACCCCATCGCTGCGACGGGGTCCGTCGCCCGCGGGTAGGGGCCGCCGCTGGATGGGGTCAGTCCGGGAATCAACGCGCGTGTCCAGGTGAGCCCGCCGTCGCGACTGACGGAGTAGCCACAGTTCACCGCGCTGCCGTCGGTGAAGCGTCCCTCCTGAAAGGTCGCGACTAGAAAATCCGGATCGACCGGCGAGCGCGCGATATGCGGCTCGGCCTGCGCGCGCAGGTTAGGCGGAAGTGCCGCCGGATCATCGCCCAGCCGAATATTCGCGCCCACTCGTGGATCCAGCGCGACAGCAGCTTTCGCCTTCGCTTCACCGGCTTTCCAATTAACGAGATTTCCGTTTTGATCGAGACTCCGGATCGCACCTGATGAGAGTCGCTCGAGCATTGCGCCGTGCGGCTCATCAACATTCTCTGGAGCCGGCGAGGCACCGGCTGGCGGATCCTGTGCAGTGACGAGCGCCGTAGAAGCGAGCAGAGCAGCGGAGATACGGACGAACTGGCGAAGGGACATAGACAATCTCGAAGGGTGAAGAGTTGCGTCTGGAAGGTCGAGAGGTGTGACTGAATTATAAATCGAGTCAGCAGTCACGCATTAAAAGGATGCCCGTCGTTCCCGACGTAGAGTCGCCGCGGGCGCGAACAGCTGATCTTATGCAGGGATGAAGTCAGATTATAACTGCTCGGCAGGTCTGCCTTCTGGCGGACGGTTCTGCCGCACAGTCGCGCGCCGGAGACTGCAAGACGTGCACGCGAGATGGCTGAGGAACATGCCTCTCACCGACAAGGCGGCTGCGCGCTCCGCCGCACGTTGCTGGTGACGCTGCTCTATCGGTGTGAACGCCGCTGAGGACAGAGGAATGTTGCGCGTGCGGTTCCGCACTCCGCTCGCGATGCAGGTCGAGGTGTTCCGCCCGAGTCGCGCGAGAACTACGGGCGTTTCGACGGATTGCGCTGCAAGGATGGTCGGCCCCGTTTCCACGCGAGCCGGATCGCTGCGGCAACAGCTTCGGCCTCCGCGGACGGAAGATGGATCTGCGTGGAGCCGCGTTTTCCCTACGCGCCTTTGACAGCGGAAAACGCGCGCGGCATCTCCGCCAGAAACCCTTCCTGTTGATCCGCCGAACGCATCACGACGGCGTGGTCGCTGTCCGGATACCCGAGCGTTGCGAAGATCTTTCCGTCGACGCGAAAGTCCGGATGGCTCATGTGCGCGGACTCCACGGCGTCTGCCTGACTGAGAGCGATCTCGCGGAACTCGCTGCCGTCACAGCCGCGAGTAGATCAGAACTCGACGCGCAACACACCGGCAAACAGATTGCGATCGGCACGCGCGGCGGCGTGGAGCTTGGGGCTATTGCACGTTGTAAGCCTCGATCAGCGCCACGCCCGTCGTTCCGTCGCGTCCGCGCACGATCGCTGTGTAGCTGCCGCGGGGCAGGCTCGCAACGAGGGCTGCTTCGCGATCATCTCGTGGCGCGAGGTTTAACGTGCGGACGTCGGCCTGTTCAGTCTGGCGCCAATTGTCGTTCGTCTCGATGACCGAGCCGTTCGCATCGAACAACAGCAGCTCCGGATCCTGCAACGCGCCGGTAACACCCTGCTGCGAAAGGGATGGACCGGTGGCGCGCAGCACCACACGCGTGCTACCGGCTCCGTCTGGTCCCGCGCCGGCGCCGATGATTAGCCCGCCAATCATCACGTTCTCGCCCGCTTCGACAAAGCTGCGCGTGCTGATGTTGGCCAGCCGCGAGTTTGCGCCCGGCGCGAGATCGTAGATCTCCACCAGCGCCACGCCTGCGGTGTCGCCGGCGCCGCGCACGGCGGCAGTGTAGTTACCCGGCGACAATGTCTGCACGATCGCGGCCTCGCGATCATCCGCTGGCGGGATGCCGGTCGCCGTAATCTCCGATTCCTGCGTCTGCCGCCAGTCGTCGTTCTCGGCGACCAGCGCGTTGTTGTCAGTCAGCAATTGGAGCGTCGGGTTCTGCAGTGCTCCGGGCACGCCCGCCCCGGTGAGCGACGGGCCGAGGGCCCGGATGACCACGCGCTTAGGTTCACTGCCGGTGACGATGAATCCGCCGATCAGGATGTTCTCGCCGGTCTGAACCCGCGCGCGGGTCGAGATGTTGAGCTGCCGCCCGGTGTGGAAAAACTCGTTAGGCTCGGTGTCCGTGTTGTACTCGGATGAATTCGAGGCGTTGTCGCCATCTGCGTCCCCGGACTCCCCGCCGGATGCCGGATTGCCTGTCTGGCTAAACGACAAGCGGGCCGCCTGCCAGCTGGTGAAATCCAGCTGCGGCGCGATGCCGACGCGCGTGACGAACGGATCCGGATCGCCCGTCCGCGTGTCGATCCACACCGGGACGGCGGGCACGTTTGAGTTAACCGGCTCCGCGATGCCAATGTAGTCGCCGAGCATATAGCTGGGGTTACTGTCCGAACCGGTGTTGACGGCGAGCGCTGCATCTGTCGATTCGCTGGACAGGCGGATGTTTGGCTGCCACGTGTTTCCGCCGTCGAAGGACTGCGCGAGGTACATGTCACAGCGCGTCGTTGATCCGGGATTATCGCGCAGATCGTAGAACGCGACCGTCAGTGTGCGCCCGTCGGCGGAGGAGGCGATCGCCGGGTTGAACACGCCAGAGTTCGGCGGGTTGTTGCTGATCGGAATGGGGGTGCTCCAGCTGTTCCCCGCATCGGACGAACGCATAAACATGATGCGCGGCTGCCCTTCATGGCGGGCCTGGTAGGTGAGGAAGAGAGTGCCGGTCTCGCGGTCGGTCGTGACGGATGGAAGAAAACCGCCGCTGCGAATGTTAGGAGGTCCGTAGATCGCGACGTTCGTGATCGGCCTTGGCGGACCGAAAGTGTTCCCGCCGTCGTTCGAGACGACGAGCTCGAGGCGATCGTCGGCGAAGGTGCTGGTGCCCATGAAGTTCCAGTAAACGATCACAAGCCTGCCATCGCGGAGGAAGACGGGCTGCGAGCCCTGCACCTGGTTGTTGAGCGAGTGGATGTAGGCGAGCGGGCTCCACGTGGCGCCCTGGTCGTCGCTGTAGACGCGCGCAATCGGGTGCGCCGTGCCGCCGACGTTCGAGAAGATCGTAAACGTGAGGATGATGCGGCCCGCGGTCGGCGTGCCGGGGAAGTTATTGATCGCCATCCAGTTTTTGTCCGCAAAGGTGTCGGCATTGGGCTCTTTGTACGCGAGCACCGGCTGGCCGAAGGTGACGCCGCCGTCGGTCGAGCGACTGACAATCACGCTGCCATCAAAGTCCTGCGTGCCGGTCGACGTAGTGCCGGTGATCAGCCCGAGCGTGTTTACGTATGCATTCCCCGCGCGATCGAAACCGGCCACGGGATCTGTCACGCGCTCGTAAGGTCCACCGCTGACCGCGCCGGCGCCGGGCAGCAGCGCGCGCGACCACGTCACGCCGCCGTCGCGACTCGTCGAGTAGCCGCAGTTGACGGCGCCGCCGTCGCGAAAGCGTCCTTCCTGGAACGTGGCGACCAGAAAATCAGGGTCGGTGGGCGAACGCGCGATGTGTGGCTCGGCTTGCGCGCGACGGAAGGACGGCAATTCGGGCGGATCGTCGCCGAGGCGGATGTTCGCGCCCACGCGGCGATCCAGCGCGACGGCAGCTTTGCGCTCCTGCACGTCGGCCGCAGCGGCGCGCGCGACGCGAGCATTCCAATCCTCGTCTGACTCGGCAAGGCCGAGGCGGATCAGCGCACCGGATGAGAGGCGCTCCAGCGGCACATTTTGCAGGGCCGCTGGAAGTCGGCTGCGATCTACTTCCGTGACGGTTCGCCCGGAGTACGGGTGCGCCGCCGCGGCGGTATCGCTCCCGAGTGCTGGAAAGACGACGCCGGTGGTGAGCAATAAAGCCAGGGCGCCTGCGAGGTTGCGGTGTTTAGCGAATGCTCGTTTGATCATGTGAATGTCCTTCGCTGGGGGGTGTTTGAGATCTCGTCGGCCGAGTCCGCGCTCTGTGAAATAATGGTGAGATCACATGACGGCCGTCGGTCGCGAGCGTAGGCGTGGAGTAGGCTAAAGCTTATCTCGTCTGGATGCGTCGCGCATCGACCAGCGCGCCGTTAAACCGCTCACCGGCGCCGGCTGTCTCCGAATTCCAACCGCGCCGCTGCGGTTTGGTTGCGTGAAAGATTCCCTCCAGCACGACCAAGCTCCCATCCGTCTCGTGATGCGATGCCGGCGCCCGGGACGAGTAATGAACTGCTACGCCGTCGCTGTCGATTGACGGTTTGATGTCGGCCCCACGCCAGTAGAGCGCATCCCTCTCGCGAGTGTGATGCAGAAATCCGAAGAGCCTGACCCGCCTTCCATCCATCGCATATGGGTCGATCACGACGTCGCGAACACTGACGTCGATCGGCTGTGCATCGGGCGACGTACAGGTTGCCGCCAGCAATCCCGGGATCACGACGGCGAATACCGCAGGCAGCCGCGCGGAGGCGAGCAGGCGCCTGATTACCGCGCGCACGGAGGGCCGCCGCAATGTGCATGACGGTGCAGCCTCGCGAAGGTCGCGTCGCTGTAACGCTTGGGCCTGCAAAATCCGGAGGTCGGCTGCCGAACGGAGTCGCCGCCGCGAGCTGTAGAGGCGCGGAGCGGGCTCGTTCTTGTTACGGCAAATGGGTGCCGGTCTGGCGCGCACCGTAGGATGCTGTCGCACTGCTCTTTTTGGTGGTTGTACCGCTCTGGGTCGTCGTGGTGTCGCACGCGGCGAGCAATCCAGCGATCGCCACGACGATAACAATTCCGTACAAACGTCGGGTTCTCATGCGGCGAGAATGTCGAAAAGGACCCAGAGTGTCAATGTCCTTTGTCCGTCACGCGTGAGTAGAGGGTGGGAGCGCACTACCGGCGCGCGCGATTATCGGCTGCCGATGGCTGCAAGCGGATCGAGCCGCGCTGCACGACGCGCCGGGATCCAGCAGGCCAGCAGAGCGACAGCCCCCACAATCGATGCGACGATCGCGATCAGCAGTGCGTCCTCTCCCGTGGACGACTGCGCGAAGCTGCGCAGAAATGGCCGGGCGATGAGGCTGCAGAGCGCGCCGGCCACGAGCGATATGGCGATGAGAGGCGCACCTTGCCCGATAATCAATCGGCTGACTCTGGATCGCGCCGCGCCAAGCGCCAGGCGGATTCCGATCTCATGTCGCCGCTGCGCTACAGAGTAGGCGATGACGCCGTAGATGCCGACGAGCGCGAGAGAAACGCCGACGATGGCGAAGGCGGCCAGCACGGCGGAATTCAAACGCGGCCGCGCGAGGCTCGCGTCCATGTGGTCCGCTACGCTTCCGGGTTCATGAAACAGCGCCCGCCCATCGATGGCCGCAACGGCCGCGCGGATTCGCTCCGCTATCACGGCAGCGGATGTGTCGGTGCGAACCAGCACGGCCATGTCGGTGATGCTGAATTGCGCGTGCGGGAGGTAAAGCTCGGGTGTTTGGCGAGTGCTTTGCCGATGCGATTGCACGTCCTGCACCACGCCGACGATCTCGCGTTCGATGTAGCCGGCGCCATCGTCGGCGAGCTTCGGGTGGAGGCGCTGGCCCACCGGGTTCTCGCTCCCGAAGAGAGCGTGGGCGAGGCTCTGGTTGATGATTACGACCCGCGGCGCATCTCGAGAATCGCGTTCATCGAAGTCGCGCCCCTGAACGATGGGGATGTCCAAGGTGCCGAAGTAGTTCGGCGTGACGATGCAGAACTCGGTCCGCGGTAAGCCTGCCGTGTTGCTACGCACCCCGATCAGTTCAGTGATCGGACGGTTTGTGCGAAACGGCACGTGCGAAACTGCGCTGGCGGATTGCACATCCGGCAGCGCCGCCACCCTGGCGGTAAGCTGCCGGAAGAACTCCGCATTTTGCACTGGCTCCGGGGCTTCCACTTCCTGGCGCGACACGGTCGCACTGATGACACCTTGAGGTCGAAAACCGGGCTCCGCATCGCGAAGGCGTTGCACCCCCCGGAGCAAGAACGCAGCTCCGCTCAGCAACACGAATGCGAGCACGAGTTCGACGACGACGAGGCCGTTGCGAAAGCGCCGGCTGCCCGCGTTGTCATCCGACCCGCGGCTGCACTCGTTCAGCAAAGGCGCGAGCGGCGAGCGTGCGGAACGCCACGCCGGCACCGCCGCAAAGACGCAGCCGAAAAGCACGGCGAGACCAGCGGCAAACGCGAGGACAATTCCATCCATGCGCACCTCATAGGCACGCGGGAAATCGCGGGGGAGCAGCCACACGATGGAGGACGAGGCCGCGAAAGAGGCGAGCAGGCCGAGAACGCCTGCGATGGCGCCGACCATCAGCCCTTCGATGAGCAGCTGGCGAAAGATCCGGCCGCGTCCCGCTCCGAGAGCCGCACGGATCGCACTCTCTCTGGCGCGCGTGGCGCCCCGCGCGAGCAACAGGTTTCCGACGTTCGCGCAGGCGACACAGAGGAAGCAGAGCGCAGCCACGCTGAGCATGATGAGCTCCGCGCGCACCGTGCCGGTCACGAAGGCGCGGTAGGGCGTCACGGAACATGAATTGAGATGTTGATTTGTCGGATGCTGCGCAGCCAGGCGCGCGGCCATTTCCTTAGCCCCGGCATCCGCTTGCGCCTGGGTGCTGCCAGGTTTGAGTCGCGCGATGGCGTGGAAAAGCCGGCTGTCGCGAGAAGCGGAAATCGGCGCGCCGCCGCCGGGCCATTGCTCGTGCTGCGTGGCGAAACTTGTCCACACCTCGGTTGCCTCATTCAGAACCGGGAACCGGAATGCGGACGGCATCACTCCGACGATTCGATGCTCCTCGTTGTCCAGCGTGAGCTTCGTACCGAGGACGTCGGCGGCGCCTTTGAAGCGCTGCTGCCAGAACTCATGGCTGATGATGGCGACGCGCGCGCCCGGTTGATCGTCCTCCGGCGAGAATACCCGCCCGAGCGCCGGCGGAACGCGGAGCAACGAAAACACGCCCGCAGAGACGCGCGCACCGCGGACTTTTGCCAGATCACCGCTAGCCTCCGTGGCGAGGAAACGCTGCGAGTAAGAAATTCCCATCCCCGCAAACCAGCGCCCGCTTGTATTGAAGTCCTGGAAGTCGGGAATGGAAACCGTGCGGCCGCTTGCAGGATCGCTCGCCGGGTGAGTGCGCAAGGCGACCAGCTCGTGCGCATCAGGGAACGGCAACGGCCGAAGCAGGACACTGTTCGCGACGGTGAACACGGCGGTGTTCGCCGCGATCGCGAGGGCCAGAGTCAGTGCGGCCATGGCCGTGAATGAGCGGTCCTTGGCCAGCATCCGCCAGGCGAACCGAGTGTCCGCGAGCAGCACCTCGAGGGGACCACCGCCGCTCCAATCACGGCAAGCGTCTTTGACCGCGTTGACGTTGCCAAATTGACGGCGCGCCTGCAGCGAAGCGTCCCTCGCAGAGATGCCACTGCCGGCGTGCTCGCGCGCGCGCATCATGAGATGGAAGCGAAGCTCGTCGTTTAGCTCCTGCTCGAGCTCGTCTTTGCGGAACAGCGCCGCGAATCTCGAGCCGGCTGCGCGCAGCGCATTCATTCGTTAGGCGCGGCCGGTCTGCTGCGGCGAGGGCAGGATGTCCTGCCGGAGTTTTGGGCGCGCGCGGGACACCGCCGCATCGTGTGGCCTAGCGGCTCTATGTCAAGATCGCTTGGCGTGTGGCGCCGGGCGATCGGGTCGGCCGCAGCCGTTGCCTGGACCCAGCCGTGTTGACGTTCCGGACGCGCGACGTTAAGCCCACGGCGGTGGGTTTACTCGATGAACTGCAGGAGCGCATCGTCTGCGGCGATGGCGCGATGGGGACGCTCTTGCTCGATGCAGGCGTGCCGGTGGATCGCTGCCTTGAGGAGCTGTGCGTCTCGGAGCCGGATCGCGTCCGCATGGTGCACGAGCAGTACGTCGCCGCCGGCGCGCGTCTCATCGAGACGAACACCTTCGGCGCGAACGCTCCGCGGCTCGAGCGCTTCGGGTTGCAGGCACGCGTGGCGGAAATCAACTCGGCCGCTGCTCGGGTGGCTCTCGCCGCGGCGCGCGGCAAGGATGTGTGCGTGGCCGGCAGTGTCGGGCCGCTCGGGATCAGCGAAAGCGATGCGACAGAGCGCGGGATCGATCGTGCGGCGTGCTTTCGTGAGCAGATCACGGCGCTGCTCGATGGCGGCGTGCAGATCCTGTTCTTCGAGACGTTCATGAGCTTCGAGGAGATGCAGATCGCGCTGGGAGCGAGACCGGCGAGCGACGCGATCGTGGTCGCGCTCTTCGCTTGCGAGCCGGAAGGGCGATTGCAATCGGGCATGCCGGTGGTCGATGCCTTCGCGCATTGCCGGCAGCTCGGTGCGCACATCGTGGGTGCGAATTGCATGAATGGTCCGCACGCCATGGTGCAGCTGCTGCAGAAGATTCCGGCCGGCGATCTGCTCGCCGCGTATGCGAATGCCGGGTATCCGCGCTACACCGAGGGGCGCTATGTTTATCCGACCGCGCCGGATTACTTCGGGATCACCGGGCGCGAAATGGCGGAGCAAGGCGCGGGGCTGATTGGTGGATGTTGCGGGACAACTCCGGCGCACATCGCGGCGCTCTCGAGGGCGGTCGCAGAGATGAAGCCGGTGCGGAGCAAACAGGTCCGCGCAATCTCGCAGGCGCCGCTCGAGACATTTCACACGCAGCGTCGCGCGGAAGACAGCCTGGTCGAGAAGCTGGCGCAGGGGCAACGCGTCATCATCTGCGAGCTCGATCCGCCAAAGTCGCTCGCGCTCGACAAGTTCTTCGCCGGGGCGCAGGCGCTCACGCGCGCAGGCTGCGATGCGATCACGCTGGCGGATAACTCGTTAGCCATTTTGCGCATGAGCAACCTTGCGGTGGGCGCGATGTTGAAGGAGCGCTTCGGCATCACGCCGCTGCTGCATATCAGTTGCCGCGATCGCAACGTCCTCGGCCTGCAGAGCGAGTTGTTAGGCATGGCGGCGCTCGGCATGCGACACGTGTTGCCGCTGACCGGCGATCCGGCGCGCGTCGGCGATCATCCGGGCGCGAAGTCGGTCTACGACGTCAACTCGATCGAGCTGATGGCAATCGTGAAACAGCTCAACGAAGGCTTCACGCATTCCGGCAAACCGCTCAAGGCGAAGACTGAGTTTGTCATCGGCTGCACGTTCAATCCGAATGCGAAGAACCTCGACGCGCAGGTGCAACGTCTGGAGCGCAAAGTCGCGGCCGGCGCGCAGTATGCGATGACGCAGCCAGTCTTTGACGCAGAGCTGATCGCGGAGACGAAGCGACGCACTGCGCATCTCGGCATCCCGCTCTTCATCGGCATCTGGCCGTTGCTGAGCGGACGGCAGGCGGAGTTCCTGCACAACGAGGTGCCAGGCATCCTCGTCTCCGATCGTGTGCGGGCGGCAATGGCCGGCAGCGAAGGCGCGGAAGGTCGCGCGCGGGGATTGAAGCTGGCGAAGGAGATGACGGAGGCGGCCCTCGCGGAGTATGCCGGCGTGTATCTCATTACGCCATTCCTGCAATACGAGACGACGGTGGAGCTGGCGGAGTTTGCGCGCGCGTTGTGAGTGACGATGGTGTGACGAATGGTCGAAGTTCGTCGCGCGCTCTACGTTCAGTTCGGCGGACTGCTGCTCGTCGGCATCCTCATCTTCGTCCTCTCGCGGTTCTTTCCGCTCGCTGACATTCTCGCTGCCGTGCAGCAGCGCGTGATGGGCTGGGGCGCGTGGAGCGCCATCTGTTACCCGCTGCTCTATGCGTGCTGCAACGTGCTGTTGCTGCCGGGCGGCTTCCTTAGCCTCGGGGGCGGATTCTTCTTCGGACTTTGGTGGGGTTTCCTCATCATCCTCGTCGGTAACGTCGGAGGCGCGGCGATCTCGTTCTACATCAGCCGCTGGATCGGCCGGCGATGGCTGCGGCGGCGGCTGATGCAGAACCGTACTCTGGAGGCGCTCGAGCCAGCCGTGGAACGCGAGGGGTGGAAAATCATCCTGCTCAGCCAGCTGCACCCGCTGTTTCCGACGAGTCTCCTCAATTACCTCTACGGGCTCACCACGATTCGCTTTCGCACCTGCATGCTCTGGGTGGCGATCGGCCAGGCGCCAGGGCTGTTCCTGTATGCGTATCTCGGCACGCTGGGGCAGTTGGGATTGAACCTGGTGCGCGGCAAGAGTCATCCCCATCTCATCGAGTACTTCATCTGGGGCGGCGGCTTGGTGACCTCGGTCGTGGTGTTGTTGATGCTCGGTCGGATCGCGCTGCGGTTGCTGAAGGAAGCAGAGGAGGCAGCGAAACCTAACGGCGCGGCGGCGGAGTCGACCGAATATTCAATTGATAACAATCTCGCTACGAAAAGGTTATGAGTTCGAACGACCTCGTGCACCTGGCTGCTGATGCGCGGCTTAGGGCATACGCGCCGTATTCCGAGTTCAAAGTCGGCGCCGCGTTGCGGGCGGCGACCGGTGAAGTTTTCACAGGCGGTAATGTCGAGAATGTCTCCTACGGTCTAACGATTTGCGCAGAGCGGGTCGCGGTTGGATCGGCCGTTCAAGCGGGTACAACCGAGTTCGACCAACTGGCGATCGTGAGCGACTCGGAGGAGCCGGTTGTGCCGTGCGGAGCGTGCCGACAGGTCCTGGCGGAGTTTTGTCCGGACCTGGCGATTGTCAGCCGGACGCTCAGCGGGCGGACGGCTGAGTTCACCTTGAGCGCGCTGTTTCCGAAGCCGCGGCAAGGTATTCTCGGATAGTTCCACGTGGAACATGGACCGATCACCGAGAGAATATGACGTTGTAGTCGTCGGGAGCGGCCACGCCGGCATCGAGGCGGCCCTCGCGGCGGCAAGGGTGGGTGCGTCCGTCGCTTTGCTGACGCAGAATCTGGACACCGTCGGACAAATGTCGTGCAACCCGGCGATCGGCGGGTTGGCAAAGGGTCACATTGTTCGTGAGATCGATGCGCTGGGTGGTTTCATGGGTGAGAACGCCGACGCAACTGGAATCCAGTTCCGGCTGCTGAATCGCACGAAGGGTCCGAGTGTACGCGCCCCGCGCGCCCAGTGTGACAAGAAGGCTTACCAGTTCCGCGCAAAGGCGGTTCTCGAGCGGACAAATGGTATTGATCTGAAGCAGGCTACTGTGCAGTCGTTGCTGGTCCGGGGCGACGGGATCGCGGGTGTCACGACAGACGTCGGGATTGAGATCGCCTGCCGTGCCGTAGTGATTACCTCAGGCACTTTCCTCCGAGGACTGCTCCACGTCGGCTCCCACACGAAGCCTGGCGGCCGAATGGCAGACACAGCGTCGACGTTGAGCGACAGCTTGCGCGCGCTCGGCTTCGAGGTCGGGCGATTCAAAACCGGTACGCCGTGTCGGATCAGCCGCCGCTCGATCGATTTTTCCCTCTGCGAGATCCAGCACGGCGATGTGCCTGCGCCACGTTTCGGCTACGCGCAGCCAGCCGAGCAGAACCCAGGCGACATCTTCACGCTGAACGGCTCGAAGTTCCACGTGGAACAAGTTCCGTGCTGGATCACGCATACGAATGAGCGCACTCATGATGTCATCCGGCGCAACCTGCATCTATCTGCGCTCTATGCCGGGCGCATCCAAGGCACAGGGCCGCGTTACTGTCCGTCCATCGAGGACAAGGTGGTCAAGTTCTCCGAGAAGCCAGCGCATCAACTCTTCTTAGAGCCCGAGGGACTGCACACCGATGAGTTCTACGTCAACGGGATCTCCACGAGTCTGCCCTACGCGGTGCAGCTTGAGTTCCTGCACACGATCCCAAGCCTCTCGCGCGCGGAGATCATGCGACCGGGCTACGCGGTCGAATATGATTACTTTCCGCCGACGCAGCTGCATCACACGCTAGAGACCAAGCGGGTCGGCGGCTTGTATTTCGCCGGTCAGGTGAATGGCACCTCGGGTTACGAGGAAGCTGCGGCGCAAGGGCTCGTCGCTGGCACCAACGCAGCGCTCAAGGTGCAGGGCCGCGCACCGTTCACATTGGCGCGCGATGAAGCATACACCGGTGTGCTGATCGACGATCTGGTCACGAAAGGAACGGAGGAGCCGTACCGCATGTTCACCAGTCGTGCAGAGGATCGGTTATCGCTGCGGCAGGATAATGCCGATCAGCGCCTCACTCGCCGCGGGCGCGAAGCGGGGTTGGTTGACGATCGGCGCTGGGCAGTCTTCGAAGACAAAGAACGCGCGCTCGCCGAACTGCGCCGAGCCGCTGCCGAAGTAAAGGTCGCCGGGCGCCCGGTCGCTGCGCTGTTGAAGCAACCAGAGTTTCACCTCGACAGCCTTCCCACGGAAATCCGCACCATCGCCTCGCCCGAGCATTGGGAGCTCATCGAAACCGAGATGAAGTATGAAGGCTACGTGCGGCGGCAAACTCAACAGCATCGGCAGCTCACGGCGCGCGAGTCGCAGCCAATTCCTCTCGATGTCGACTATGCACGGATTCCAGGGCTGCGCCCCGAGACGCGCCAGAAGCTCTCTGCTGTGCGGCCGGTCAGCATTGGTCAGGCCGGTCGGATCAGCGGAATCACACCGGCCGATGTCGCCATCATCTCGGTCTGGCTCGGCCGTGCCCACATGGCAGCTCGTTCACGCGAGGGCACGGTGCCGCGGTCGCTCGGGTCTCAGGCAACAGCACGCTAGCCATGTGGACGCTCCTCATTCTGGTGCTGCTCGAAGCGTATCTATTCGGGTCAATCCCGTGCGGATATCTCGCCGGCCGCTTGTCAGGCGTGGACGTACGCCAACACGGGAGCGGCAACATCGGTGCTACAAATGTCTTGCGTGTTCTAGGTAAGCCGTGGGGCTTTGCCGTGTTCTTCGCCGACGCGCTGAAAGGATTCATTGCTGTTCGACTTGCGATGCTTCTCGCCAGCCGCACGCCTGACACGGCGGAGTACATCGAGTTTTTCGCGATCGTCGCGGCTGCGGCATGTGTCGCCGGGCACTCGTTTCCAGTGTGGCTGCGCTTCAAAGGAGGCAAAGGCGTCGCCACCTCAGCGGGGTCCCTCGCCGGCGTGACGCCGATCTCAGCCTTCGCGATCTTTGTCGTCTGGCTCATCGTCTTCAAAGTGACACGCTATGTGTCGCTCGCGTCGATCGTCGCCGCGACAGCATTGCCGGTCGTCGTGGCCGTGCTAGTCGCGATGAAGCAGACACAAGGCACCGTGTTGTTCTACTTCTCGCTTGTGATGGCAGCTCTCGTCGTCTGGCGTCATCGCTCGAATATCACTCGCCTTCTCAATGGAACCGAACCACGGTTCGCGCGGAAGTGAGATTCAAACGCACAGCCATTCTGGGAGCCGGCGGATGGGGAACCGCCTTGGCGATACTCTGGGCGAGGCAAGGCAATGACGTCCTCTTGTGGGGCCACAACCCTGAACGGGCGCAGGAGCTGCGGGCCACTCGCGAGAACACTGAATATCTGCCTGGGGTCACGTTGCCAGAGTCGATTCACGTCACGAGCGACCTGTCGCAAGCCGCGGGCGCCGAGCTTGTTGTGTTCGTCACGCCGTCGACCGCGTTGCGCACTGTTGCCGAGCAACTACAGCCGCACCTGTCGAGGGACGCGGTGTTCCTAAGTTGCACGAAAGGCATCGAACACGGCACCGGAATGCGGATGACACAGATCCTGGCCGAAGTGCACCCAGAGCACACCGTCGCGGTGCTTTCCGGCCCAAACCTCGCGATCGAAGTCTCGCGTGACCGGCCGACGGCGACAGTGCTCGGTTGTGAGCAGCCGGAATGCGCGGAGCAGCTGCAGCAACATCTCGGGAGTCCGCTGTTCCGCATCTATTCGAGTGACGAGACCACTGGGATTGAGCTTGGTGGCGCGCTGAAAAACGTCTTCGCGCTCGCGGCCGGCTGCAGTGATGGCTTTGGCCTTGGCGACAACTCGAAGGCGGCGTTGGTCACGCGGGCGCTGGCTGAGATGTTGCGGCTGGGCACCGCGATGGGCGGCAACCCCCAGACGTTTTACGGTCTGAGTGGCGCCGGCGATTTGATCGCCACCTGTTTTAGCCAGCACAGCCGGAATCGACGCGTCGGCGAGCAGCTTGGGCGCGGGCGCACGCTCGAGGAAATTGCAGCGCGGAGTCACTCAATCGCGGAAGGTGTGCCGACGGCGAAGAGCGCGTTTGAATGCGCGCGGCGGCTCGATATCGAGACCCCGATCATCGATCAGGTCTACTCCGTGGTGTACGAGGCGAAGCCTCCAGCGCAGGCGTTGCAGGAGTTGTTAGGGCGCGATCAGAAGGCTGAGCGGATCTAGCGCGACCGGCCACACAACGGGCGGGCTTACACGCCACCTGAAAGCGCCAGAATACTGGCGCACTCCAAGACGCTGCCGCGAGTGCTCGCACGCTCAGTCGCTTGCGTTTTGGAGTGCGGCGGTATTCCGCCGCTTTCCGATCACGCTTACCACGCGCGTGCGCTCTGGAATGAACGAAAGACTCACCCAGCCGCCCGCCGGTAGCCGTCGAGAAACAGCGGCTCTTGCAGAACCCGACAGCGATGACTACACAGCCAGACACCCGATCACTTCCGGGTACAACTCACGCTCGGCGATCTGAATGCGGGCGTGCAACGTCTCCGGCGTGTCGTTAGGCATGATCGGCACTTCGCGTTGACCGAGGATCATGCCGCTGTCGATCCCGGCGTCCACATAGTGGACCGTGCAGCCGGTGACCTTCTCCCCCGCGGCAAGCGCCTGCTTCCAGGCTGCGAGGCCGGGAAACTTCGGCAAGAGCGACGGGTGGATGTTGATGATGCGCTGCGGAAAGGCCTGGAGCATCGGCGCCTTCAGGACGCGCATGAAGCCGGCCAGCACCACCAATTCGACGTCCGCACGCTGCAGCGTGCGCACGAGTTCCTGCTCGGCCGCAGGCTCGAGGATGGTGCGGAAGTTGCCAGGCGCGACGTGCGCATGCGGCACGCCGAATTCGCGCGCGATCTCGAGAATCGGCGCATCACCAAAGTCGGAGACGACGATGCGAGCCTCAGCGTCGAGCGAGCCATCGCGAATGCGCTCCAGGATTGCGCGACAGTTCGAGCCTTTGCCGGAGCCGAGAATCCCGAGCCGCAGAGCCATCGCACTAGCAGGTCATCCGCTCGAGAAGCCCGGACGTGGAATAGCCGGCTTCGAACGGGACGATCCTGATCTCCGTCTGCATCTGCTCGAGAGCGCTACGCTCATCCGCGTTCAACGTCTCCGGTTTGTAATCGCCCCCCTTCACGTAGATCGCCGGTCGCGCGTGCTTCAGGAACTCGGTCGCTCGCACGTCTGGAAAGATGGTGACAAAGTCGACGCACTCGAGCGCGGCCAAGACTTCTGCCCGGTCTGACTCGCGGTTAAGCGGGCGCGATTCGCCTTTCAGGGCTCGGACGGAATCATCTCCATTAATGCCGACGACGAGTGCGTCGCCCAGCCGGCGGGCCGATTGCAAATAGCGCACGTGGCCGACGTGCAGCAGATCGAAGCAGCCGTTCGTCGCCACCAGCCTGGTGCCGCGGGCGCGGAGTTCTTCCCCCTTCCGCGCCAGCGCACCGAGCGTGAGAATTTTTGGACTCACTCTTCGTTAGGCGGCGCCATGAACTGCAGGGCACGTGGCATGACCTCGAAGGTGACAGGCTCATTGCCGATCAGCTCCCCATCGACGTTGAACCACATCCCCGGCTCGGAGTGAATCGAGATCTTGGCGGCTCGCCGGAAGACGATTGCGTCGCTGGTGAGATGCTTGCCGACCAGCATCTGCGCGGCCATCATCACCATCTCGCTCATGGGCCGTTCGGGGACGAGCACCAGATCGAGCTGGCCGTCGTCGATCTTCGCGTCCGGCGCGATCTGCGTGCCGCCAGCGACGAACTGGCCGTTGGCGACGATGGCATTGTAGAGGTTCAGCTCGAGCGGAGCTGTGTTATCGAGCACGATGCTGGTGCGGTAGGCGCGCAGCTCCGGAAAGGCTTCTGCGGCGCAGCGCACATACGCCAGCGGCCCCCAGCTTTTTTTGATCTCGGGCGTGAGCTTTTCGCCCACGGTGCCACTGAAGCCGCCGGCGGAAACGTTCAGCATGTAGCGGACGCCGCCGTTCGTCACGCGGACAAGATCGACGCGCCTGACATGCCCTGCGCGCAGCACGTCGATGCACTCTTCGACCGTGCCGGGCAGGTTCAACGAGCGAGCGAAATCGTTCCCGGTCCCGAGGGGGATCAGGCCGACGCGGACGCGATCGACATGAGCCGCGATGCCGTTGATCACCTCGTTCAGTGTCCCATCGCCGCCTGCTGCGACCACGAGCTCGTAGCCATCTTCCGCTGCCTGGTGAGCGAACTCGGTCGCTTGTCCGCTATCTCTCGTTAGGCGGACGGTCGCGGCGCCGTGTTCGTCGCGCAGCAGTTCAAAGGTCGACGAGGGATCGTCGACGCTGCCGGCTCCTGGATTGCAGATGATACAAGTCTTCACGGAGTGGCGGCGGCGTTGAATCTTCGCAGTCGCCGTGCAAACGGCAAGCGGGCGGACGCTCTCAAGGTACATCGTGCCATCGAGCGGCCGGCTCGAGCTTGGCACGCGTGGAGGGACGCCCGCCGTGGCGTCCGGCTTGAAGAACCGACGGGAGGTCTAAAGAAACGACGACGCCCGTCTCTCCAGAGGGTCGGCCTCGCGACATGCGCTCCAGACGGTCACGAGGAGGTGGTGAAAGCCCGAAACTACAGGTGCTTCAGCGCCGCCTCGGCGAGCGAGCGACATTTCTCGATTTTCGCCGCCTGGTCACCGGCTCCGCCGACGCTGATGCGGATAAAGCGCGAGCCTTTCAATACGTAGAGCGCGCCCATGCGATTGTCGCCGGCCCAGAAAGCTTCATCTCCGATACCTTCAACCTTCTGCGGTGGCCCCGACTTCTTGGCGTTTTGCCTGGCTGCCTCGCCAAAGGTTTCCTGCCAGGATTGCGATGGGTTGCGCGCGTCGAGGCCGGAGCCGCTTTGCGTGACACTCAGGCTGATGGAGTTGGTAAACGTCGGCAGCGTGTAAAAGCAGTCATACATCGCCAGACCCTGGCCCTGGTTCACGGATGGCTTCGTGCCGACGAGCGCCTCGCCTTGCACGGCCGTGATTTCCTCGCTCGTCAGCAGTGAGCAGGGGTCGATCGGCGCGGCGGGAGCCACCGCGACACGTTCAGCCGCTGGGCTGGGCGACTGCGGCGGTGATGTCTGCGCCCGCTCGTCAGATTTGGAACATCCGACGAGACTCAGCAGGAGAGAGCTGCCCGCGAGCGCGAGAGCCGCGGAGGCGCGCCGGAGTTTTCCGGATCGAAAGAGACACATCTTGGTTGCTAATCGGGCGACGGGACACGACCGGCCCTTTTCCGAGTTCCGATACACGACGCGCGCGGTGTCTTTTGTCCCGCCCGTCTCTCCAAAAGTCTCCCTGAAGTAAATCCGTCTGCGGCGACGTTTCGCCGGACTAGCAACATCCCTATGCGCACCAAGCCTGTCTCTGAATCCGGTCTCTTCACGCCACGCCTCCTGCTCGGCTGTGCCCTCGTCTGCATGAGCGCGCTGCTCGCGGCGCTCAGCTTCGCCGCAAAACCGGCTGAAGGCACAGTGACGCCCTCGAGTTCGGCCCCTGTCACCTGGATGGGTACAGCTATCGGAGCTCCACCAGCCGCAGGTGGAGAGGCTGACTGCGAGGAAGGCGCGAATTGCGACACATTCAAACTAACGATCTCCGGATCCCCCGAAGAGTGGACCGGCAAACAGGTTAACGTGCGCATTCAATGGCTCTCGCCGACCAGCGACTACGATCTCTCGATTCGGAAAGGTGCACCGGATGGACCGATCGTCGCCTCTTCGGGAGCTGGTGCAACGACTGCCGAAGAAGTCGCTTTGAACCCGAGCAGCGTTAGCGTCGGCACCGGAGACTTCTTCGTCCGCGCCATCTACTTCGCGGCGACAGAAGCCGACCAGTATAACGGCGTAGCTGAGGTCAAAACATCGGCGCCCGGCCCCATTCCCGCGACACAAGCGTCCGGCGTCGCGCCTCGTTACCAGAACCACACACCGCCCGCAGCAGGCGCGGCGACACTCGGGATCGACGCTGCCGAGCCTTCGATCGGAGTGAACTGGAAGAGTGAAGGGATCCTGCCGGGCACCGGCGACGACGTAAACGGCGGAAGGGCAATGTATATTGCCCTCCTACAGACGCTCCGTATCACATTCGACGACAGCTGCCCTTCGTCGCCAAACGCGCTTTGGGAAAACAAGTCTTTCGTCACCACAGCGGCCCAGACTTTCGATCCGATCCTGTTCACGGATAACTCACGTCGGACCGGGCCTGACGGACAAATCCTACAGATCGGCACTGGCCGGACACTTGTTTCGCAGCTGGAGTTCCCCGCTGGTTTCGCGGCGACCGCTTCGGCGTACACAGAAAATGACGGCGAGACGTATGTGCCGAGCACCGGTGCGGGTCCGGGTTCCGGAATCGACCACCAGACGATCGGCGGAGGCGGGCCATTCCATGCGCCGCTGATCAATCCCGCTTACCCAAACGCGATCTACTATTGCGGGCAGCTGCCGGCAGCCACCTGCGCCCTGAGCACCGACGGCGGGACGACGTATGGCGCCGCGCGCCCGGTCGATCCGAACGGTGAATGTGGCGGGCTGCATGGCCACATCAAAGTGGGGCCGGACGGCACAGCCTACCTTCCAAACAAAGGTTGCGGCACCGGTCAGGGTGTCATCGTGAGTGAGGACAATGGCGTCACGTGGGACGTGCGCGAGGTCCCAGGTAGCACGTCTGGCGGCAGCGATGCTGCCGTCGGCATCGGGCGCGGCGACTTACTTCCCGGCAAGGGTCGTGTCTATCTCGGCATGGCTGACGGAGACACGAAGGCGACGGTCTCCATGTCCGACGACCGTGGCTTGACCTGGTCGCAGCCGGTCGACGTGGGCGCTGTTTTCGGCATCAATAACGTTGCCTTCCCGGCCGTCGTGGCCGGGGATGATGATCGCGCGGCATTTGCCTTCTACGGAACGCCGACCACCGGCGGCCTGCAGGACCCGAAGTTTCAGGGCGTGTGGCACCTGTACGTCGCGCATACGTATGACGGCGGAAAGACGTGGCACACTGTCGACGCGACGCCGAATGATCCGATGCAGCGCGGCTGCATCTGGCTGGGCGGCGGTGCGAACATCTGCCGCAACATGCTCGACTTTATGGGCGCCGATGTCGACAAGCGCGGCCGCATGCTCGTCGGATACAATGACGGCTGCGCGGGCGCGGAATGCTCGCAGGCTCCGGAAGGTGCCACCGGCAACTCCTACACCGCGCTGGCAGCGATCGCTCGCCAGACCGGCGGCAAAGGATTGTTTGCAGCGCATGACTCGCTGTTCCCGGATGCTCCGACGACGCCGGGCGCGCCGCTCGTCAACGCATTGCGGAATGGCAACAGCGTGAAACTCAGCTGGTCGCAGTCGAACACCGGCGGATCGCCTGTTACGCAATACAAGATCCTGCGCGGCACAGCCAAAGGCGCTCAAACACTGCTCGCGACGGTGCCTGGCTCCGAGTCCCGCTTCGAAGACGCGACCGCGAATGACCCAGCCGCGACTTACTTCTACAAGGTGACGGCGACCAACGCCGCGGGCGAGTCTTGCGACAACAACGAGGTCGCGGCCCGTTTCGTGGGGAATTCCCGCTCCGGCCTTGGCTACACGATCTACACCGATCCGACCGGCGCTGCGGATGGCGCTGGGCAGGCGGGAAATCCTGATCTGGACTTCCAGACGCTCTCCATCGTCGAGCCGACGGACGGCCCGCACGCCGGCAAGATTGTGTTCAACCTGAAAGTGATGGGCGGACCCACCGTGAACAACCGGATGTGGAGAATCATCTGGGATTCGCCGAATGCGGTCGATAATACCCAAAAGCCGCCGAAGAACGTTGGCAGCTTCTATGTCGGGGCGACAAAGGACGCCGCCGGAGCGCTCACCTATGAGTACGGGACCGTTGAAACCGGAGTGGTCGGCCTCGTGCTTGGCGTGCCGCGCACCAGGAGAGCGGGCGGCGCTGATGCAGGTAGCTTTACCTCACAAGGGTTGATCACCATCGTCGTTTCGCCCGATAAGATCGGCTCACCCCAAAAGGGAGATCTGCTCGGCAACTTCGCAGTCAGAACCTTCGCTGCGGATAGCGAAGAGGTGCGCACCACCGCTGCGACCGATCAGGCAAACAATGCGACTGCGAACGATCTCACGGCCAATGCTGCGACCTATGCGGTTGTCGGCCCGGCGTTCTCGCAGTTGTTGAACATCTCCACGCGCGCCAGCGTTCAGCCCGGTGACAACGCACTCATCGGCGGGTTCATCGTCAGCGAAGGCGCCTCAAAACGCGTCTTGATCCGCGGCCTCGGGCCGTCGCTCGCCGAGCGGAACGTGCCTGGCACGCTACAGGACCCGACGCTCGAGTTAAACGGGCCCGGCGGCGTAATCACCAGCAACAACAACTGGAAAGACTCGCAGCAGGCTGAAATCGCCGGAACCGGCATTCCGCCGACTAACGACGCTGAATCAGCCATCGTGCAAACGCTCGGCCCAGGCGCCTACACAGCTGTCTTGCGCGGGGCCGGTGACGCGTCGGGTGTCGGTTTAGTTGAGATCTACGACCTCAACCTCGGAACGAGCTCGAAACTGGTGAACCTCAGCTCCCGCGGGCTGGTCCAGACCGGCGACAATGTAATGATCGGCGGTTTGATCGTTGGCCCAAGCGGCGTCGGCAGCACGCGCGTGCTTCTGCGGGCGATCGGACCTTCCCTCGGCCAAAGCGGCGTGGGCGGTCCGCTGCAGGATCCGACACTCGAGCTCTACGATGGCAATGGCGCCGTCATGACAGCGAACGATAACTGGAAGGAAGCGCAGGAAGCCGAAATCGCGGCTACGACGATCGCGCCGGCTGACGATCGCGAGTCCGCTATCCTGTCGTCGCTCGCGCCGGGGAATTACACCGCCATCGTCCGCGGCAAGAACGACTCGATCGGCGTGGCGCTCGTCGAGGCGTACAACGTTCAATAACCCGCATCGCTGCAGAACACTCCGCTGCTGGGGGACTATTGCCAGCAGCGGCGAGCGTGGTGTAGCTCCGCGGTAGGCGATGTACGTGGCTTCCAAGATGGTCCGGCGCTAAGAAAACCGCATCGCGTGTTGTCGAAGACCCTCTCCCTCCTGGCCGGTGCCGCCGCCGTGATTCTGGTCGCGGCTGCATGTCGCGACGAAGGACGCGGAGCGAGCAAAGACCAGCAGCGTCAGCCTGCCGGGCCTGCGGCCGGGACAGTGCAATCGTCAGGGCGGATCCTCGGTGTAGCCATCGGCGACACGCTCGAGAGCACGCGCGAGCAGCTCGACCCATTGCGCGCGCCTGGCAGCTACCCGCCCGACGAGAAGGAACTGCAAGGCAGGCGCATTTATTGGAAGCTGGCAGGCACAGATTACGATTGGATCATGGCGTGGGCGGACAAGCAGGGGAAGGTCACGCGTGTGCGCGCTATGTTTCGCGCGGAGCACCAGAAGCCATTCGCAGAGATTGGCGACCTGGCGGCGGCAATCACCGCGGATGCACAGACAGTACGGTGGAATCTGAAAACGGAGAGCGGAGCCCCATATCGGCTCGTCGCACAGGGCACCGATCAAAAAGCGATCAGCGTCTACATGTTTTCACAGGCAGTTGGGTCGACTGACCACCAGGCAGTCGAGCCAGATTTATCAGAAAAATAGTAAAAAATAAGTTGCGACGGTAGCGTAGCTGGCCGAAGGGGAAACTGAGCCGAGGCTTCTCGATTTTCAGCGATCTCACTTCCCGTGTCGCGCCTGTCTCTGCTGAGAGGGCCCGGCATCTGGTGTTGTTCGCTAATTCGCGAGCCTGTCTTCGGCTTCCTTCAGCTGAAAACTTAGATCCACTATGATTAAACCAAGTCGACCCTTCTCCTCCGGTGCAGCATCGAAGATTAACGGTTTTGCACGCCGCCCAATCCTCCTGCTGGCGCTGCTCTTAGCGTCCCTCACATCGTTCGTCTTCTTCGCCGGCGGTGCGAACCCAGCCTCCACCATGATCGGCACGGACAGCCCACCGGTGAACTGGGTAGGCACAGCTGTGGGCCCGGCGTCCGAAGGCGAAGCTACCTGCGTCAACGGGGTGAACTGCGACGTTTTCAAAATCACGGTTCTAGGCACAGAGGCCGATTGGGCGACCAAGCAGATCGTGCTGAAGTTCAAGTGGAACCTCGCTGCCAACGATTATGATTTTTTTGTCCACAAGGACGCCGTAAACGGACCTACGACCTCGACGGGACGAAATGGCGGCGCGCCCGAGACTGAGGACAACGCGGCCATCGACCCAGCCGCCACCGGTGTCGGCGATTACTTCGTGCGTGTCGTTTATTTCGCCGTCGTCGGCGCCGATCAATATCGCGGCACTGCCAGTGTGGAAGCGAAGGGCACTGACCGCCGGACCGCAACTTACCTCGATGGCGGCGGCATCGTTTTCGGCCCTAACACCACGGTGAAGGCGCCGGTCGCCGGACGTGATGGCGAGCCGAGTGCCCGCACCGACTTCAAAGGAAACGCATACGTCGGCGGCATCCGTGGCGTCCCAGCCGGTGTTGATCTCTGGTACTTCGACTTGAACCCCTCGAGTCCAACGTTCGATCCGACAATGCGCGTGCCGATCTATCGTGGCCAGCCCGATGGATTCACCGAAAAGACGGCAGCCGACGTCGGTGGCGACGGCGGAGGTGATATCGATTTGGCGGTGGGGTTCCCGCCGATTTCCTCGACTGATGTAGAGCGGGATCCTCCCTTCCTCGCGTACAGCAGCCTTACTTTGGCAAACATCCCGACCGGCCGGAGCCGCGATCGCGCTGTAACTTTCGAGTTTAATAATGCGGGCAACCTCACCGGAGGGCCTCCAGGCGACGATCGCCAATGGCATGAGTTCCACGGCTCGAACGCTGTGTATCTGCTCTACCGTACCGTCGCGCCGGCGATCGCCAACATTCAGCGGTCCAACGACGGCGGCTTCACCTACGGTGTGACAACCGCCGCGGGGCTCATCGGCCAGGTGGGCTGCATCGACGTGCACCAGGCAAGCGGCACCGTCTACGCTTCAGGCAGCAACGGCGTTGTTGCCGTCGGCACTCCTCCTGCGCCAGGACAGGCGCCTACGAGTTACACCATTCGTCCCGCTGCCAGCGACCCGGCCGGCGTGCGTGGCATCTTCTTCGTCAACAAAGTCGCCGACGACGGCACGCCGAACGGCACGTTGTATGTGACGTACTCAAACGGAACGGACGTTTTCCTCAAGAGCTCGAAGGACAAGGGCGGCACGTTCAGCGGGGCGGTGCGCATTAACCCGCCGACGGGCGCGCACGCCACGACCAAGAATCTCTTCCCTTGGATCGAAACCGGCCCGACGCCGGGTTCGGTCGGGATCGTGTGGTACGGCAACAAGACAGGGCCCAATGACGACAACGCTCTGTGGAAAGTCTACTTCGCGCAGAGCTTCAACGCCGACAGCGAGCAGCCGACGTTCACCGTCGCTGAGGTTACCGAGCCTGACCACGTGATCCACGGCTCGAACATCTCAACTGGTGGTCTCGATCCAACAGGCGGCGCGAATCGCAACCTGATCGATTACTTCCAGATCTCATTCGACCCGCAGGGTGCAGCGATGGTCGCCTACACGGACGATCACAACGACTTCGACGGACACACTTACGTGGCGCGCCAGATCGCTGGTCCGAGCATCAAGGGAGGACTCCTCCCGTCGCAGGTCGAGGGTGCGGGGCTCGCACTGCCGGCTGGGACGACAGCCGTCGAGCAGCCGGATGCTTTTCCGCGCCGGCAGCCCGGCTTGAACGGTGAGCAGATCACCGACTTCGAGCTGGACGCGCAGGAAGGGCAGTTCGCTCGTGTTCGCACGCGGTCTCCCCTCGACGTTTCCGCTGTGAGGTATGACACATCAGGCACAGGCGATTCGCTGGCCATCGCGGCAAGCATGCGCGTGACTGATCTCAGCACCATTCCGCCGAATGCTTTCTGGCGTGCGAGCTTCGTAGCTAATGCGCCGAACTCGATTCTGAGCGCCGACGGCACCTACAGCTACGGCGTGTCTGATGACGGCGATCAGTTCTACCTGGAGGCAAACACCAGCGCGACAGGCGGAACGTCCTTCAGCTGGGGCACCGCAACCCGCAATCCTGATGGGACGCAGACGTTCACGCGTAAAGCGGCGGCTACCGGTGAGTTCAACCGCGCCACCAACACGATTTCCGCGCAGGTACCAGTCGCGGACCTTAATGCCGTCATCGCGGCGGCAGGTCGCCCCGTGATTGGGAACGGCAGTGTGATCGCCGGTTTACGCACACGCACGCAGACGGGCGGCGCAAACGCGCTGAGAGACATCACGCGTGGCGGCACGCAGTTTACCGTGCGTGATTCTGCATTCCCGCCGCCGGCTCCTACGCCGAGCGCCACACCGTTGCCGCCCCGGGCTCTTGCCGCTGGCGCAACACCAGCGCCGACGCCCCCGGAGATCGAGCTTGCGAACATCGCGACGCGTGTCGCAGTTGGGAGCGGAGAGAACGTAGGAATTGCGGGCTTCATTGTGCGCAGCCGACAGGCACCGAAGCGATTGATGATTCGTGGTATTGGTCCGTCGCTCGCGGCGGGTAGTGCGCCGATTGCGGGAGCACTGCAGGATCCCGTCCTCGAGATCAGGAACGCAGCGGGAACTGTGATCGCATCGAACAACAACTGGCGGTCGAACCAACAGTCGGAAATCAGCGCCAGCGGCCTCGCGCCGACGAATGACCAGGAAGCGGCGGTCATCATCAACGTCCCGGCGTCTGCAACTTCAGCCAACTTCACGGCCACGCTGACCGGCGAGGGGGGCGGACAGGGCATCGGGTTGGTTGAGGTCTACGACATTGACGCGGAGTCCTTCGCGGATCTCGGCAACATCTCGACCCGCGGTTTTGTCGGCCAGAACGACGCCGTGTTGATTGGCGGTCTGATCGTCCGGGACGACTCGTCGCGTAATCAGTCGCAGGACATCTTGCTGCGGGCCATCGGACCATCGCTCGCGGCGAGCGGGATCGCTAATGCGCTCGCCGATCCGCAACTCACCTTGGTAGACGTCCAAGGCAACGCGATCGCCTTCAACGACGATTTCGCCACGAATCCACAGGGCGACATTGGAGGCAGCGGCATCCCGCCTACAGATCCCAAGGAATCGGCCATCCGCCGCACCTTGGCGCCCGGCCAGTACACGTTCATCATGAACGGTGCCGGTGGAGGGACCGGTATTGGGCTCGTCGAGGCCTACAACCTCGGGAACAAATAATCGAGAGCGGCCGGGATCGCGTGAAGCTTTCCCGGCCGCTTTTTATTCTGGCCGTCGGGTTGGGCGCGGCTAACATCCGCCCGCACATAGCTCCCGATGCCGTATAAACTCGAACCGCAGCCCGGCGATCTGCCGATAGAGCCGCCGCCCGCCGCGCCAGCACCCGCTGCGGCGGAGCCGGATGACGACTCGACGTTTCGAGTCTCGGCTAGTCCCGTAGTCGAGAATGGCAACGGGCACGCTGCCGTTGAAGCGATGGGCGCAGCGGAGGCGGGCCTGCCGAGCTCATACGGTTCGCAGTCGCTCTACTTAATGGCGCGCGATCCGCACAGCCTCTTTGTCTACTGGGACATCGATTGGGCGGAGACGTTTCGCGAACAGAAGCCGCGCGACCGAAAGGTGCATCTGCGGGTCTCGCGTTCCGATGGCGAGGAAGAAACCGCCCTTGAGGTGGAGCCGATGGCCGGGAGCTGCTACGTCGAAGTGACCAGCGGCGACGAGCAATACACCGCCGAGGTCGGTTACTACGAACCGCCCAACGTCTGGCATTCAGTCGCGATCTCGATGCCCGTGGCCACACCGCCGGACAGCGTTGACCAGGCCGAGGCGCCTGATTTCGCGACGGTTCCGTTTCACCTGAGCTTCCAACGCATGATCGATTTGGCCCGTGTTGCGAAACACGAGAACGCGTCCCTCACGGCCATGCTCAGCGACCTGCGGCAGCGCGCTGCATCGGAGAGCGGCAGCAGTAATATGACGCAGGAAGAGCGCGAGATCGTGCAGGCAATCGACGATGCGGTAGCGGAGTCTGCAGCGGACCCAGCGCAGACGGAGGCGCCAGATCTCTGGGTTCAGCAGAATCTGGAGAAGATTCTCGGGTTCGGCCGGAGTGTCACGAGTCCCGCCAGTGGCTTCGGCGGCGGATCATAGGCCGCCGCTCGCCCCGGCTTGAGATGCGGGTGGCTGTCTCAAGCACGGGTGGAGGCACCGGATGGTGGCGGGCCTTGGCCCACACGCCTCTGCGGACCGGACTCGCAGGACGACGTGCGGCAGAACCAGAGCTGGAGTCTTCTGTGGACGAGCTTTTCGCGTTTCCGATGCTGCGAGGCGTGGTAAGCCTGGGGCGAAAGCGGCGGAATACCGCCGCACTCCAAGACGCGAGCGACTGCCAGACGTGCGGAGTCGCGGCAGCGGTTTGGAGTGCGTCAGTATTCTGGCGCTTTTACGCGCGCGTAGCTCCGATCCCGATTGGTCTTTCCGCAGGTGCTACTTGCCCAGGCTGATCCCTTCCGGCATCTCCGGCGGTGGGGCGTTCAGGCGGCTGTGCTTCTTGCCGTAGAGGAAGTAGAACACAAAGCCAATCGCGAGCCAGCCGATTAGCCGCATCCAGTTCGTCCAGCCAAGGCCGTAGATCATCGCGCCGCAGGTGAGAATGCCGAGCGTGCAAACAACTGGCGCGAACGGCACGCGGAAACCGCGTTCCACTTCGGGCCGCCGCACGCGCAGAATCCAGACACCGGCGCAGACGAGGATAAACGCGAACAGTGTTCCGATGCTGGTCATCTCACCTGAGACATCCGCCGGCACGAAGGCGGCGAAGAGCCCAGTGAAGACAAAGATGATCATGTTCGACTTGTGCGGCGTCCTGTATTTCGGATGCACCTGCGAGAACACAGGTGGCACCAGGCCGTCGCGGCTCATGGAGAAGAAGACGCGCGATTGGCCGAGCAACATCACCAGAATCACGGACGAAAATCCCGCCAGGATCGCGACGGTGACAGCTCGCGATAGCCACTCATACCCAGCCATGTATTTGGTGATCGCGAAGGCCACCGACGCTTCGCGTCCTGTGGAGCGGAAGTCCTGGACGGTGGCGACGCCGCTCAGCACGTAAGCGAAGAGCACATACAGCACGGTGCAAAGCGCGAGCGAACCGAGGATGCCGATCGGCATGTCGCGCTTCGGATTACGCGCTTCCTGCGCGGCCGTCGACACCGCGTCGAAGCCGATAAAGGCGAAGAAAACTACGCCCGCAGCCCCGAGGATTCCCATGATTCCGCCGTAGGAGTGCGTGATACCCTGCGGAGTCGTGTAAGTCGTCGGCTCCGGAATGAACGGCACGTGGTTAGCCGGATTGATGAAGCTCCAGCCGATCCCGATGAAGAGCAGGACGATGGCGGTCTTCAGGACAACGATGATGCCGTTGATGAACGCGGATTCCTTCGTGCCGCGGATCAGCAGCAGGCTGAGCAACAGCAAAATGATCACCGCCGGTATGTTCATGATGCCGCTGACTTTAGTCACCGGATCGCTCTCGAACGGCGAATGTATCCATTGATACGGAATCTTCATTCCGAACCATGCGAGGACGTTGTTGGCGTACTCACTCCACGCGATCGCGACCGTCGCGGCCGCGACCGCATATTCGAGAATCAAATCCCAGCCGATGATCCAGGCGACGAGCTCGCCCATGGTCGCGTAGGAATATGTGTACGCGCTGCCCGCGACGGGAATCATCGAGGCGAACTCCGCGTAACACAGACCTGCAAACGCGCAGCCGATGCCGGCCACGACGAAAGCCAGCACGACCGATGGACCCGCACGATCCGCAATCGCGGCAGCCGTGCGGACGAACAGACCGGCGCCAATGATTGCGCCGATACCGAGCGCGATCAGGTTCAGCGGGCCGAGTGATCGCTTGAGGCTGTGTTCGCCCACTTCCTGCGACTCTGCGATCAACTTATCAAGCGGCTTCGTGGCGAAGAGATTGCTCATAGGGGGAGACTTTCCTTGTTAGGCGGTCGGCGGGGTTATGGACAGGTTTCGCTTTTGCTACGGACGCTGGCTGCCTGCGACATCGGCGGCGTCCCGTTTTCTCCAGAGGAAATAGACAGGAATGCCCGTGAGCACGATGAGCAGGCCCGGCCATGTCGTGGCCGTCTGGTACATGAAGAGCACCACGAGGATGACGGACGCGCCGATGATGTAGAGCGCGGGAATGATCGGGTAGCCGAACGCTTTGTATGGGCGCTCAGCGTCGGGCCGTTTCCGGCGCAACACGAAGATGCCGATGATGGTCAGGATGTAGAAGATGAGCGCGGCTGAGATGACGTAGTCGAGCAGGTTGCCGTAGAGGTTTCCGTAGCCTGTCACCGCACCGGTTCCGTCGGTCTTTACCGTGCGCGGCAGCACGAGCACGGCTGCCCAGATTCCCTGAATGACCAAGCCCCATGCGGGCACGTGATTCTTGTTCAGCTCGCCGACCGCGCGGAAGAACAGCCCATCGCGGGCCATCGCATAGTAAGCACGCGAGCCGGCCAGGATCAGCCCGTTGTTGCAACCGAAGGTCGAGATCATGATCGCAACGGCCATGATCGTGGCGCCGAGGCCGGGGAAGATGACGTTCGCGGTTTCGGATGCGACGCGATCGCTTGGCGCATTCTGAATTGCTTCGAACGGCAGCGCCGCCAGGTAGGCGACGTTCGCCAGCAGATACAGGGCGATAACAAGGATGGTGCCGAGCGCGAGCGAGAGCGGAACGTTGCGGCGCGGGTTCTTCACTTCGCCGGCCGTGAAGGTGATGTTGTTCCACGCGTCGGCTGAGAAGAGCGAATTCGTCTGCGCCACGCAGATGCCAACGAAGAGGCCGAAGGCGACCGCCGCCGTCAGGCCCGCGCCGACATCGGCGAGGTTGCCGCGAACGGTCCACATGTCGCTGAAATTCGCCGCGCCTGCGCCCGACCTGAGGCCCACGACGATACCGAGAATGATGAGCGCGATCAGTGCGCCGGTCTTCGCGGTCGTGAAGACGTTCTGCACGATCTTGCCGAGCCGCAGCCCGCGCGTGTTCATGAACGTGAGCAGCGCGATGAGAGCGAGGCCGACGAATTGTGCGGTCGAAAGCGAGAGGGCGTAACCGCCGAAGCGGATCGGTGCGATCAGATAATTCGACTCAGAGACCCAGGGCACGAGCACGCCCATGTAGCGCGCGAAGCCGACGGCCACGGCCGCAATCGTGCCGGTCTGGATAACGAGGAAAAGCGTCCAGCCGTAGAGGAATCCCCAGAGGGGCGAGAACGCTTCCCGCAGGTAGACATACTGCCCGCCCGCTTTCGGCATCATCGCCGCGAGCTCGCCATACGACAGCGCCGCCATCAGCGTAAGCAGCCCCGTCACCACCCACACGACGAGCAACCAACCGGGCGAGCCGACCTGGCGCGCAATGATGGACGAGACGATGAAAATGCCCGAGCCAATCATCGACCCGGCAACCAGCATCGTCGAATCGAGCAGACCCAATCCGCGAACCAATTTGTTGTCGTCGCCCGCGGACTCGTCGGCCATCCGTGTGCTTGTCTATCGATTGCGGCTCTGCGACGCAAGAAGTGACAGCGAACGCGGCGTGACGAACCGACGCGATATTATTGGCGTTTTAGATCGCGTGTATCACGCAGAGTTACTATGCACGCGCATGCACAGCTCCTGCGCGTTGATCGGCAACAGCAATAAATTGACGAAATTGTTACTGGCGCTCTGCTGCGCCGCCGTTGCTGTGACGATGGTTCCGCAGTTACAGGCGCAGGAGGATTCACCTGTCCCGAGCGGGTCGATTGCGCCGTCCCCAGTACAAACAGCGCGTCCGCAAGGCGTCGACCAAATGCTGGATGGCCTCGTCAAGGTCCCGGCAGATGTGGCAGAACGCATCATCTTCTTCCCGGCGGGCACTGCGTTCAGTGATTACCCGGTGCTCGCCACCCCGTGGGTTCTATATCTCCTCGTCGGGAGTGGCGTGTTTTTCACGCTCTACTTCGGCTTCATCAATATCACCGGCTTCGGAGTCGCTCTTCGCACCGTCCGCGGCAAATATTCCTCCGCGAGCGACCCTGGCGAGATCTCGCACTTTCAAGCATTGACCGCCGCCGTCTCCGGCACGGTTGGCCTCGGTAACATCGCCGGCGTTGCGATCGCAGTCAGTATCGGCGGGCCCGGTGCAACGTTCTGGATGGTGCTCTGCGGCATCATCGGAATGACGACGAAATTCTGTGAAGTCACGCTTGGCGTCCGCTACCGCGACGTCGGCGCTGACGGGAAGATCTACGGCGGATCGATGTACACGCTGCGCAAAGGCTTCGCGGAGCGCGGCTGGCCGACGTGGGGCAAGGTTCTCGCAGTCCTGTTCGCGATCTCCTGCCTTGGCGGCACGTTCGGCGCCGGGTGCATGTTTCAGGTAAACCAGGCGTTCACTCAGCTCGTCACGATCACCGGCGGCGAGGCAGGGTTCTGGTTCGGCAAAGGCTGGCTCTTCGGCATCGCCATGGCGATCCTGAGCGGGATAGTCATCATTGGCGGCATCAGGAGCATCGCGAACGTGACGGACAAATTAGTGCCGTTCATGTGCATCTTTTACGTCTTGACGTGCCTGTACGTGCTGATCGCGCATTTTGCCGACCTGCCGGCCGCATTCGGCACCATCTTTGGCGAGGCGTTTAGCAACAACGCGCTTTACGGCGGCTTCTTCGGCGTGCTGATTTCTGGCGTCCGCCGGGCCGCGTTCTCGAACGAGGCTGGCTTCGGTTCCGCACCAATTGCGCACGCCGCAGTGCGGACGCGGCGGCCCGCGAGCGAAGGCTACGTCGCGCTGCTCGAGCCGTTCGTGGATACGGTGATCATCTGCACGATGAGCGCGCTCGTCATTGTCGTGACGCAGGAGCGGGTGGCGGCAAACGAAGCGTCGACGGCGGCGGGCATCGCCGTGACTTCGCGCGCGTTCGGCAGCGTGATCAGCTGGTTCCCCTACATGCTCTTCGTGGCCGTTTTCCTGTTCGCGTTCTCGACCATGATCACCTGGTCGTACTACGGCCAGCAGGCGACAGCCTACATCTTTGGTCGCAGCGCAAAGGTCGATATCATCTACAAGCTAATCTTCTGCCTCTGCGTGGTGTTCGGCGCCGCCGCGACCCTCGACAACGTGCTGCGCCTGAGCGACGCGCTGATCTTCGCGATGTGTTTCCCGAACTTCATCGCGCTTTACGCGCTGCTGCCGAAGATCAAGGAAGAGGTCGTGAGCTACCGCACGTTCCGGCACGCCGTCGACCGCGGCGAAACACCTGACTAGCGCTACGGCTCTGTAAACGAGATGTCCGCCGGGACCGTGTCGGCGGTCGTTAGGCGCACGATCTTGTAGCGCCACGAGCCATCCGGACGCCCTCCGCTTGGCTGCCGAGCACACCGCTAATCTGTCGATGGCCGAATCCACCCGTCGATATCAAGCGTATTAGCGGGCGGCATGATGTGTTATCCTCGGCGCGTGTTGATACTTACGGGGGGTTTTTCGGCGCGCATTCTCGGGCCCGCGCTGGTCGTGCTAGCGTTGGCGACGCCGGCTTTTTCTGCGGAGCGCCGCGTGCCATTCACCGCGCGCGAGCAAACCGTATGGAGCGCCCCTGCTGCCGGGCGGAGCCTGCAATTTCAGGCGCTGCCGCTGGAGCGGTCGCGTCAGAATCACCTGCTCGTCCGCGCGCGCATCAACGGCAAGCCGGCGTTGCTCGGCGTCGACTCAGGTGCGCCAGTTAGTGCGATCGCCATTCACCGCGTCGCCCACTTCGGCCTCACGCCGGCGAAAGCGAACGGCGACGTGCCCACGCGGCTGAGGATCAATGGTACGTACAACAATGTCGTCGTGGCGCGTGGTTTGCAGCTCGGGGCGTTGAACCTCGTCGACGAGCCGATGGTCGCCGTGGACCTAGGCGGCTCGCGACGTGCGGCGAAGCTGATGAAGGAGCAGGCGATCGACGGCATCCTCGGGGCGGACGTTCTTTTCCCGACGCATGCCGTGCTCGATTGCCGCAATCAGGTGTTGATTTTGAAGATCGACCCAAACGTGCGCGGCGGCGTGCCGGGCATGAATTACGCGGGCTACAGCCGCGTCCCGATGTCGGTCAGCAGCGGCTACAATCTCTACGTCGACGGCAGCGTGAATGGCCGAAAGGCGAAGCTGATGGTGGACACGGGAGCTTTCGCGACGCTGCTCCATCAAGGTTTCGTCAAGCGGATGAAGATCCCGATGCGCGACACGCCTTACAGTTCTGCCGGGGTGAACCTGAAGCAGCGTGGCGTGCAGCTCGCGACGATCTCGCGGATGTCGGTCGGTTCTGTTCAGCTGCGCGGCAAAGAGGTCGGTGTGATCAATCTCGAGGGGCTCATCCGCACTGGCTTGCTCGAGGCATCGCCGCCGGTCGCCGGGTTGCTCGGCTCCGAGATCCTGCAGCGCCACAACGGCATCATCGATTTCGGGACCAAAACGCTTTACCTGAAGCTGTAGGCGAAAGCGCGAGCGCGGTCATCCTGAGCCGCATAGACGGCGAAGGACCTCACGCAGGCTGCTGTGGCAGGCTTTTCGGCGAACGCGATCCAAGGACCCTGCGTGGCATCCCGCGGCACGCCGCCCACCCCGCCACGGCTGCGCGCGGCGCCCTGCGCACGAAAGGCTCAGCGCAGACGCTTGCGGTAAGCGGCCTGGGTCTTGAAGTGCTCGTATCCGATTGCCGGATAGAACGCATGACTTTCCGGCCGTTGCACGTTGCTGCGCAGGACCATGAGATCGAGTCCGCGGTCGCGCACCCAGCGTTCCGCCTCCTCCATGAGCAGTCGACCGAGCCCGGCGCGGCGCAGATCGCGCGACACGACAAGCCCGAGGATTTCGCCCCGCGGCTCAGCTTCCAGTAGTTGCTGGACGTGCACATGCACCCAACCGCAAACCTGCGCGCGACGTTGCGCGATAATCACGTCGTGCTCGGGATTCGCGAGGATTGTGACGATGCGGCGCCGCATCGCTTCCGCAGTGATCGGATAGCCGAGCTGCTCCGATAATTCAGCCGCCACCTTCGCGTCCGCTTCCGTGGCGCGGCGCAACGTAATCTCAACCTGAGGAGTCATCGGGCGAGCGCCATCCATTTTCCACAGCTTTTCACTTGCGAGGAGCCGAGTCTAAAGATCGTGTTCGCGGATGCACGAAAACACGGGCGCATGATCAGGCAGGCATTTGTGCTTGGCGCCGGGTTGGGTCTGCGGCTGCGTCCGATGACGGAGCACATGCCGAAGCCGCTCGTGCCGATCTTCAACAAGCAGCTGATCACGTTCTCGCTCGATCATTTGCGCAGCATGGGCGTCGACTCGTTCGTCATCAATACCCATCGGCTGCCGGAGGAATTCGAGGCGGTTTTCGGCAGCGGCGAGTACGAAGGGCTGCCGGTGAAGCTGGCGCACGAGCCGGACCTGCTCGAGACCGGCGGCGGAATCAAAAACGCCGAACCGCTGCTGCGCGCGGACGAGCCGTTCATCACCTACAGCGGTGACATTCTCACCGACATCGAGCTGCAGCCATTGATCGATGAGCATTTCGCGAAGGGGAACGACGTCACACTCGGCTTGCGCGAGGATGGCCTCTCCACCGACATCGCGCTGACGGATGGCCGCGTCACCGACATCGCCGGCAAGTTCGGCACCAAAGGCACGTGCGACTTCGCGGGCGTCGCGGTTTGGAATCCAACGATCTTCGAGCGCATCGCGTCGAAGAAGAAGACGTCGTTCATCCCGGTCGTGCTGAAATGGATCGGAGAAGGCGGCAAGATCGGTGGCGTAGCCCTGAACCACGGGAAGTGGTTCAACATCGGCTCTCGCTCAGGATACCTGGAGGCGCATCGCACGATCGCGGTGGAGCCGTGGAAACCACGGTATGTGACAGACGAAAGATGGCCGCTGCGCATCGCGCCCGACGCCGAGGTGGATCCAAGTGCAAAGCTCTGCGGCACGTGCTCTGTCGGCGCGGGATCGCGTGTCGGAGCGGGTGCGATTCTCGAGAACACAATCGTGTGGCCTGGCGCACAAATCGCTTCACGAAGCGAGCTGCGGAACTGTATCGTCCGCTCCCACCAAACCGCCCAGGGCATCCTCCGTGACGTCGACATCTAGCTCCCGCGACCTGCTGCTGCGCCAGACGCGCATCCATTTTCCGCGTCTGGGCGACGCACAGGTGGACATCACGCCGATCGAGAAAGGCGGGTCCGATCGCAGGTTTTATCGTGTGCGTTCGTCGCCGGATCAGACGCTCATCCTGGTTAAGTACAATCTCGAGCGTGAAGAGAACCGGCTTTACGTGCAGGTAGCCGAGTTCCTGGGCGCGAACGGCATCCGCACGCCGCGCGTTTATTTCCATGATCCAGAGGAAGGGCTAATCTGGATCGAAGACCTCGGGGAGACCGACCTCTGGAGCTATCGCGATGAGAGCTGGATCGTCCGCCGCGCGCTCTACGACTCCGCGCTGGAAGAAGTCGCAAAACTCCACTCCCTGCCGCACGCCGCGGCCGACCGGATCCGAAACGACTTCCCGCCGGAGTTCGACGCGACGCTCTACTCTTGGGAGCAGCAGTATTTCTTCGAGAATTGCCTGGGCCGCTACTTCGGGCTGGATGAAGCGCAGCTCGCGGAGCTTGCAGCTTTGCCTGCCCTCGGGGAGATCCCGCACCGACTCGCCGAGCTGCCGCGCGTGCTGGTTCATCGCGATTTCCAGTCGCAGAACATCATCATCCGCCAGAACCAGGCTTATCTCATCGACTTCCAAGGCATGCGGCCGGGTCTCGCTGAATACGATCTCGCCTCGCTGCTCTACGATCCTTACGTCACGTTCACGCCGGAAGAGCGCGAGCAACTCTTTAGCGACTATTGCGCAGCGCGCGCGGCCGCCGGCGATCCCGTGCCGCATCAATGCGCGGAGCTACTACAGCTATGCGCGATGCAGCGTCTCATGCAGGCACTGGGCGCGTACGGGTTCCTTGGCCTCGTCAAAGGCAACAAGGCGTTCCTGTCGCACATACCGGCGGCGCTCGCTTCGTTAATCGGCATCGTCGCTCAGCGAGACGGGGCCGAGAAGTTGCACGACGTACTCGCGAGCCTGCGCTAGCTGGCTGGCGGCACGCTCAAGCCGCCCATTTTGATCGAATGTATGGGAGCGAGGCTGCGTCAGACTCTCGCAACAGGAGATCAATATGAAAAAACTAGCTTTATCTCTCACCATCATCGCGGCCGGACTCTCGATGTTTGCCGCGGATGCTTCCGCCCAGCGCATTGTCGTTGAGACACCGGGCGTCCGCCTCGTCCCGGGCAGCGGCCGAGGAGACCGCCGGGCCGGCTATGAACTCGACCGGCTGAACCGCGAGATCCAGCAGGTCCGCTTCGAACTCCGCACCTTCCGCGGCGGAGTTCCCCGCGTTCGCGCTCGCTTCGATCGGGTGCTGCGTGCCGCCGATCGCTTGAACTACGAATACAACCGCCGCGTTGTTCCACCGTATGAGACCCGCCGCCGCATCGAGCAGGTGCGCGCCGAGCTTTACGCGATCCGCGAGGATCTGCGCTCCCGTGGCGACCGCCGCGATCGTTGGGACGACGATCGCCCCCGCGGCTGGCGGTAAGCGCCTCTAGCGCACGAACGGATTGGTCCGCCGCTCCACGCCGATCGTGGTCGGCGGACCATGTCCGGCTAAAACGGTGACGTCGTCACCGAGCGGGTAGAGCTTTTTGCGGATGCCGTCGAAGAGCAGCTCACCATCGCCGCCGGGCAGATCCCATCGCCCGACGCCGCCCGCGAACAGCACATCGCCGCCGATGAGCAGCGCTTCTTCGCGCGAGAGGAAGCATAAGCTGCCGGGTGAGTGCCCCGGGACATCGAGCACCTGAAACTCGCGCCCGAGAAACGCGCGCGATGGCGTTTCCTCGATCAGGAAATCCGGCTCGGCCGTTTCGATCTCGAGCGCGAACCCGACCTTTCGGAAGAAGTTCGGCTCCGAGATCATCGGCACCGTGTCGGCATGGCAGCCGAGCGGGCAACCGAAGCGTCGTTTGATCTTCGCCACATCAGGCACGTGATCGAAGTGCCCGTGCGTCAGCAATAGCATCTTCGGCTCGATGCCCTGCGACTCGAGCCAATCGCACGCACCGTCCGGCGCGTCGAACAGGATCGGCCCTTCCGGCGACTCGAGGAGATAGCAATTCGTCTCGAAGATGCCGCCGCAGAAAGTTTGGTAGGTCATGGCTGGTTTTTCTCTCAGGAAGCTAAATAAGCACTGTCATTCCGACCGAAGCGCAGCGGAGTGGAGGAACCCCGTGGCGCCACCTCACGGGAAGCCACGGGATTCCTCGACTTCGCTCGGAATGACAGATCATAGATCATTCTCAACCCAACGGAACGGAAGCTGCGGTCAAAACCGCTGCGACATACGTTTTTACGTGCAGTCTTTGAATCTTCGCGCCCACGCGTTGTCTCACTCACTGCGCAGTAACGACGAGCTCGCCATGTTGCGCTGAATTACGATGTCTGCGACTTTCCCAAACCGCTTTTTCCGAATGAAGTCTCACTTCCGCCTCTCTCTCGCTCTCCCCGCCTCAATTCTGACGTTCGCGTTGGCGGTGCAGCCGCTGCAGGCGAAATCGGATCTGGAGCAGGTCGCGGTCTCCGTCGGTCGCCTCCTCGAAGAGGGCCATTACACCCATCAGCCGCTGAACGATGAGGTCTCGAAGAAATTCCTCAAGACGTACCTGGAGCTGCTCGATTTCAGCCACCTCTTCTTCACCCAGCAGGATGTCGACATGCTGTATACGAAATACGGCACGTCGATCGATGACGACGTTTTGCTGGGCAACCTGAAGCCAGCCTTCGAAATCTACGAGCTCTACATGAAGCGCGTCGATGACCGCGTCGCGAAGGTAAAGCAACTCGTCAACAACCCGCCGGAAGTGAAGCCGGACGCGACGATCGACCTGAGCCGGCAGAAAGCGCCATGGCCGAAAGACGAAGCGGAAGCCGACGAGATCTGGCGTCTACGCATCGCCAACGAATTGCTGCAGGAGAAGCTCAGCGAGCATCCGATTGAGCCCGGCCCGCAATTGATCGCGCGCCGCTACGATCGCCTCATGCGGAACGTCCACGAGGAAGACAAGCCGGAGCAGGTGAAGCTGTTCCTCGCGGCCCTCGCGCAAACCTACGACCCGCACTCCGAGTATCTCAGCAAAGCGGACCTGAAAAATTTCAGCATCAACATGGGCCTGTCGCTGGTCGGCATCGGCGCCATGCTCCGCAGCGAAGACGGCTACGCTAAGATCCAGAGCCTCGTCGTTGGCGGCCCGGCGCAGAAGCACGGCGGCGTGAAAGTCGGAGATCGCATCACCGCCGTGGCGCAGGGCGCGGCGGAATTCACCGACGTCCGCGACATGCGCCTCGACAACGTTGTCGAGATGATCCGCGGCAAAAAGGGGACGAAGGTCCGCCTGCTCATCATCCCGTCGGATGCGGCCGACCCTTCGAAGCGCAAAACCGTCGAGCTCGTGCGCGATGAAATTAAGCTGAAGGACCAGGAAGCGCGCGCCGACATCATCCACAAGAAGGACGCGAACGGCGAGACGGTGAAGCTCGGATGGATCACGCTGCCATCGTTCTACGCGGACATGGACAAGCGCCAGAAGAGCACCACGCGCGACGTGCAGGCGCTCCTTAAGCGGCTCAAGAAGGAGAACGTCGGCGGCCTCGTGATCGACCTGCGCCGGAACGGTGGCGGTTCGCTCGAGGAGGCCATCGCGCTGACCGGCCTGTTCCTGAAGTCGGGCCCCGTCGTGCAGACCAAAGGCTCGAACGGCAACATCGTTGTCTCGAGCGATCCTGATCCCGGCATCGCATACACCGGCCCCCTCGTCGTGATGACCAGCCGCCAGAGCGCATCGGCGAGCGAGATCTTCGCGGGCGCGCTACAGGATTACGGCCGCGCCATCGTCGTGGGCGACAAAAACACCTTCGGCAAAGGCACCGTGCAGACGATCCTTGAGATTGGCCGGTTCACCTCGCTGCTCGGCAGCAACTCGCAGGAAGATGGCGCGCTCAAGTTGACCATCCAGAAGTTCTACCGCGTGGCCGGTGGCTCGACGCAGTTGAACGGCGTCGCATCTGACATCGTGTTGCCCTCGCTGAGCGACCTGCCGGAATTCGGCGAAGGCGCGCTGAAGAATGCGTTGCCGTTCGACACCGTGCCGAAGGCGAAATACACCAAATGGCCGGAGACGCCGCACGTGTTCCTCGAGGAGCTGAAGCGCCGCTCGACCGACCGTGTGAAGCAGAATCCAGAGTTCCACTACGTGATGGAAGACATGGAGCGCCTTCGCAAGAAGCTCGATGAAAACCGCATCTCGCTGAACGAAGAGGTCCGCAAGGCCGAGCTCGAAGAAGACAAGCTCCGGAAGGAAACGCGCGCCAAAGATCGTCTCGCCCGGCAGACGGAAGACACCCGCATTTATCGCGTCACGCTCGACACCGTCGACAGCCCGAATCTCCAGCTGATCATGTATCCGGGCAAAATGGCTGCGGCCAAGAAGACCGTCGCTCCGGAAGCAGCCGGCGACGCAGAGTCTGAGACTGCCGATTCAGAGAATGCCGACGAGCCACGGCTCGATCCACTGCGCGACGAAACCCTGAACATTCTGGCGGATCTCGCCGGATTGACGCAGGGCCCGAGGACGGCGAGCACGACGACGACTCCGCCGACTCCATAACGGAGCGGCGAATCGCGCGCGGGTTCGAGGGAGCGCTTTTCAATTGCTGGTCGAGTCGATAAACTCGCCGCGCAATGAGGGTTGAGCGTTTTCGCACCAGGGTCGCTGCGGCACTCGCGTGCGTCGCGTTCAGCTGCACGGCGGCACCGGTTCTCGCGCAACAAGCCGCCGAAGGTGGCGAACTTGCGCAGCAGTATGGGCAGGCAATGGCTGCCTTTCAGGGCGGCGATTACGCGAAAGCAGCGACCGAGCTCGAGGCGCTGGTGAATAAGGCGGAGTTCTCGCCGCAGATGGAGCCGATCTTCTACACGATCGGATCGGCTTATTTCAACGCGAACGACCACAAGAAAGCGACGGCCGCTTTCAAAAAATATCAGGAGAAATTCCCGCAGGGCGCGCACGCCTCCGAAGCCGCGTTCGCCATCGCGCAGTGCAGCCTGCTGACCAAGGACTACAACGCTGCCGCTGCGCAGTTCGCCGCGCTCGAGAAGGACCCGAAGTTCCGCGACCAGGCGTTGATGGCGCAGGCGCAGGCGTTGAAGGAAAGCGGCAAAGCCGATCAAGCCGCAGCCGTTCTCGAGAAGGTGGGCGGCGGCGAGATCAAGACCGCGCAGGCGGTTCGCGGCGCGATGATGTTAGCGCAGTCGTATGCGCAGAAAGGGATCGCCGACAAAGCGGTGCAGACGATCACTAAGCTGCACGGAAGCATCCATCTCGTGGACAATATCGTGGAGCTGAACGCTCTGACCGTGGAGCTCGGCGACCAGCTCTACGGGAAGAAGCTCTACGCCGACGCGCTGGAGTGTTACCGCGCGGCATATCGCCCGGAGCAGATCGTGCGGATGCAAACGGAGCGCATCGCGGGCATGCAGCAGGCGATTGAGAACAATCTCAGCGCCGCACGCGCCGATCCGTCGCAGATCAGCAATCTCGGCACCGCGAACAACCAGCTAAAAGCCGATATCGCGAATGCGCAGAGGCTGCTCGCCGAATTCCAGAAGCTGCCGAACGTCACGCCGGCGATCTACATCCGGCTGGCGCGCTGCTTCTTTGAGATCGACAAGAAGTGGGAGTCGATAGTCGTCTCACAGGAGATACTCGATCGTTTTCCGAAGGCTGCCGAACGCGAGCCGTCACTCTTCGGCATCATTGTCGCGCTGTCCGATGTGAACCAGCCGGAGAAGGCGATGGCGCGTTGCGAGGAATATCTGCGCGACTTCAAGGATGGCCCAAACGCCGAGACGGTCGGCTACTTGTTAGGCGCGGTCGCGTTACAGGCGAATGACCCGCGCGCGGCGGAGACCTACTTCGGCCGCATGCTCGATACGCAGGCGAAGGGCACCTACCGCGAACAAATGCGATACCTGCTCGCGAACGCGAAGTTCATGGCCGGTAAGCACGACGAAGCCGCGGCGGAGTACAAGAAATATCTGAGCGAGTACCCGAAGGGACAGAGCGTCGAGGACGTCGTCTACCGGATTGCGCTGACGGCGCTGTTCTCCGGGAAGTACGAGCAGGCGATGACGGAGCTCAATGCCTACATGCAGAAGTATCCGCAGGGGGCATTCGTTACCGATGCGAAGTATCGTCTCGCCGTCTGCAAGTACGCCGCGTCGCTCTACGACGATGTGATCAAGGACTGCAAGACCTGGGAAGCGGAGTATCCGAAAAACCAGCAGCTCGGTGAGGTGCTCTCTCTTCTAGCTGACGCATACGCGGGGACGGATCGCGAGCAGGAGGCGGTGGGCATTTACACCCGCAGCTACAAACTCGCCGCCACCGATGAGGTGATGAACTACGCGCTCTTCGCCGCGAGCAAGATTCTCCAGAAGCGCGGCGAGTGGGACAAGGTCAGCAACCTTTTCAGCGAGTTCATCGAGGAGCGACCTGAGCATCCGTCCGTCATCACGGCACTGTATTGGATAGGCAAAGCGAAGTCGCACCAGGGCCAGCCGGACGAGGCGAAGCGCATCACAGCCGACACGATCAAGAAGTACATTCGGGATCCGCAGCGTGAGCCGGTCGAGATGTTGCTGACGCAGCTGGCGCAGCTATGCGTGCGAAAGAAGCGCGTCGAGCCACCAGCTGAAGGTGAGGCGGAAGCGGCACCGACACCGCCGCCGACGGATCCAGGCGCGGAGCTCGACACGCTGCTTGGCGACGCCGACAAAGATCCGCATCCGACTGCGAAGGCGCGCATTCTGTTTGCCAAAGCCGAGCTGGCGCGACTTCGCCGCCAGCCGGCTGAAGAAGAGAAGAACATCGCGCGCATTGCAGAAAGCTCCAAGCCTGACGACCTGAGTCCGATGCTGCTCGGCCGCGCGGCCGATCATCTGCTTGCCACCAATAAGCTGGAGAAGGCGCGCGACTTCTACCAGCGGCTCATGGACGAGTTTCCGAAGAGCGAATACGTCGACTTCGCCTACAACGGCCTTGGAGAGATCGCGTTTCAGAAGGGCGATCACGTGAAGGCGCTGCGCTTGTTCACTGAGGCCACGGAGAAGATCGCCGCGGTTTCGAAGCTGAAGGATGTGACGGTGGGCAGAGGCAAGACGCTGCTGGCGACAGGTAATCTCGACGAAGCGCGGAAAGTCTTCGAGCAGGTGGCAGCGGTGCGTGAGTGGCGTGGTGAGGCGACTGCGTTCAGCGTCTTCTCGTTAGGCGAGATCGAGGCGCGACGCGGGCGTTGGGCTGAGGCGAATGCCTACTTCCAGCGAGTCTACGTCGGCTACCAAAAGTTCCTGCCCTGGGTGGCGAAGGCTTACATGGCGAGCGCGGAGAGCTTCGAGAAGCTCGGCCAGCTGCAGGAAGCCGCGAACACCTACCGGGAACTGCTGCGCAACGAAAAGCTCGCCTCCTTTGCGGAAGCGCAGCAAGCGCGCAAGAAACTCGACGCGATGGGGCAACAGGGATGAGGCGAAATCATCGATTTGCGATCTTGGATTCGCGATTGTTCACTGCGCTCGCCCCGCTGTCATTCCGACCGAAGCCCGTTCGACTCGCTTTGCTCGCTCAGGGTAAACTTAGCGAAGTGGAGGAATCCCGTGGCTTTACCGTAAAGGTGTCGCAACGGGATTCCTCGACTTCGCTCGGAATGACGGTGTTGTTTGTCGCCCTCGCACTCCTTGCCGGACGGTCGAGCACCCAAGCTCAGACGATCGTTTTGAAAACCGGCCAGCGTGTGGACACCACTGGCGTGCGCCGCAGCGGCGACAAGGTGATGGGGAAGATCGCCGTCGGCGGCACGGCTGGTGAAGTCGGCCACGATGTCTCCGCGATAGCGAAGATCGAATTCCTGGAGCCGCAGGGGATCAAACGCGCTGCCGAGTTTCTTTCGCAGGGAGACGCTGAGAAGGCGCTCGCAGACATCCATCCCATCATCACGTTCTACGAGTCGTTCCGCGATATCCCCGGCGCGTGGTGGGCTCCCGCTGCGGTGATCAAAGTCTCCGCGCTGGCCGCTTTGCAGCGCGATGTGGAAGCAGAGCCGCTCGCGACGATGATCCAAAAAACCGCGACCGATCCCGAGACTGCGCGCGTCGCAAACCTGCGGATCGCGAGCTCGCTCGTGAAGCGGCAGGAGTACGAGAAGGCGGCGCAGATCGTTGACGCTGCGATCAAGGAGAGCACGCGACCTGACGTGCTGGCCGACGCCTGGATCACAAAAGGCAACGTGCTGATGGCCCAGAACCAATGGGATGCGGCTTTGCTCGCTTTCCTCCGCGTGCCGGTGTTTTATCGCGACGAAAAGTTGTATATGCCGCAGGCGTTGCTCGGCAGCGCGCGTGCGTATCGGCGGCTGGAAGACAAAGAACGCGCGAAGAAGACGCTCGACGAGCTGATCGCAGGCTTTCCGAAATCGGCTGAAGCAGCCACCGCCAAAACAGAATTGCAGAAGTTATGAACTGAACGCGTGGACCCGCGTTACCCCTATGAAATTGAAAAATCTTTATCTCGCCGCGCTCACCTTGCTGACGCTGTTATTGTTCGTCAGCGCGGGCGTGGCGCAGGAGCCCGCTGCGGGTGCGGCCGGTGGCCACGGCAGCGGCGTGCATTCGAAGACGCTTTGGGAGCAGATCAAGGAAGGCGGATGGGTGATGATCCCGATCGGCCTCTGCTCGGTGGCGACGCTTTATTTGATCGGCGACGGCGTCATCCGCACAAGTCGCAAGCGCGTCGCGCCGCCGGCACACGAGCAGAGCGTGAAGGCGCTCTTCCGACAGGGCGATTACGTCGGCGCTTACAATTTCTGCAAAGAGAACCCATCGCCGCTCACGAACGTGCTGCGCGTCGGCATCAGCCTGCTCGGCGATGGCAAGCCGAACGCGGAGGAGGGCATGATGGGCGAACTCCAGAAGGAGAATGCGAACATGCAGACATACATCAGCTACCTTTCGGTGATCGGTGTTTGTACGCCGATGATTGGTCTGCTCGGAACGGTCACCGGTATGATCAAGGCATTCGCGAATCTCGGCGCAGCCGGCATCGGCGATCCGTCAGGCTTGTCGGCGGCGATCGGTGAGGTGCTCGTGGCGACGGCGTCAGGTCTGTTCATCGCGATCCCGGCCTTCGGCTCGTTCTACTATCTGCGCAATCGCGCGGCCGCCTCGATCCATCACATCCAGGACGTCATCAACAGCGCCTTCCGGAAGATGCCGTACGAATCCCTCGCCGGGGTACATATCGGCGACGAGGAGTTGTATGCGGCAATCCCGAACTGGCTCGTGCAGCCGGAAGATGGGACTGGCTCGACAACTGGTCGCATTCCAACGGGCGCGACAGGGCGCATTGCTACTGGCGCCACAGGTCCGCTGCGGGCTTAGCCGATGATCGGCCTCGAGGGCAGTTGTAGTGTGCGCTGTCCCCAGCGCATCACGAAAAGTGTGGCACGGGCGCGAAGATCCGCTGGGACAGCGGACGCAACAACGGCGCTGCGCGGGCGCGCCGTAGAGGGCTAGAGGTATGGCAGGTGGAGGCGGAGGCAGCGACTCGGGCGAGCCGGAGTTTCAGATAGCTCCGATGATCGACGTGTTGCTCGTCATCCTGATTTTCTTCATGACGATCACCTCGGCCTCGGTGCTGAAGGTGGACAAGAAGATCGACCTCCCGATCGCGAAGAACGCGCAGAAGAAGGACAACTCGCGCGCCGAGACGGTGGTGAATGTGCGCTGGGAAAATAAGCGCGCCGAGTTCGTGTATGAGGATCGGGTCTACAAGAGCGCGACCGAGATCGTCGAGCAGCTGAAGACGGCGAAGATTACCGGCGAGAAGAACATCACCGCTGGTGCGAACCCGGCGTTCCGCGCCATCATCCGCGGCGATCGCGACGTGCCTGCGCTCTACGTTTCGCAGGCGATGAACGCCTGCGCGGAGGCGGGCATCAGCGACATCTCGTTCTCAGCCACGAACAAGGAATAGCATGCGCCTCCAAATCAATTCGCACGCCGAGAACGTCGGCTTTCAGATCGCCCCGATGATCGACGTCGTGTTCGTGATCATGCTGTTCTTCATGGTCATGGCCGGCGCGGTGAAGATCGAGAACGAGCTCAACACGCAGCTGCCCGGCACCGCGGCCACCTCGACCTCCACCGACTTCGTCGACGAACAGATCATCACCATCTCGGACATCGGCGAGGTGAGCCTGAACGACGAGCCGTTTGACACGCCACAGAGCAAGGAACTGCCGGAGCTGCGCGGAACGCTGATGCGCCTCAAGCAAAACGCCGACGCGGCGAAGACACCGGCGGTCGTCACCATCATCAGCGATGAGCAGGCCAAGTACAGCCGCACCGTCGATGTGCTGGACGCGCTCGCGGTGGCGAAGATCGACAACGTCACCTTCACCGTCGCCGAAGAAGAATGATCGACGCCCCGGCAGAAGTTGCGCCGCCGTCGCCAGCGAAGCGCCGGTGGAGCTGGAGGCAGTTCGGCGCGAAGTTCCTCATCATCAGCATCGCTGTGCACGTGTTCTTCGGCATGGGTGCGGCGGTTTACGTGGTGCAGAAACACCAGGCTGCACGGAAGCTGACCTTCAAAGGCGGGCCGCCATCGCCGAATCCCTCCACGCGCGCGATCGAGCACAAGGTGCAGATGGCGAAGAAGCAGAGCTCGATGAGTGCGCCGCAAATGGCCAAGCGGATCACCACGACAGGCCTCTCGAAAGTGACGCTGCCGGACATGCCGGCGATGCCGAAGCTCGCATCTGCGCCCACGAAGATGGCGGGCGCCGGCGGGACGGATGTCAGCTTCAATCCCGGCGGCTTCACCGCAAGTGGCGGCTCGGGAGCCGGCGGCGCCGCGGTGCCGTTCTTCGGGTTTCGGGAGTCGAAAGGCGGCGGCTCGCTCGCCGGTAAGTTCTACGACCTGAAGCAGACGAAAGAGGGCAAGCCATCCAATCTCGACGAGAAGGATTATCCGAAGGAGCTCTCGGATTTTGTCCGTGGGTGGAACGAATCACACTTCGCGAAGTATTTCGTGGGGCCGAACCCGCTCTACACGACGCAGATCTTCATCCCGAAGATCAACGCCGACCAAGGCCCGCGGGCATTCAATCTCAGCCGCGTGCAACCGAGGATGTGGGTGGTGCACTACAAAGGGAACGTCGTCCCCCCGGAGAGCGGCACGTATCGCTTCGTCGGCATGGGTGACGACGTGCTCGTCGTGCGCTTTAACGGCCAGGTGGTGCTTGATTGCGGGCCCAACATGCCGAGCGGCAAGGAGCCGCGCTCGTTCTACGCGACGGAAGGGCTGCAAATGAAGAGCGACATGCCGTGGTACAAGGGTCTCGGGCGTGGCGACGCCTTCCAGGTCACAGCCGGCGAAAGCTATCCGATGGAGGTGCTGATCGGCGAATGGCCGGGCGGGGATTTCAAGGCCTGGCTGTTGCTCGAGAAAGACGGCGTGCAGTATCCCAAGGACGGAAAGGGCAATCCGATCCTGCCGATCTTCAAGCTGGCCGCGAGCGACGTGCCGAAGCCCGCGGTGGAAGCTCCCGTCTTCGCGAAGGAAGGCCCTGTCTGGAAAGCCGAGCGGCCGAAAGCCGACGCCTCACCGTCACCCGGCACGCGCACGGCAGAACGGTGATCCGGTGGTAGGGACATCGCGCTGCGATGTCCGAGGTGCGTTGTTCACGCGGAGACTATCCGCACGTCCGAGGAGTTGCCACGTCTACCGGACGCCGCAGCGCGGCGTCCCTACCGGGACCGGCGTTAGCGCCAGCGAATCGGCGGCGGCTCGGCGAACCGCTCGTCGTAGTACGGATCGATGATCTCCTCGTCTTCGTACTGCAACCGCTGCTGGCCGCGGCGGTAGTCGCCCGGCTGCTGGCGCGAACGGCCGCGCGACGGCGTGCTGCCGAAGACAGTCACGGGCGAGCCGATTTCCAAGGCATTAAAGAACGCGATCGCGTTCCGCTCCGGTAAACGCACGCAGCCGTGCGATGCCGGGTAACCCGGCAAATAGCCCGCGTGCATGCCCTCCGCGCCATTGAAGCGGATGAAGTAGGGCATCGGCGCGGCCACGAACTTTGCCCCGCGCGGGACCGGCATGTCTGAATCAGCATCGGCGACAATCGTCCTGCCGCGTGAGTCGACGATCTTGCCGTAAAGATTCGAGCGATGCTGCCGTTCCTTCTGGATCACCTTGAACGTGCCGCGCTTCGTGTGATGGCCCTGCCGCCCGCTGGAGATCGGCGAGGTGAGAACCACTTCGTCGCCGTCGAGCAGGTAGGCGACCTGCTCCTGGAGATCGATCTCCACCGAGTAGCCGTTCGGCCCTTGCGCGAGCGACGGGGTGAGCGCGAGGACTCCGAGTGTGAATGCAACCAACCAGCGCGTGAACATAGCGTCACGTCTTTGAACCCCGCGCGCGGCGCGAAGTTGCTCGCGCTACCCCGCGGCGCTCGTGCGGGACACGGCGAGGAGCAGAGTCGCCAACAGGGAGACCGCCGAGGTGACGAAGTAGACGAGAAAGATCACCGCGCTTTTCGCGGATGCCGCGAGCCAAGGCTCCGAGTAGGCACGACGCACCGCTACGACAGATAGGCGAGCATCCAGACAATCGGGGCAGCGGCGATCGCGAAGTAAGCGGCAGTAAACTGAGTGATCGCGCCCTCGCCCCGCGCGCCGAAGAGAAAATACACGGGCCAGAGGACAACGAACGACAGGAACACGCGGGCCAGGACGTGCAGGGCGAAGATCAGATGCTCGGCAAAGTAGAGGGCGCGGCGACCGAACAGGAGCTTCAGCGCGAGGGCCACGAACAACGGATAGGCGAAAGCGCGAAGATGATGAGCGTAAAGCTTCACCGGCCCGATCTAGCCCTTCCGGAGGACGCTCCAGTACTCGGTCGTGAGCTGCCCGGGCTTTGCCAGCAGCAGCCGAAGCGTCTGCCAAAGTTTTGAATGCTCACGTTCACGATCTCCGAGAACGTTTCGGCGGCGAGGTGGCGTGCTTCCAATTATTCGCGGTCCACCCGCTTCTCGCCGCAACGGCTGCAGTACGCAGCCATGGCGACTCGCCGCAGCTGGGACAGTCGCCGGCGCTCGCGAGGGCAGCACTCACGTCGCTCGCGCACCTAAACCGCAATCGGCGCGCGGATCGCAGGGTGCGGGTCGTAGCCGACGAGCCCGAAATCCTCAAAGCGGAAGTCGCGAATCTGCTTCACGTCCTGGTTGAGCTGCATGCGCGGGAGCGGACGAAAGCTGCGCGTGAGCTGCTCGCGCGCCTGCTCGAGATGGTTCGAGTACAAGTGCAGATCGCCGAACGTGTGGATGAATTCGCCCGGCCTGAGATCGCAGACCTGCGCGATCATCATCGTGAGCAGCGCATACGATGCGACGTTGAACGGCACGCCAAGGAAGAGATCGGCGCTGCGTTGGTAAAGCTGGCAGCTCAGCTCGCCCTCGTTCACGTAGAACTGGAAGAGCACGTGACACGGCGGCAACGCCATGCCCGCGATCTCGGCCGGATTCCACGCGCTGACGATGAGGCGGCGGCTGTCCGGGTTCCTGCGGATCTGCGCGATTACCTCATCGATCTGATCGATGCGCTCGCCGTTTGCGCCACGCCAGTCCGTCCACTGCGCGCCGTAGACGCGCCCAAGGTCGCCATTGTCATCCGCCCACTCGTCCCAGATGGTGACGCCCTTCTCGCGCAGATAATTGACATTGGTGCTGCCGCTGAGAAACCAGAGCAGCTCGTGGATGATCGATTTCAGGTGCAGCTTCTTCGTCGTGAGCAGCGGAAAGCTTTCCCGCAGATCGAAACGCGCCTGCGCCCCGAAGACCGAGAGGGTGCCGGTGCCGGTGCGGTCGCTGCGGGGCGTGCCGTTCTCCAGCACGAGGCGCAGGAGATTGTGATATTGACGCATGAGATAATGCTAGGAACGCCGCATGAACGCGCCGTTTGTCACTCCATCGTCGCTTTCATCCGCGGCGCTCAGCGCACACGATTCCAAGTAGCGCATGAATTCAACGACGCCGAGCAATAAAATCCTCATCGTCGAGGACGAACAGGACGTCGTCGACATGCTCACGCTCAACCTGAAGAAGGCCGGCGGCTTCGTCGTCTCGACCGCGGCGGATGGCGCTGCGGGATTGAAGAAAGCGCGCGAAGAGCTTCCGGCGCTCATCATTCTCGACCTGATGCTGCCGAAGATGCCCGGCCTCGAAGTCTGCAAGGTGCTGAAAAACGACGGCGCCACCCGGCATATCCCGATCATCATGCTGACGGCGAAGGCGGAGGAGGTGGACCGCATCGTCGGCCTCGAATTTGGCGCCGATGACTACGTGACGAAGCCGTTTAGCCCGCGCGAGATCGTGCTGCGCATCAAGGCCATCATGCGGCGCGGGAAGGGCGAAGGCGCGCCGGACGAGAAGATGACGCTCGGCCCGATCACGGTCGACCCGGCCCGCCATCACGTCACGGTCGACGGGAAAGCTGTGCGTCTGACGACAGTCGAATATAAGCTGCTGAGCATGCTGATGCTGCGCCGCGGCCGCGTCCAATCGCGCGATCGTCTGCTCAACGAAGTGTGGGGCTACGAGAGCCTGATCGACACGCGCACGGTCGACACGCACGTCCGGCGCCTCCGGAAGAAGCTCGGCAAAGCCGCCGACGCGATCGAGACGGTGCGCGGCTTCGGGTATCGTTTGCTCGAGAGCTGACCTATGGCGTGGGTGCTCCTCGCAGTCATCGTCATCTCGGCGGCATTCGCCGCGATCTACGTGTGGCGGCGTTGGATCGATCCGTGGCGCGAAGTCGATGAACTCCTGAGCGCGCTGGCCGGCAAGCGCGCACCGCGGAAGTTCTTGATGACCGGCAACCTGCGCGCCACCGCCATCGGTCGCTCCCTCGAGACGATCGCCGATCGCCTGCACGATCTCGAGCATCGCGTGCACGAGAGCGAGTTCAGCGTGCAGGCGGTGTTCGGCGCGATGCTGGATGGGCTTGTCGTCGTCGACGAACGGCGGCGCATCCGGATGATCAATCGCGAGTTCGGCCGCATCTTCGGCGTGAACGGCGCGTCGCCCGGCACTGCGCTCGTCGAGGTGATCGGCCACGCCACGATCGATCGCCTGGTGCACGACGCGATCGAGGCGGACGAGCCGCGGAGCGAATCGATCCAGATGTCGCGCGGCCCGAGCGAAGGGCGCGAGCTCGAAGTGAGCGCGGTGCCGCTGGGCGAAAACTCGCCCCAGATGCGCGGCGCGGTCGTGTTGTTCCGCGATGTGACGCAGTTGCGGCAGGTGGAGGAGATGCGGCGCGACTTCGTGGCGAATGTGTCGCACGAGCTGCGCACGCCGCTCTCGATCTTCCGCGGCTATCTCGAGACGCTGCTCGACGATCCGCAGCAGCCGCCGGGCGAATTGCTCCGGATCCTCGAGATCATGGAGCGGCATTCGGACCGGCTCAACGCGCTCGTCGAGGATGTGCTCAGCCTCGCGCGGCTCGAGTCTCCCGAGATCGAGCTCGATGTGAGCGAAGTCGATCTGGGCGAGTTCCTCGACGCGACGCTGACCGACTGGCAATCGCGCCTGAAAGCGAAGCAGCTGCGCTTCGATCCAGACATCCAGGCTGACATGCCGCTGTTGTGCGCGGATGAAGGCCGGCTGCAGGAAATCGTGTATAACCTGCTCGATAACGCGGTGAAGTATTCGAAGCGCGGCGGCACCATCACCGTGCGCGCGCAGGTCGAAGGCGACGCCGTTCACATCAGCGTCACCGATGAAGGCATCGGGATTCGCGAAGCGGATGTGCCGCGGATTTTCGAGCGATTCTATCGCGCCGATAAAGCGCGGAGCCGCGAACTCGGCGGCACCGGCCTCGGTCTCTCGATCGTAAAGCACATCGTGCTGCTGCACGGCGGCACAGTCGGCGCGCAAAGCGAGCTTGGCCGCGGCACCACAGTGAGCGTGTTCCTCCCGATCGCGGGTCCCGAGGAACCGCAGCCGCGGCTGCCCTTCGACGCGCGCGCCGTCACATAGACGTTTACACGGGCGGCGGCGGAATCGCGTGCGAAAGCGGCGGAACACCGCCGCACTCCAAAACGCTCACGCGTCGAACAACGCTCTGACTGTCGCGGCAGCGTCTTGGAGTGCGGCGGTATTCCGCCGCTTTTGCTCAGCGTTGTGATTGCGGGCGCGCGTCCGTCTACATCCTTGACCGAGCGATTCACGCCGCAGTTCGGCTGCGCGGCGTGTCGTGTCGTTCGGCCCGCCGTCACATAATCGTCACATTTCGGGCGTTGCCCGGCTTCGCAGCTACCGGCGAAGGTTCTCTCCCATGCCTGTGCTCGCCGAATCGCCGCCCATGGTGCCGCCGCGGACGCGCTCGCTCGTCTCCACGTCGGGCGCCGAGCAGGCGATCAAGGCATTCTTCGGCGGCAACGCACTCGTCGCGCTGCTGGTCCTCGCGCTAATCACCGTTTTCCTCTTTCGCGAAGGCTTCGGGTTCTTCGGGCAGAACCTGAACAACCTGCGCCTCTACCGGTCGGCCGGGCTCGAGTACGTCGACTTCATTCGCGTAGAAGCAGAGAAGCACTCTGAGCTGACCCGAGCGCTAAACGACCTGCGGCTGCGCCAATTCCAGAAGATGCAAATCGAGGGCGTCGCGCCCGAGCAGGCGAACGCTTCGTTGGCGACTTTCGACGAGTTTGCGACCGCCTTTAGCGACACTTCGGAGCCGTTGAATGGTCTGGTCTCTGATCTCTCGGAGCAAGCGAGCGCGCTTAAGGAACAGCTGTTCGCTCAAGCCGAAGCCGGGGCAACAGCCGGAGCTCCACCGGTAGAACGTGATGCTGCGCTGGCGGTGTTACGCGCGGGTACTCAGCAGTACGACCAAGCGGTGTCGGGCGTGTCGACCGGCGTCGACCAGCTGCTTTCTACCGCGCCACCGTTACCGGAAGCGAAGCTGCAGCAGACCTTCGACAAATGGAAGCAGCGCGCGCGAGATTACGTCGCGCAGCTACCGGCCGCGGGCGAGAAGTTGCGCGCCTGGTCACCAGACACGCCGGTGCCCTGGTACCGCGCGATCAGCGCGTTCCTGTTCGGTCATGACTGGATCACAGCGAGTTTCTGGCAGGATTGGTACGGCATTCGACCGCTGCTGGTGGGCTCGATCATGGTCTCGCTCGTGGCGCTGTTTTTCGCGGTGCCGCTCGGTGTCGCTTCCGCCGTTTACGTGAGCGAGATCGCGTCACGTCACGAGAAGCGGATCATTAAGCCATACATCGAGTTCATCTCTGCGATCCCGTCTGTCGTGCTCGGTTTTTTCGGCATCGCGGTCGTGGGCACCGCGGTGCGCGCGATTTCCGAGCTGCCGATGTTCAGCTGGGTTTCGTTTTTTCCTATCAGTGAGCGGCTGAATGTTTTTACGGCGGGCCTGCTGCTCGCGTTGATGGCGGTGCCGACGATCTTCACGCTGGCGGAAGATGCGCTGCGCAATGTGCCGCGCGGCTTCAAGGAAGCTTCCTACGCGCTCGGCGCGAACCGCCTGCAGACGATCGCTCGCGTGCTCGTGCCGGCATCGCTCTCCGGCATCGTATCCGCGATCCTGCTCGGCCTCGGGCGCGTGATCGGCGAGACGATGGTGGTGCTGCTTTGCGCCGGTAATCGCATCGATATCCCGGATTTCACGCAGGGGCTGGGCGCATTCTTCCAGCCGGTGCACACCATGACCGGCATCATCGCGCAGGAGATGGGCGAAGTGGTGCGCGGCAGCATCCATTATCGCGCGCTTTTCATGGTCGGGCTGGTGCTGTTCACGATCACGCTCCTGATCAACTACTTCGCGCAGAAGCTGGTGGCGCGTTACCGGATGAGCATCGGGTGATTAACCGCAGAGGCGCAGAGAACGCAGCGATGCAAACCATTCACATCCATACTCCGCGCTCTCTGCGCCTCTGCGGTTAACCTTCTTGCCGCTGAAATGACTAGCGTCCGTCCACATCTCCGCCGCTCGCGCATCATCGAGCGCATCGCCTTCTGGGCATTCCGCATTGCCACGTACATCGTGCTCGCGTTCGCGACTTACATCTTCCTCGACATCGGCATCAAAGGCGCGCGGACCGTCTTCACGACGACGGCACCGTTCGTGAACACGACGTTCCTCTTCGATCGACCGCAGACGCTCTACGTCTTCGAACACGAGGGTCAGAAGATGACGCTGGGCGACACGGATTTCCGCGCTTGGAAGGAGACGCACGGAGAACCGGCAGTCGATCCAACTACCGTCGCCTACTCCGCCGGCGGCATCTGGCCCTGCATCGTCGGCACCGCTTTGCTCGTCGTCGGCTCGATGGTGCTCGCGCTCTTCGTTGGGATCAGTAGCGCCATCTATCTCAGCGAGTACAGCCGCAACGGCCGTTTCATTAAGCTCGTGCGCATCGCGATTCTGAACCTCGCGGGTGTGCCCTCCATCGTCTTCGGCCTCTTCGGCTTCGGGCTGTTTGTGATCTTCTTCGGCTGGAACGTCTCGCTACTCGCGGGCTGGTTCACGCTCGGCCTCATGATCTTGCCGGCGATCATCACCGCGAGTGAGGAGTCGCTCCGCGCGGTGCCGCAAGGCCTGCGCGAAGGCTCCCTCGCGCTCGGCGCGACGAAGTGGCAGACGATCCGGAAGAACGTGCTGCCGTACGCGCTACCCGGCATCCTTACGTCCTCGATCCTCGGCATCGCCCGCGTGGCAGGCGAGACGGCGCCGATCATGTTCACGGCCGCTTACGCGATGCGCGATGAGATGCCGTGGCAGGTCAGCCGCGCGAGCGATTTCGTTTTTCAGGGCGTGATGGCCCTGCCGTACCACATCTACGTCGTCAGCTCGAAGATCCCGCAGAACGAATACACCGAACGCGTGCAATACGGCGCGGCGTTCGTCTTCCTCGCGCTGGTCATGTTGATCGCGCTGACGTCAATTGTGTTGAGAGAAAAATCGAGGAGTCGCTTATCATGGTGAGTCTACTGGAAATGCCTCAAGCCGTTTCAAAATCCCCCACGCGCGATGCTGCGCAGCTGCCGGCGCAGCAGAACGACACCGCCATGATCGAGATCGATCGTGTGAAGTTCGCCTACGGCACGAACACCGTGCTGCATGACGTCACGTTGAATGTGCCGCCGAAAGCGGTCACTGCGTTTATCGGTCCGTCCGGCTGCGGTAAGACGACGCTCCTGCGCTGCATCAACCGCATGAACGACCTGGTCGACGGCGCTGCGATCACTCAGGGCGCGATTCGCATTCAAGGCACCGACATCAATACGCCCGGCCTGGACGTCGTCGAGCTGCGCCGCCGCGTCGGGATGGTGTTCCAGAAGTCGAACCCATTCCCGAAATCGATCTACGACAACATCGCCTACGGCTTGCGCATCGCCGGCGTGACCAAGCGCTCGCTCATCGACGAGGCGGTCGAGAAAAGCCTCCGCGCCTCCGCGTTGTGGGATGAAGTAAAGGACCGGCTGAATGTGAGCGGCTACGGACTCTCTGGCGGCCAGCAGCAGCGTCTCTGCATCGCCCGCGCGCTCGCGGTCGAGCCGGAGATCATCCTCATGGATGAGCCGTGCTCCGCGCTCGATCCGATCGCCACCGCGAAAGTCGAGGAGCTGATCCATCACCTGAAGCAGCACTACACGATCGTAATCGTGACGCATAACATGCAGCAGGCTGGCCGCGTGTCCGACAACACTGCGTTCTTCTACCTCGGTCGGCTGATCGAGTTCGCCGATACGCGGAAGATTTTCTCCAACCCCTCGCAGAAGCAGACGGAAGATTACATCACCGGCCGGTTCGGCTGATCAGATGCACCTCGCGCAATCAACTCCCACCGCGGTCATCCTGAGTCGCGAAGACGACGAAGGACCTCGCGCACGGCCGCACGCACTGCGTTCGACCCGCGTATTGCAGCAAACAGGCAGCCAGCTCGAGATTCTTCGCTGCGCTCAGAATGACACCCAACCCGTCGCAGAAGCAGACGGACGATTACACCACCGGCCGGTTCGGTTGATTCACCTGCGAAAGCATTTTAGCCACGGATGAACAGGGATTTTCACGGACTCAGAAGAACAGATTCTCCGGCTCCGTGTTTCATCCGTGTCAATCCGTGGCCGTAAACACAACTTCATGATCGCAAGCAATCATATCCTCGGAACGTTCGACGAAGCGCTCAGCTCGTTGCGCAACAACGTGCTCATGATGTCGAGCCTGACGGAGCGCAGCCTTGACCGCGCGGTCGCAGGGTTGCTCGAGCGAGACGACGAGCTGTGTGTCGTCGCCATCGCGGACGACGAAGAGATCGATCAACTCGAGAAGCAGGTCGACAAGGATGGCGTCGATCTGCTGCTGCGCTTCCAGCCGGTGGCGTCCGATCTGCGCCGCGTCGTCTCCGCGATGAAGTTGAGCGGGAACCTGGAGCGGATGGCTGACCAGGCGGTGAACATCGCGCGCAAGGCTCGCAAGCTAAACAAGCATCCGGCGCTGGCGGAGATCGAATTCGTCGCGCCAATGCACAAGCTCGCCATGGCGATGTTCAAGGACAGCGTCGATGCCTACATCCGCGAGGATGTGCAGCTCGCGCTGACGCTGAAGCCGCGCGACAAGACCGTCGATGAGATGAACGCCAACGCGAGCAAGCGGCTCATCCAGCGCATGGCGGAAGATCCGGATCAGCTGCGCGGGTATTTGAACCTGATGTTCATCGCGCGGCATCTCGAGCGAGTTGGCGACCACGCGACGAACATTGCTGAGGACGCCGTCTACGCCGCCGCTGCGGAGGACATCCGGCACCAGTCGGGCGTGCCGGTGCGCCTGTGAGGTAGGGACAGCGCGCTGCGCTGTCCTGTGCGTGTTGCGGCGGGTAACAGTCGTGCGGACGCAACAACTGTAGCCACGCGTCTCGGACGCCGCAGCGCGGCATCCCTACCGCGGGCCGCTACCCGCAAGCGTTACCGTTTGTCGGTCGGCGGCGAGCTGTTCAGTTCTTTGTTCAACGCCGGCGCGACGTAGATCTTTTCGAGCGCTTCCTGCACCGCAGCGCTTGAAACAACGACGGTGCGATTCATCCGCTGATCGAAGCCGTAGGAGCCGCCGAGCGAATGAATGTTGCCGTCGAACGCGGCGCCGAGCACCGATCCGTCCTTCGCGATTACAGGCGAGCCCGAGTTGCCGCCGATGATGTCGTTCGTGGTGGC
>CADCTA010000056.1 GCA_902805675.1 uncultured Chthoniobacterales bacterium | reverse complement strand
TCAGGAGCAAGAGCCCTTCGCTTTCGGCGTCCAGCCGCCCGATCGGGTAAACGCCTTCTGGAAAACCGAAGTCGGCCAGCGTGCGGTGCTTCGAGCCGTCTGGCGTGAACTGCGACAGCACGCCGAAGGGCTTGTGAAACACGATGATCATGGTGAGGAGCGCTACGAACACAGCGTGGCCGGTCGCCTGCACTGTCACGCACAGGCTGCACGACCTACGCGCCGCTCACAACAGCAGGAGCATTGTCGTTCAGGTTCGTGACGCAGGGCTCGCTGCGGGCAGCCGCGCCTTACAGCCGCGTCACTCCGGCGGAACAGCTGCAGGATCGACGTAGCGCCACCAGATTGAGTCGATCTGCCACTCGCCGCGGGCCCCGCCGATGCGAGCGTCGAACCTGACGGGCCCGTGCTCGCTGTTTGCATACGCGCTCATTCGCCCTTCGGAGCCGACGGTTGCCGGAAAGCGAAACCAAAAGTGCAAGCGACCGCGCGCCGGCCTGAGATCACGCGCCATGCCGACGCGCAGATAGCGGTCCGTCATGAACCAGCTCAGCCGGTCCCGTCCTGCTTCCTGCATCAGCCGAGCCGTCGCGTGTTTCTTCAGGAACTCCTCGTCGCCATCAACAAACACCTGCCGGAACGCGCGATCGGCAAAGGCGCGGGCGCGGAATTCCAGCTGGGTCTTGTAGGTAGCGAGAGTGACGAGACCAGCGCCGAAGCTGAGCAGCAGCAGCGCGAACACGGCGCCGACGATGAGCGACTCCTTCCATCGCACCGTCTCCTTCTGCCGTTTGGCGAAGAAGTAGACGGATGGTGCCAACCCCAGATAGGCGGCCAGCGGAAGCGCGATCAAGCCGTCAACGAGGCGAACCGGGTTACCATAGACAATGCCCCAGATCAGGTTTGCAAAGGCGGTTAGGCCAGACAAGCCGGCGCTGAGCCAGCGAACCCAGTGCACGCCAATCCAGATGAAGTAGAACAGCAGCCACCAAACAAGCGCCCCGATCGCCGCCGCGAGCAGGACGTCGAGTCTGCCCACCAGGATCTGGCTACCGATGAGCAGGAGATGCGAAGCAAACGTCCAGATCGCCAGCAGGGCCAGGAATAGCCGCCCGCGCCGCCACGGCTCGGTGTCGCCCACCACTTCGCGCCAGAGCGGCTCCGGTTGTTCCGTGGTCACCGGCTCTTTGTAGCGGGAGCGTGTCGTCTCGTCGAGTGGATGCCGCCACCGAGCCTTTCGGAAGCGCAAAGCTAGCCGAAGGTATCTCGGCCCCGGGGCGCGAAAGGCTCATAGGTGCGGCAGGGCCGTTGCCGCGAACGTCGAGCCGGAACCCGGCTTTCGTCATCGCGCGGTCGACAAGCTCCCGCCATTGCACCCGCAGCGGAATCTCGGGGTTGCTGCTCCACCGCGGACCGGGACGAGCGGCGGCTTCGCGGGCTTTAGGAGCGAGACGAGACTCCTCACCCGAAGCGCTGCAGAGCCGCAGTCTGTGCCGTTGTGACGTGACGCGACTGCCATTTCTCGGTTTACGCGAGAACTTGAACGCGAGCGAGGGCCGATTTGTCTCCTGAAAGGAAGCTATGCGAGTCGATAAGTTTACTCAGAAAATGCAGGAGGCGCTGCAGGCGGCGCAGGAGGTTGCCGGCCAGTACAACCATCAGGAAATCGCGAACGAACACTTCCTGATGGCGCTGCTGGACCAGACGGAAGGCGTCACTCGACCTCTGCTGGAGAAGCTCGGCGTCGCGCCCGCACCGTTGCGCACGAGTCTCGACCAGGAGCTAAGCCGACGGCCCAAGGTGCACGGCAGCACGGATCTCCGGCTCGGCAACGAGCTGCGCAGCACGCTCGATGCAGGTGAGCGCGAGATGGCAAAGCTGAAGGACGAATTTTTGAGCGCGGAGCATTACCTGCTCGCGCTCAGCGACGCGGATAACGGCGCCGCGCGGGTGCTGAAGTCACAGGGTGTAACGCGTGACAAGTTGATGCAGGCGCTGCAGCAGGTGCGAGGCTCCCAGCGCGTGACCGACCAGAATCCCGAGGGCAAATACCAGACGCTCGAGAAGTATGGGCGCGATCTAACCGAGCAGGCTCGGCGCGGAAAGATTGACCCAGTGATCGGACGCGACAACGAGATCCGCCGCGTCATGCAGGTGCTTTCGCGGCGCACGAAGAACAATCCAGTGCTCATCGGCGAGCCCGGTGTTGGCAAGACTGCGATCGTGGAAGGCCTCGCACGCCGGATCATCAGCGGCGATGTGCCCGAGTCGTTGAAGAAGAAGAAGCTGATCGCGATGGACATCGCTTCGATGGTCGCGGGCGCGAAGTTTCGCGGCGAGTTCGAGGACCGGCTGAAGGCGTTCCTTAAGGAGGTCACCGACTCGCAGGGTGAGATCATTCTCTTTATCGACGAGTTGCACACCATCGTCGGCGCCGGCGCGGCCGAAGGGTCCGTCGACGCCTCCAACATGCTCAAGCCGCAGCTGGCGCGCGGCGAATTGCGGACGGTCGGCGCGACGACTCTGAACGAGTACCGCAAGTACATCGAAAAAGACGCGGCGCTCGAGCGGCGGTTCCAGCCGGTGATGGTGAACGAGCCGACGGTCGAAGACACGATCGCGATTCTGCGCGGCTTGAAGGAACGCTACGAAGTCCATCACGGCGTGCGCATTCAGGATGCAGCGCTCGTGGCCGCGGCAGTGCTCTCGCACCGGTACATCAGCGATCGCTTCCTGCCTGACAAGGCTGTCGATCTGGTCGACGAAGCGGGTTCGCGCTTGAAGATCGAGCTCGACTCAATGCCGACGGAGATCGACGTCATCGAGCGGGAAGTGATGCAGCGCGAGATGGAGCGGCAGGCGCTGAAGAAAGAAAAAGATCCGGCGAGCAAAGAACGGCTGGCGAAGCTCGAAAAAGAGCTCGGAGATCTGAAAGAGCAAAGCGCGCAGCTCAAGGCACAGTGGCAGAACGAGAAGGGTGAGATCGACAAAGCGCGGAAGCTGCAGGAGGAGCTGGAGTCACTGCGCACGCAGCTTGAGCAGGCGCAGCGTCGCGGCGAATTGGCAAAGGCGAGCGAGATCCAATACGGCCGCATGCCCGAGATCACGCGCCAGCTCGAGGAGCACAACGTGAAGCTCGGCGAGATGCAGCAAAACGGCCAGATGCTCAAGGAAGAGGTGACGGAGGAAGACATCGCGGAGGTGGTCTCAAACTGGACGCACATTCCGGTGTCACGGCTGCAGGAAGGCGAGCGGCAGAAGCTCCTGCGTCTCGAGGAGCATCTGCATCAGCGCGTGATCGGCCAGGACGAAGCCATCAAGGCTGTGGCTAACGCGGTGCGCCGCGCACGTGCCGGCTTGCAGGATGAGAACAAGCCGATCGGCTCGTTCATTTTCCTCGGGCCAACGGGTGTTGGTAAAACAGAGCTCTCACGCGCGCTGGCTGAGTTCCTCTTCGACGACGAGAACGCGATGGTCCGCATCGACATGAGCGAATACATGGAGAAGCACACCGTCTCGCGCTTGATCGGTGCGCCTCCTGGCTATGTCGGCTACGACGAAGGCGGGCAGCTGAGCGAAGCCGTGCGGCGGAAGCCGTACTCGGTGATCCTGTTCGACGAGATCGAGAAGGCGCACTCAGACGTGTTCAACGTGCTGCTCCAAGTTCTGGACGACGGCCGTATCACGGATGGACAGGGGAGGACCGTCGACTTCAAGAACACCGTCATCATCATGACTTCGAACATCGGCTCACAGTTCATCACCGACGAATGGAGCCGCGAGAAACATGCGCCGCTGGTGATGGATTCGTTACGGCAGCACTTCCGGCCCGAGTTCCTGAATCGCGTGGATGAGATCATCATCTTCGATCGGCTTGTCGAGGAGGAGCTGAAGAAGATCGTCGAGATTCAGCTTCGCCGGCTCACCCAACGGTTGGAGAAGCAGAAGATCCACATTGAGCTCAGCGAAGCGGCAAAGGCGCGGATCGCGCAGGAAGGCTACGATCCAGTGTATGGCGCGCGGCCGTTGAAGCGTGCGATCCAGCGCGAGCTGCTCGATCCGCTCAGTATGGATATCCTCGAGGGTAAGTTCCGCGAGGGGCAAACCATTCGCGTCGACGCGCCGAACGGCTCACTGAACTTCGCGGCGGACTAAGGCCAAACGGTGGAGCTGCTCGCCGATAACCTCTGGCTGCTGCGTTTTCCGCTGCGCCTGCTTGGGCTGCAGATTGGGCGCAATGTCGTGGTCATCCGTCTGGCGAGCGGCAAGCTCATCATCCACTCGACGGCGCCATTCAGTCCGGAGGCGGTGGCGAGGATTCGAGCAAAAGGCGAGCCCGCCTGGCTGCTCGATGCCACCCGGTTCCACGATTCCTGCGCAGCAGAAGGGCGCGCCGCGTTTCCGGAAGTGACGTATCTCGTGCCGGAGCCGTTTCCGCATCGCGACCATTTGCGCGCAGTGGCGATGGAAAAAGCACCGGAGGAATGGGCCAGCGAAGTCGAGCTTCGGCGCATCGACGGTATGCCGGGCGTGCAGGAGCATGTCCTGTTTCATCGCCCGTCCCGCACGCTTGTTGTCGGCGATGTGCTCTTCAATTTCCCGGAGAACGCGACGTGGTGGACGAAACTGGTCGCGCGTTGGGTGTTGCGCCTGGACGGTCTTGTCGGCATGAGCCTCGTCTTTCGGTCGATGATCCGCGATAAGCAGGCGTTCCACCGCTCGATGGACGACATCCTGGCGTGGGATTTCGATCGCGTAATCGTTGGACACGGCAGCGTCGTCGACGCCGGCGGCAAGGAACTGCTGAGGAAAGTCGTCGCGACCGTGAAGTGACGCCCGCCGGCTATTTTGAACAGCTGGCGGCCGCAGCTTGTCTCAGCCAGCATGATGAAATTTAAAGCTTTAGCTATTGTCGCGGTCGGTGCGTTTGCAGCCACGTCCGCTTTCGCCGGGGATAAGGGTCATTGCGCCGGGATGACGGCGAGCAATGACGGCAAAATGGCCTGCGCGAGCTACGCGAATCTGAACCTCACCACCGAGCAGAAGTCGAAAATGGACGCGCTCGCCGCTGAGTGCCACAAGGGCGGCGCCAACGAAGCCACCATGGCGAAGATGGACAAGGAAGCGCAAAGCATCCTGAACAAGGAGCAGTACGCCTCCTGGAAGTCTGCGCACCAGCAGGAGCAGAAGACCGAAAAGAAGCAGAGCTAAGGTAGGTCTCACAGCCCGGGCTGGCCCGGTCAGTTGTTTCTCGATTCCGTCAGTACGCCGTTGGCGTGCTCGACGGAATCGCTGTTTACGGGGTTGCGTCCTGCGGCCCCGAGCGCTCAGGCAGACACCCTCGCAAAAGCGCCGGAACACCGGCGCACTCCAAAACGCAAGCGCCGGATGATGCGCGCTTTGTCGCGACAGCGTCTTGGAGTGCGCCGGTCTTCCGGCGCTTTGGAATCGGCGCGTCGCCTACGCCCCGAACTCGGCACTAACGGTCACCTTGTCAGTCGCGGCGATCCGCACGTCGCGCAGGCGCACTTCACCGAGCGGCAGCGCCATCAGCGGAAAACTCCGGCCATTCAGCGCGTTGAGGTGCGGCTCCAGAAAACCGCAGCCCATCGCTCCGATCGCGCCCTCGCCGTGACACTTTAGTCCTGAGACGGTCGCGTTCAGCTGCTCGTCGAGGTCCAGCTTTGCGGAGATAGTGATTACCGTGCTAAAGAACAGCTTCTTCGCTCGCAACTGCACCTCGCCGTCTACGCTTCTCGCGCCCCGCGGCTTCACCGTCAGCCGGACCTGGTCAATCGTGACGCCGTGCTTGCCGGCTTCGCTTTTCGCGACCGCAGCGATCGCCGCTTCGATGTCCTTCGTCGCCGCGGTAATCTCCACCACGCCATCGGCTGCGCTCTGCAACATCAGCATCGCTTCGCCGTTCGAGTCTTTCGCCTGACCCAGACACACGTCACGTGCGCCGAGGCGGAGATCCGCGGTCGCGGGCCCGAGCATCAGCCTAGCCGCATTGATGTGGAGATCGTCGACCCGCAGGCCGGCGGAAGTCTTGCCTTTCGCCATGGGCGGCCGCGGTGGGTCGGATCTGAGTTCCGCGTCGTCCAAGGTGATGCGGATTTCCGAAAGATCGGGGTATGCCTTGTCGCGAATGACGACCGGGTTCGCCGCGTTTGAGAACACGCGCTTGACGCTGTCGTTGAGCAGCACCGCGAGGTCGACGGCGTTATCGGGGAATTTCTTCGTGTAGAGCGGGAACATTGGGCAGGTTTGTCGCTAACTTCAGCAGCGTCCAAGGTTGAATCGCCCGAAACGGAAAAGCGGTTGCAAATTCAGAACGCCCCGCTACTTTCCGCCTTCTTTATGGCGAAGACTTCCTGGATTAACCGCAACGAACGCAAGCGCGCGACCGTGAAGAAGTATGCTGCGCTGCGTGCGGAGCTGAAAAAGAACAAGGACTACGCCGCCCTGTCGCAGCTGCCCCGCAACGCGAGCCCCTCACGCGTCGTGAACCGCTGCGAAGTGAGCGGCCGTCGTCGCGCGTTCATCCGGCGCTTCAAGATTTCGCGCCTCGTTTTCCGCGAGCTCGCTTCCGCCGGGTTGATTCCTGGTGTCACCAAGTCGAGCTGGTAACCCCGTAGGTATTCGGGGCGGGTTTCGGGTGCGAAGGTGCGCATCCGCTTTGTGAGCATTTCATTCATTTTCGCCGCAACCTGGTGGCCGCTGGCCGCTGGCAACATCGCGCACGAGTGGGATAGCGGCGGCGTCATTTTCACCAAGCTCGGCGTCATCGCTCTGCTGGTCGCGCTGAACGGCTTCTTCGTCGCGGCCGAATTCGCGCTCGTCAAAGTGCGCACCAGTCAACTCGACGCACTTGTTGCCGAGGGTCACAAGAGCGCGCTTGCTGCGCGACACGTCACCGGCAATCTCGACGCGTATTTATCGGCATGTCAGCTGGGGATCACGCTGGCGAGCCTCGCGCTCGGTTGGGTAGGGGAGCCCTTCCTTGCCCAGATGCTGCAGCCGCTCTTCGGGCTGGCGAATATCACGTCTCCGCTGGTGATCTCCTCAGTTTCGTTCGCGTTCGCATTTTCCATCATCACCTTCCTGCACATCGTGCTTGGTGAGCAGGCGCCGAAGATTCTCGCGATCCGGAAGCCGCTCCCGTCGACGCTGTGGGTGAGCGCGCCGCTGCGCTTCTTTTATGGCCTCTTCCGGCCGGCGATCTGGTTCCTGAACGCCTCATCGAACTGGGTGCTGAAGCACATTTTCCGGCTCGAACCTGTGGCTGAAGGCGAGCTTTCGCACAGCGAGGAAGAGCTGCGCGTGATCCTCGATGAAAGTGAGAAGTCCGACGAGGTCTCAACGCTCGGCCGCGATATCCTCGTCAACGCGCTCGACATGCGCCGCCGAGTCGTGCGCGACATCATGACCCCGCGCGGCGAGGTCGTGTCACTGGACTTGGAAGAAAGCTTCGAAGACAACGTGCGTAAGGCGCTCGCCTCCCGCCATACAAGATTTCCGCTGTGCCGCGGCCACCTCGATAACACGATCGGTCTCGTGCACATCAAGGAGCTGGTCCCGATGATGCGCGACCCGGCTCCCGATTTGCTGCGCATCAAACGCGACGTGCTCAACGTGCCGGAAATGATGCCGCTCGAGAAGCTGCTCAACCTGTTCCTCACGAAGCACGCCCACCTCGCCGTAGTGGTAGATGAATACGGCGGCACTGTCGGAATGGTGACGCTCGAGAACGTGCTCGAGGAGCTGGTCGGCGATATCCAGGACGAGTTCGATGCCGAGCCGGAAGAATTCAACGAGATCAACGAGAACGAATTCTCGGTCGAAGGCGCGGTCGGTCTCTACGAGCTGCAAGACATGGCCGACCTCGCGCTGGAGAGCTCGGACGTAAGCACGATCGGCGGCTACGTGACGCAGCTGCTCGGCCACTTGCCTAAGACAGGCGAACAGGTGCAGATCGAGAACTACCTGGTCACGATCACCAAAGCCGATGGGCGCCGCGTCGAGCAGCTGCATTTCCGCAAGGTGGCCGACGCGCCCAGCGCGAAGCCATCGACCGCGAAGTTCGACGCGCCCGCGTAGCCTGCGTGCATCGCAGGCTGGCGAGTGCCACCACCTCGCGAGGCGCGCTACGCGACGTTCAGCCCCATCTCGCGTAAACGGCGGATGAGCTCGTGCGCGTTCTTGATCGCGTAGGCGTCGCGGTCGTTGTCGAAATAGATCCACGCTTCCCGCGCGCTGCTCTCTCCGATCTTCGTTGCCCACGCGGCGAGCTCCTCGTCGGAGTAATCGTGCCGATACCAGCGGCTGCGACCGTGGAGCCGCGCATAGATGACATCGCTCGTCTTGATTAAGTCATCGGGCAGCCGCGGTGCGCTGACGGTGCAAAACGACAGGCCGCGTTCTTCAAAGTGTCGATACACCGATTCACGCCACCAACTTGAATGCCGAAACTCCACCGCGTTCCGATATTGCGGATCGAGTTGTCGCAGGATGCTTTGCAAGCGCGACGGCGTGTAGCGATAGCTCGGCGGGAACTGGAACAGGAAACAGCCAAGCGTTGGCCCCAGAATGTCCGCGAACTTGTAGAACTCCTCGACCAGCATACGCGTGTGGACCATCCGCTTCTCGTGCGTGATGAGGCGGTTCACCTTCACGGAATAACGAAACGTGTCGGGCGCGTTGCGACGCCACCCTTTCACGGTCGCGATCTTCGGCCAGCTGTAGAACGGCGCGTTCAACTCCACCGTGTTGAAGTTCGCCTTGTAGTGCGCGAACCACTGATCCGCGCGCGGCGTATCCGGGTAAAAGATGCCGCGCCAGTGCCAATAGAACCAACCCGAACACCCGACGTGCACCTCCATCGGAGGGAGTGTAGGGGCGTGTGTCCGCACCCGCGAACGGGAACATGCAGGTGGAACAGGCGCCGCGACAGCGGCTTGACCGCAGCGGCTCACTTCGGCAGCCTCACCCCATGAATGCTCTCTCTCGTTTCGCCGATCCCGTTTACTGCATCCTCCGTTTGATCTCCGGTCTCCTGCTCGCGACGCATGGGGCGCAGAAGGTCTTCGGAATGTTCGGCGGCAAGGTGGCGGCTGCCCCGCAGATGGTATTTGCCGGCTGGGTGGAACTTGTCGGTGGGCTGTTCATAGCCCTCGGATTGCTGACGCGTCCGATGGCTTTTCTCTGCAGCGGCCTCCTGGCGGCCGCGTACTTTATGGCACACGCGTCCGGCGGCTGGCACCCCGTCATCAACAAAGGCGAACTGGCGGTGATCTACTGCTTCCTCTTTCTGTACATGTTCTTCTACGGGCCCGGCCGCTACAGCCTCGACCGGATGATCTTCCGCAGCCGCGCGAACGACGGCGTGTTGGCAGGCCCGCCACGCTCGTGATCAACATGAAGGTCTTTGCGGCAATCGCGGCGCTCGCATTCGCGGTGACGTCTACCGTCTCGGCGCAGGATTGGGCGAAGCCGCGGCTGGAGAATTCGCCGCGCCACGGCGAGTGGGTGGATTACAAATCCGGCGATCGCACCGTGAAGGCGTTCGTCGTGTTTCCGGAGCGGAAAGAAAAGGCGCCGGTCGTCATCGTCATCCACGAGATCTTTGGGCTGACGGATTGGGTGCGTGGCGTGTGCGACCAGCTTGCCGAGGCGGGCGCGATCGCGATCGCGCCCGACATGCTCAGCGGCCAGACGTTCCCGGATGTCGATGGTGCGCGAAAGGCGATCGGCGCACTGCCGAAGGAGCAGGTGATCGCCGACCTGAATGCGACTGCTGAGTACGCGGCCACGATCGGAGCCGGCAACGGAACGCTCGCCGTGAGCGGCTTCTGCTGGGGCGGCGGATGGGCGTTTGGACTCGCGAGCGTAAACCCGAAGTTGAAGGCAGCGTATTCGTTTTACGGCAGCGCCTTGAACGATCCGGCGCAGGTGGCCAGCGTCCACTGTCCGGTCTACGGCTTCTATGCCGAGAACGACGAGCGCGTGAACGCCAGCGTGCCGAAGGCGGAAGAGCTGATGAAGAACGCCGGCAAGAAGTTCGAGCCGGTCTTCTACAAAGGCGCGGGCCACGGCTTCATGCGCGCCGGTGAAGCCCCGGATGCTTCACCTGAAAACAAAAAGGCGCGTGAAGACGCCTGGGCGCGCTGGAAAGATCTGCTGAAAGAACTGCGCTAGCACGCTCGTCACGCTCGTCACGCTCGTCACGCTCGTCACGCTCGTCACGCTCGTCACGCGTCGGCGATCCACACGCGGTCATCCTGAGCCGCGAAGACGGCGAAGGACCTCACGCAAACACAATGACGTTTGCGGACGCATGGTTCGCCGACCCCGCCGCGCCAGCTGGTGAGTGGGCTCTAGAATAACCCGCGAGTGCGCGAGGTCCTTCGGCGCGCTTCGCCGCCTCAGGATGACCACGCACGTTCGCGTGGCGCACTAGCCGAAGTAGCCGCGCGACCAGGGCACTGCAGCCGCGCCGATCACTCCGGTGAGAATCGCCGAAAGCCCGATAATGTCGCCGATGAAGTTGCGGCGCTCACGCACTGCGGCGAGGCAGATGGCGTTCTCGACCGGCAACAATGCGCTAAGCAGCCCGTCAATATACTGCCGCTGGGCGGCTGAGAGGCTTGTCGTCGGCCACCGTGCGGCCGTTGATGACGATGCGCCTGTTCAGTTCGGCTCGGCGGGCCGGAAGGGCAGAGCCGGTGCAAGGCGCGCTCGAGCGGCACGCGGTCCTCGGGCGGGATGTCGGCCAGCCGGGAGTATCCGCGTCCGCTTGCCAACGCCCGGAGCCGAACTCGCGGGCCATGCGCCCGTAGGCGCGGCGCTCTACTTCTTGAGCGCGTGACTCGACCAGTGGATCGCTCGGATGCGCCACCCGTCTGGCATTTTCGTGAGCACCATCAGCTCGGCGCCTGCGGAGTTTACCTCGCGACCTTTGAAGGTCCCGGTCACCCGGCTCGTGGAGGTTGCCCAGGCGACGGATCCTTCCTGGCGCACCACGATGTTCTCGCGCGTGCCTGGCACCGCTCGCGCAAACTCGATGTCAGACGCGAGATGTCCTTTCTCGTATTCGGCGCGCGACTCCGTGTGGCCACCTTCCAGGATCTGCGCGTCCGGCGCGAGCAAGGCCATCACCGCCGCGCTCTCTCCTTTCTTCAGCGCAACGTGAAACGCTTCGACAGTTGCGTCGATCTGCGGGTCCGGCGAATCCGCTCGGGCGACCGACGCTACGAGCAGCACCGACGCGAGCGCGAGTGTAACAGCCTTCATGGTGCGTCAGTGGCTATGGTCGTGCGCATTCTCTTTGTCGGATTTCTTCTCCGGCACGAGTGCCATGCCGCCGCACTTCGGGCATTTGCCGGGGCCTTTCTGCCGCACTTCCGGATGCATCGGGCAGGTGTACATCGCGTCCGCATCCGCTGCTGAGGCCGAACCGGCTGCCACGTCCACGCCGAACGCCGCGAACTTGTCACGCCCGCCGATCTGCGTTTGCAGGTAGAACTTCTGGTAGCCGGCTTGCTCCGGCACCACGTGGAAGCTTAGGTCGGGCCCGCCGCGTTCGGTCTTCTTCGTCGGCTCCGGCCCTGTGGGATGAACGTGCGTAACCGTCTCGAGTGTGGTGGGGAATGCGACCATGTGCGCGTATGCGCCCATCACCGGCTCGAGCTGGTTGAACGGCTTGGCGTCAGAACCTGTGACACGCACCTTCACCAGCGCTGATTCACCGACGCGCAATGGCTTGTCATCTTCCGTGGTCCACGTGAACCGGAAACCGTCTACTTCGGCAGTCGCGTTGGTCGTGTGCTGCGGCGTGCCCGCTGGGCCCTGCACTTTCAGCAGCGTCTTCGAGTATTCCTGTTTGCCGGATGCGGCCGGCAACAGGTCAGCCCAGATGTGGTAAGTCCCGCCGTGTTTCGGCGTGAACTCAAACCGGTATTCGCCCGGTTTCTCGGCCGGCACAGGATGCTCGTGATGATAATCAGTGAGACTCTCATCCACGATTAACAGATGCAGCTTCTCGGTGTGCGCCTCGCGCAAATCTGCCAGCGTGACCGGGTTGCCGTTTGGTCCGGTCAGGCGAACCACAGTCGGCGCGGTCTTTCCCGCCACATGGTTCTCGTTAGGCAGAACCTCGGTTTTGATTGTGGCGTGCGCGCCATGGCCATCCCCGCCATGCGAATGTTGCGCGCGTGCCGTGACAGAGATTAAGGCGACGCTGGCAAGCATCGCCACGACGGCTGATTCGAAGGAATATTTCATGTGCTACTTCAGTTGCTTCTCGAGGGTGGTGACGGCGCCATCCAGTTTCTTTAACTCGATGCCGGAACGCGGCTGATCTCCGTCGTCGGCTGCGTGGTGCAGCGTGTCGAGGAGCTTTGCAATGTTATCGGTGGAACTCTGCACGCTCCCTTTCTTGTCTGCCGGCACCTTGTCCGGCAGCGCTTTCACCAGCACGGTCATACTCTCAGCGAGGTCGTGCACCGCTTTGAGCTTTTTGCCTGTGACGGTGGCGGTGAGCGTTGCGTGCTGCTTCTTGATTTCGTCGATGATAGCTTCAGTCGTCTCCGGGATGACGATGCTGCTCGGGCCGTGGCTATGGCCTTCATGCGCCGAAACGAGGGTGCTAAGCCCGATGTTGAGCGCTGCGGTTACAGCGACTGCGGTGATGGTCGATGGTTTCATAGGAATGAGTGGTTGGTGCTACTGGAAAGTGATCTCGCGGATTTTCTTGCGGCGCAGAGGCGCCGTGAAGGAACGGCCGGTGCTTGCAAACTCCGCAGCGCTGGGGAGTCTTCGCCGAAGCCATGCCCCCACAATCTGATCTTCCGTCTGCCGTCCGCGCGCCGTCCTTCGCCGAAGCATTCCGCTTCTGGCTGAAGCTCGGATTCATCTCCTTCGGAGGACCGACCGGCCAGATCGCGATCATGCACACTGAGCTGGTCGAGAAGAAACGGTGGATCAGCGAGCCTCGTTTCCTGCACGCGCTCAATTTCTGCATGCTGCTGCCCGGCCCGGAGGCGCAGCAACTGGCGATCTACATCGGCTGGCTCCTCCACCGGACGTGGGGAGGCATCGTGGCGGGCGCGCTGTTCGTCGTCCCGTCGATGTTCATTCTTTGGGGGCTCAGCTATGTTTATGTCGCGTACGGCAATGTGCCGTGGATCGCGGCCATCTTCTACGGGCTGAAGCCGGCTGTGTTGGCGATCGTCGCCGCGGCGGTGATCCGCATCGGGCGCAAGGCGCTGAAGAATGAAGTGATGTGGTCGATCGCGCTCCTCGCGTTCGTAGCCATCTTCTTCCTCAAGGTGCCATTCCCCGCGATTGTCGTGAGCGCCATCGTGGTCGGCGCCATCGGCGGCAAAGTATGGCCGGACCGGTTTGTCGTTTCGAGCGGCCACGGTGCTCCGGCGGACAACACCGGCCACGTGCTCGCCGATCACGACGAAGCGCCTTTGCACCAGCGTCCATCGTTCGCGCGGACCTTCTCGGTGTTCGCAATCGGCCTGATCGTCTGGTGGGCGCCACTCCTGCTCGCACGTGTAGCCTACGGGCCAGAGCATACGCTGTGGCGCGAGGCTGTGTTCTTCAGCAAGGCGGCACTTGTCACGTTCGGCGGCGCCTACGCCGTGCTGCCGTATGTGTCGCAACAGGCCGTCGAGACGTTTCAATGGCTCGCACCGGGCCAGATGCTCGACGGACTCGCCCTCGCCGAATCCACGCCCGGCCCGCTCATCATGGTGCTGCAATTCGTCGGCTTCCTTGGAGGATGGAATCACCCCGGTAATCTCCCACCGCTGTTCGCCGCGACCCTCGGCGCGCTGGTCACGACCTGGGCGACCTTCGCGCCCTGCTTCATCTGGATCTTCATGGGCGCGCCGTACATCGAGCGACTCCGCGGCAACAAGGCGCTCACCGCAGCGCTCTCCGCGGTGACCGCTGCGGTGGTCGGCGTGGTATTGAATCTCGCGGTGTGGTTCGGGCTTCACGTTCTGTTTCCCGGCGGTCACGGCATCGATTGGTTCGCTGTTGTCGTCGCGGCTGTGGCGTTCGTCGGAATGGTGCGGTGGAAGTGGGATGTCATCCCCGTCGTGATCGGCAGCGGAATCGTCGGGCTCGTCTTCGCGCTGGTGCGCGGGGCCTGAGAATCCCGCCTGCGGGTCTCGAGCTTCGGGTGGTGGCTGACGCTACTTCGCCGCCGGATTGATCTGCTTCTCGAGCAAGCCCATCGTCGCCTGCAGCGTCTTGAGGCTCGAGTCGACCTTCGCGAAATCATTCGCATCGGCCGCGACGTGAACCTTATCGGAGGCAGCGATCGCGTTTTTGATCGCGCCTTCGAGCCGCGTCTTGTCCGCGCCTTGTGCGCCGTGATGCTCCTGGATCTCCTTCAGCGCAGCGGCGAGCTTTTCCTGCTCATCGTGGATTGGCTGCTGCTGTTTGGCCGCGGCCGCGGTTTCGATGCCTTTCAGCGACTGCTGCGCGGTTTTCCACGCGTCAGCGACTGAGCCATGCTTTTCTCCCGTGGTGGAGCCGTGCTTGTGGTCGTGGCCTTCATGCGCGAGCGCAGGCGAGAACGGAAGCGCGGCAAGGGCCAGCGCGATGCAGGCGGTGATTTTGATCGGTGTTGTTTTCATAAGTGTCTGGTGATGGACGATGGGGAGCTCCGAGTTGTTCAGGGCTGCAACACCGGCTCCCGGCTCGGCGTTGGAGTGAAATTATCGAGACGCGTTGCGCTGCTTTTGGCGACGGCACGTTCTGCGGCGTGTCGCCCGAAACGCCAGAACACGAGTGGCGTGACGAGAAAGTCGAGCAGCGTGCTCGTGAAGATTCCGCTGAAGATGACGACGGCGACCGGATGGAGAATCTCGCGACCCGGTTCGCCGGCGGCGAGGATCAGCGGAACAAGCGCGAGCCCGGCGGTCAGCGCGGTCATCAGCACCGGCACGAGCCGCTCCTGCGTGCCGCGCACGATCATCTCTTTCGTGAATTTCTCGCCCTCTTCCTTCATCAGGTGGAGGTAATGCGAGATCATCATGATGCCGTTACGCGCGGCGATGCCGGCGAGCGTGATCAAACCGACGAGCGTGGCGATCGACATCGTGCCACCCATCAGCCAAATGCCCGCGATGGAGCCGATGAGCGCCATGGGGATGTTGAGCATGATCTGCACGGCGAACGTCGCGCTTTTGAAATGCGCGTAGAGGACCACGAACATTCCCACGAGCGAGAAGACGCTCAGGAACGCGATCAGGCGTGATGCCGCTGCCTGGCTTTCGAATTGGCCGCCGTAGGTGATGTAGTAGCCCGGCGGCAATTCGACCTGCTCGCCGATCTTCTGCCGCAACTCGTTGACCGCGCTGACAAGATCGCGCCCCGAGACATTCGCCGCGACATAAATGCGGCGTTGCACATCCTCGCGATTGATCTGGTTAGGCCCTTTCGCTTCCTCCACACGCGCGAGCTGGCCGAGCGGCACAACCGCGCCACTGCTGGTATCGACGGGGATCTCGCGAATCGCCGCAACGTCATTCCGTGCCTGATCGGTGAGGCGGAGAACGACATCGAATGTGCGATTCCCCTCGAGCACCTGCGAGACCGTTTTCCCCTGCATCGCGAGCTCGGCGTACTCGGCCACTTCGCCCGCCATTAAGCCGTAGCGCTGCGCCTGATCGCGATCGACACGCACGTGCACCTGCGGAATCATGACCTGCGGCTCCGTAAAGATGTCGGCCATCCCGCGCACGCCTTTCATCAACGCTTCCACTTCAGCGGCTTTGGCGCGCAGTACTGAAAGATCGGTCCCGAACACCTTCACCGCCACCTGCGCGCGCACGCCCGAAAGCACGTGATCAATACGATGCGAGATCGGCTGCCCAATGCTGTGCGCCACGCCGGGAATCGTCTCAAGTTTGGCGCGAATGTCGTTCAGGATCTCTTCGCGGCCGCGCTCCGAAGCTCGCAGCTCGGTGTCGATTTCGTTGTAATGCACGCCCTCGGCATGTTCATCCAACTCCGCCCGCCCAGTCCGCCGTCCGGCTTGCTTCACCTCCGGCACCTCCAGCACCAGCTTCTCCGCGAGCTTCGCCATCCGATTCGATTCGGCTAACGAGGAGCCGACCGGTAGGAAAAGATTGATCGTGAGGCTGCCTTCATTGAAGGGCGGAAGAAACTCGCGTCCGAAGAACGGAACCGTGGCGATGGCGGCGAGGAAGAGAGCAGTCGCGGCGATGAGCACGAACGAGGAGATTCGAAACCCGATCGCCAGCACCTTCGCTTCCAGGTTCTTGATCCCGCGGACGAGCCACGAGTCTTTCCCGTGCGCGACCATTTTCATCTTCGGCAGCAGGTATGAGCAAAGCGCCGGAGTGACCGTGAGCGACACAACGAGGGAAGCGATGATGCTCGTGATGTAGGCGATGCCGAGCGGCGCGAAGATCTGGCCTTCGATGCCGCTCAATGCGAAGAGCGGGATGAACACCAGCACCACGATGATGGTGGCGAACACGATCGAATTTCGTACTTCACTCGAGGCGCGGTAGATGACCTCCAAGGCTGGCCGCGGGTTCGCGAGATGCTTGTTCTCGCGCAGGCGCCGAAAGACGTTCTCCACGTCGACGATCGCATCATCGACCAGCTCGCCGATCGCCACGGCGAGGCCGCCCAGCGTCATCGTGTTGATTGAGATCTTGAAATAACGGAACACCAGGACGGTGATCAAGATCGAGAGCGGGATCGCCGTCAGCGTGATGAAGGTGGTGCGGAAGTTGAGGAGGAAGATGAACAGGATGATCGCCACGAGGATGGCGCCGTGGGCGAGCGCCTCCTCGACGTTTCGGATCGCGTTCTCGATGAACGTGCTCTGGCGGAAGATGCCGCTGTGGATCTTCACGCCTGCCGGCAGGCTCTCCTGGATGTTCTGCAGCTCGCGCTCGACCGCGCGGGTGAGCTTCACGGTGTCGTTGCCTGGCTGCTTTTGAACGGTGAGGATGACGGCGTCTTTGCCGTCGAGGCCGGCGTCGCCGCGTTTCGCTAACGGGCCGCCAAGTCGCACGTCGGCTACTTGTCCGAGCGTCAACGCGATGCCGCCATTCCGCTCCGTCGGGATGACCGACTTCCGTAGATCCTCAAGGTCATTCACGCGTGCGAGGTTGCGCACCAGTTGCTCCGTATGCTGGCGCAGGATGAACCCGCCGGTGGAGTTCACGTTGGCGTTCTTCGTCGCCTCTTCGACGTCGTGCAGCGAGATGTTAAAGTTGCGCAGCTTAAATGGGTCGACCAGCACCTGATACTGCTTCAGCTCGCCGCCGATGACCGCGATCTGCGAGATGCCCTGCACGGAGAGGAGGCGCTGACGAATCTGCCAATCCGCGATCGTGCGCAGATCCATCGGCGTCACGTCCGGATTGTCGCTGGTCACGCCCACGAGCATGATCTCGCCCATGATCGAGCTGATCGGCGTCAGCACGGGCTTGATCGTCGGCGGCAGCTGTTCACTCACTTGCTGGAGCCGCTCCGTCACGATCTGACGAGCGATGTAGATGTCCTGGTTGAAGCCGAACTCGACGAACACAATGCTCAACCCAACTGACGAAACGGAGCGCACACGCTGAACGCTGGCTGCGCCGTTCATGGCCGACTCGATGGGGAAGGTGACGAGCGCTTCGACTTCCTCGGGAGCCAGTCCGCCGGCCTCGCTGAAGATGGTGACGGTCGGGCGGTTCAGATCCGGGAAAACATCGACCGGCAGCTTCGTCAGGATGTAGCCGCCATACGCCGCCAGCAGCGCCGAGAACGCGACGACGAAGAGCCGGTTCCGGAGCGAGAAGCGTATGATCCAGTCGAACATCGGTGTCGTTAGGCCGCCGCTTCGGAGCTGCGGCCGCGCATCAGGGCCATCGTCAGTGCGCCGAGCACGAGCCCGCCGATGCCCCACGCCCAGCCAGGCAGATGCGTGGCGGATAGCGCGCCTTTCGCACCCTCGTCGTGGCTGTGGCCGTGTTCGTCTGCGGCGGCGGCCTCTTCCTTCTTCGGACCGGTCGCAAACTGCAGCTGGTAGTGACCCTCGGTGACAACGTTGTCGCCCGGCAGCACGCCTTCGACGATCTCCACCTGATCGCCGGACTTCATCCCGATGACGACGTTCCGCCGCTCGAACGAAGTCCCGTCGCGCACAAACACGAAGAGATTGCCAAGATCACCGAGCACGGCGCGTTGCGGCACCGCGAGAACCTCCTGCGGATCGCCAATCGAGATCGATACGCTGGCCTGCATGTTCGGCCGCAACTGCAGCTCGGGGTTTTCGAGCAGCACGTAGACTTCGAACGTGCGGCTCTCGCGCTCCAGGCCTACATCGAGGCGCTGCACTTTGCCCTGAAAGGTGCGATCGCGGAAAACGTCGAGCCGCACGGTCGCGCTCTGACCAGGCTTAATGAGCGACAGATCAGGGCTCTCGAACGTCATGCCGCGCGCGAGCACCTGGGAATAGTCGGCCACTTCCATGAGCACGGTGTCGGGATTGAGGGCCTGGCCGAGGCTCGCCTCCTGGCGGACGACGAAGCCTGCGATCGGCGACGTCAAGACGACCGGAGGATTGCCGACGGTGCGCGGCTCGAAGCGCAGGACCGGCTGCCCGGCGGTGACGCGATCGCCGAGCTTCACCAGGATCTCCGCCACGCGGCCTTCCGCGCGCGGTGCAATCTTGGCGAGGCGTTCTGGCAAGCCTTCGATGCGGCCGATCATCCCGATCGTGCGCTGCAACGGTGCGACTGTCGCTTCGGCCGTCTGCACGCCCAGGTTCTTGATCGCCTCGTCGCTCAGCACAACCGGGCCGGTCTGGACGGCCTCCGTTTCGCCGGGACCGTGAACGTGCCCTTCATGCGCGTGAGCAACCGCTGCGACGAACGCAGTGAAAAGAATTAAGAACGTGTGCTTCATACAGTTATCTGGATCTCTGTTCCCTTCGGCTGCCGCCGACCTCCTCGAGCCGCCCGCCGATGTGCTGCTCGAGGTGCGTGCGCGCGGTAAGCGTCTCCACGACATACTCGAACGCCTTCTCCTGTGCCTCGATGAGGCTCTTCTGAACTTCAAAAACCTGCAGCGTGCTCGCCTGGCCCGCGCGGAACTGCGCCAGCGTTTCATTGTAGGCGGCGCGATATGCCGGGATCACCTGATCGCGATACGCATCGGCACGCGCCTGAAGGTCGAGCAACTGCTGCCGGCGCGCGCGCGTCTCGCGGTCGAAGCTCACGCGGTCGATCGACTCGAGCTCGCGCTCAGCCGCAGCGAGCGCGCCTTTCGCGCGTGTGATCTCACCTTCGTTCCGGTCCCAGATCGGGATCCGCCCGGCGATGCTTACGCCGAAGTCGAGCGCCCGTTCGGGGCGTGCGTAGCTTGCATCGAGGCCGGGGGCGAACTCAGGGAAAACAGCGTCAGCGCGTGCGACGCTCAGGTTCTTCGCGGCCGCCAGGCGACGGGCCAGAGCAATCCTGCGCACGCCAGAACGGCTCTGCGCGAATGCGCTCAATTCTTCCACGCTCGGCGGCGTTCTGAACGCCGGGCGCACAAGGCGCAGCTCCGGGGCACTGATGCCGGTGGCGCCGGCGAGCTCGGCCTGCGCGCCGACACGTTCGCCGCGCACCGCGATCATTTCAGCTGCGAAGCGTGCCGTCTCTGCCTCAAAGATACTGCGCTGCGAAACGCTGCTCTGACCGGCCTCAAGCTGTTGCTGGATGGTGGTCAGAACGTCATCGGCCTGCGCACGTGCGCCGCTCAGGAGTGCCGCTCGTTCTTGCAGCGCCCACGCGCGGTAGTAGACGAGCGCCGTCTCGTTCAGGATCCGCAGGACATCAGCTTTTTGCTCCAGGTTCGCCGCGGCACGAAGCGCTGCTGCGTAGGTCTTGCGGAGTCCGAAATCAGACGGGCGCAGCGGCTGCTCCACTTCCAGCTCGAAGGCGCCGCCGTTGCCTGCTTCCTCGCCCACGTATCCGCCGCTGACCTTGAAGGAAGGATTTAGCTTCACCTCCGCCTCGATCGCGCGCCCAAGCTTATCGGCGAGTGTCGCATCGAGCTTTGCGATCTCAGGATTGTAGCGCAGCGACCGCCGCAAAGCGTCCTCCAGCGTGAGCGCCCTCGCGCTGGAACGCTCAACGGCTACCTGCGCGAGAACGCTGGTTGCGCCGCTGAACATCAGCAGGGTGAGAAGCAGAAATTTGTGGAATTGATTCATCAGCAAAGGGGAACTCGCAGGAGCGGGGTGGGGAACGCCGAACGCGACGAGCGAACGGCACGACGACGCGACTGCACACACCTGCAAACGCAGGAGAGCGCAGTCGGTTACACCAACGACGGGGGAGCGTGAGCGAGAATGCTCCGCTGCAGGACTGACTCGGCGAAGGAGTCGCCGCGCGGCGGGCCTGTGTCGATCTCTGCGATCGGTGCCTGGTATTCGCCGCCCACGACGCACTGTTCGAAAGCGCGGTAGTCAGCAGCTATGAAGAGCGCTGCGTCATAGCTGACGATGTCTTTCGCAAACGCCAGCGACGGCGCAGAGAGCAAGTTGCAGCACTTCGAGCCATCGCAGTCGCGCTCTTTCTCTTCGGACGCGGGAGCGTCGGACGAGCCGTGGCAGTGGCTGCTGGCGACGGCTTTCTTCGCGACCGGCATCACGCCAGCGAGCACGCAGTGATTCGAGGCAAGCAACCACGCCGCAAGTGCCACAAGCGAGAGTGTGGCGCTGAAGAGGCGCGAGCGATGCGGCTGCTTCACAGGGTGTTTAGTCAGCGCGGAAGGGGTTTCGTTCAACTTCTATCTTTGGCGCGCTGGTTAGTCGGGCAGTTGAGCAGGGGCGCCTGGCTCTGCGAAATACGCGATCGCGAGGTAGCGGGCGAACTTCCCGGCGGCCATGAACAGAGTCGACGTCCATGGGTTTAGCCGCAGCCATCCGGCCGCGACGCAGAACGCATCGCCGACGATCGGCACCCATGAGAGCAGCAAAATCGGGCTGCCATATCGCCGCACTGTTTCGAGGCGCTTGAGCTCGCGGCGGTGCGGAATGAGTCGACCGACCAGGTAGGATGACATGCCGCCGAGCGTGTTCCCGATCGTCGCTGCGGCGAGCGCGGGCCAATACAGCGTCGGGTGCGCCTTCAGCACGGCGAATAAAACCGCTTCAGAACCGCCCGGTAGGAGCGTCGCAGCGAGGAAACTGCTGACGAACAGCGTCCAGAGGCTGGCCGTTTCGCCCATCGATGTAAGCGACTACTTGTCCAGCTGCAGTGAACGTAGCCGCAGCGCATTCGCGATTACGGAAACAGAGCTCAGGCTCATCGCGGCGCCCGCAATCACCGGGCTGAGCAGCAGGCCGAAGAACGGGTAGAGCAACCCGGCGGCAATCGGAATGCCGAGGGCGTTGTACGCGAAGGCGAAGAACAGATTCTGCCGAATGTTCCGCATGACGGCGCGGCTGAGGCGGATCGCTTTCACGATTCCACCAAGATCGCCGCGCAGGAGTGTGATGCCCGCACTTTCCATCGCCACATCCGTGCCGGTGCCCATCGCGATCCCGACGTCCGCCGCCGCGAGGGCAGGGGCGTCGTTGATGCCGTCGCCCGCCATCGCGACGACTTTGCCTTCGGCGCGGAGCTTCTCGATCTGCGCGTGTTTGTCGTGCGGCTGAGCGCCGGCGTGGAACGTCTCGATGGCCAGCTGCTCCGCCACCGCGCGCGCAGTGCGTTCGTTGTCGCCGGTTAGCATGACGATCTCGACCCCGGCGCCGCGCAGCTGCCGGATCGCTTCCGATGCGGTCTCTTTGATCGGATCGGCCACCGCGAGCGCGCCAGCGATGCGGCCGTCGATCGCAGTGAAGACGACTGTCTGCGCTTTCGTTTGCAGCGTCGCTGCGATGTCCTGCAGCTCTTCCAACCCGGAGACGCCGTGCGCTTCGAGGAGCGTCGGCGTGCCGATCATGACACGGCGGCCGTCGACTTCTGCCACCACGCCGCCGCCGGTAATGGATTGGAAATCTGACGCGTTTGGAATCGCCAGACCCTTCTCCCGCGCGCCGGCGACAATCGCGCTCGCGATCGGATGTTCGCTGTGTTGCTCCACGGCCGCGACTACCTTGAGCAGTGCGTCGGCATCCGCGTCCGCGCTTTGTGCGGGAACGATCTCGGTCAAGCGGGGTTTGCCCTCAGTCAACGTGCCGGTTTTGTCCACTACGAGCGTCCGCACCCGCCCCATCTGTTCGATGGCTTCGGCGCTGCGAATCAGCACGCCGCCGTGTGCGCCACGTCCCACGCCGACCATGATCGACATCGGCGTAGCCAAGCCGAGCGCACAGGGACACGCGATGATGAGGACGGCGACGGCGTTGATGATTGCGTATGCGAGGCGCGGCTCCGGTCCGATGAAGAACCAGAGCGCGAAGGTGATCGCCGCGATCGCGATCACAGCCGGCACGAACACAGCCGACACACGGTCGGCAAGCGCCTGGATGGGAGCGCGGCTGCGTTGCGCTTCCGCGACCATCGAGACGATCCGCGCGAGCATGGTCGAACTGCCGACACGCTCTGCGCGCATCAGCATTGCCCCGGTGCCGTTCACGGTGCCACCGGTGACCTGATCGCCTGTCGATTTCTCGGCCGGCATCGATTCGCCGGTAAGCATGGACTCGTCGATCGCGGTGCGGCCTTCGACGATGGCGCCGTCTACCGGCACCTTCTCGCCGGGGCGGATGCGCAGCAGATCACCGACGTGAATGTGCGCCACGGGGATGTCTTCCTCCTGGCCGTCGCGCACGCGGCGGGCGGTCTTCGGCGCCAGATCGAGCAAGCCGCGGATGGCAGCGCCGGTTCGGCTACGCGCCCGCAGCTCCAGGACTTGGCCTAACAACACCAGCACGGTGATCATCGCAGCCGCTTCGAAATAGACGCCGATCAGCCCGTGATGCTGCATCGATGGTGGGAACAACCCCGGCGCGAGCATCACGACCACGCTGTAGAGAAACGCGCTGCCGACACCGATCGCGATCAGCGTAAACATGTTGAGATTTCCGCTGCGGATCGAGGCCCAGCCGCGCCGGAAGAAAGGCCAACCCGCCCAGAGCACCACCGGCGTGCTCAATGCGAATTGCAGCCACCGCGCCTCATCGCCCGCCATCCAGCTGGGCGCACTCGGCACCAGGTGCGACATCGCGAGCACGAAGACCGGAAGCGTGAGCGCGGCGCTGATCCAGAACCGCCGCGTCATGTCGTTCAGCTCGGCGTTCCCGTCATCATCGTCCGCCGATGCGACGGTCCTGGGCTCGAGCGCCATCCCGCACTTCGGGCATTCACCCGGGTGATCCTGCTCGATCTCCGGGTGCATCGGGCAGGTGTAGATCGTCTTCGATTCCGCCGACCAGCTGGGGTTTCGCTCCAAGGCCATCCCGCATCTCGGACAATCGCCGGGACGGTCCGACTCCACGCCGGCGCACATCGGACAGAAATATTTTGCCGCCGCGGACGGCTTCACATCTTTGTTCGCGTGATGATGTTCATCCGCTCCGCCGCCGCAGCACGAGTGGCTCTCTTCCTTCGGCGTCGGCTTGGTGGCGGGGCTCGCGCAGCACGCGTGAACCTTCACTTCAGCTTCGTGGGTGTGAGCTTTCATGTGATCCTTAGGAGTTGCTGCCGCACTCACAGTCGAGGCAGCCATGCGTCGCGCACATTTTGCAGGTTTGTTCGAGTCGCTCACGAAGCTGTCGCCGCGCGCGATGCAAGCGCACCTTCAGGTTGTTCTTTGAGATACCGAGCTGTTCCGCAACGGCATCAGTCGAGAGCCCATCGAGATCGGATAACTGCAACGCTTCGGCGTACTCCGGCCGCAGGGTGGGGAGCAGATCGCGGAAGCAAGCGCACGCGGTTTGTTCCAGCTCGGCATCGTTCAACTCGCTCGTGACTGCGGATTCGGTCGCGAACCGCTCCAAGCCTCTGCTCTGCGCGGCGCGGCGGCGATGCAGATCTGTCAGCACGTTGCGCAGGATCCGGTAGAACCACGCGAGCACGTTATCGTCGGCAGCGAGCTTCCGGTCCGCCTTCAAGGCGCGCAGCAAGCTCTCCTGCACGGCGTCGGCGGCGAGTTGTTCGTCGCCGAGTCGACGGCGCGCAAACGACTGGAACGCGCCGAGATTGCTCAGCAGCGTCGTCGCGAGCGCGTCCTGCACCGCATGGTCCACCGGGGGCATGAGTAGTAGATTCATTCTACCTCTGCCAACGCGCGAGCGCGACAGCGGTTACAGTTGCCGACGCGAAATCATTTGGCCTTTACCTCGAACGTCACCGTGCTGAATTCGCTTTCCCACGGTTTGCCGGCGGCGGGCGGCGTAAGGTGCACGGTCGCGAGCATCGATGGACCTTCCATCTCGAGCGGGAACGTGACCACGCCCTCTGCGTCGGTGGATTGATAGCGCGGGCCGGAGTCGCCCTCCACGTGCAACGCCACCGCGGTGGCCGGGAGCGACTTCGCGTTGCGCAACAGCTTGAACTTCGCCGGCTGTCCGACGCGCAACGCGGCCGGATCTGTCAGCGGCACGAGTTCCAGCAGCAGACCGACCGGCTCTGCCCAGGACCGATCCGCCGCGGAGTTGCCTACGGCGACGAATGTTTTGGCACATTTCGTATACAGCTCCTTCCACTTCGTCTGTCCTTTCTGCTCCGCCCACTTGCGCTGCACCTCTTCCGGCGCGCGGATTTCCTCGAGGTAATGCGCCACGTCCTCATCGCTGAGTTCGATGTCCTTCGCCTTGAGTTGGAGCCACAAAGTTGCGGTCCCGTCTTTGGCGAAGGCGCGTTCGAGCCGCAGTGCGTGCTCGGCGGGGTTAAAATCCTTTAGCTCGCCCTCTTCGGTACCAAGGCGGAAGCGAGCCTGGTGCACGCGCTCTGATTTGATGGCGGCGTCTAGCTTCGGAAATTCCATCCCGCTCGTGAGGTCGAACGTGATCGTCTCGCCCGGCTTCGCCGAGTAGCTCGACGGGACAAGCCATGTGTCGTGCGCGGAGCAGGTGACGCAGAGTGCAATCGACGAGAAGAACACGAAAAGCCTGGTCATTCCGCAAGGTAGCACTCCGCACCAAAGAGAGTCGAGCGGCTGCGGTTTCACGCAGCGGTGCGAAATTCTCCCTACTTTGCAACCGCTGCACTCTGCAGCTGCTCGAGCTCCGCCCACCGGGCGTACAACTGCGCGACCCGATCGCGCGCTGCTTTTAGTTCCGCCTCGATCTCGGGCCAGCGGTCGCCGTGCTCCTTGTAGAAGTCAGGCGCGGCAAACGCCTTCTCGAGTTTGGCCACGTCGCCCTCCGCGTCGAGGATGACGGACTCGATGGACTCGAGCTCGCGTTCCTCTTTCCACTTCAGCTTGCGCGGCTTGAGGCCGGTCTTCTTCGTTGCGGAGCTGGCGCCCGATCCTGAAGCGACATATGCCTGCTCCTCGCCCCGCTTCTCCAGGTAGTAATCGTAGTTGCCGACGTTGTAGCGCACCGCGCCGTCGCCTTCGAAAGCGAGGATGGAGGTGCAGACGCGGTTCAGGAAGTAGCGGTCGTGGCTGACGACGATAACGCAGCCGCCGAACGCGACGAGCGCTTCCTCGAGCAAGCGCAGCGTGCTGAGATCGAGATCGTTTGTCGGCTCGTCGAGCATCAGGACGTTGCCGCCGCGTTTCAGGATTTTCGCCAGCAGAACGCGGCTGCGTTCGCCTCCGCTGAGCTGTGAAATCTTCGTGTTGATCCGGTCTTCCGTGAAGAGGAAGCGGCGCAAATAGCCGCGCAACGTCACGCTCTCGTCGCCCAGCTTTACGACTTCGCTGCCATCGCTGACCTCCTCCCAGACGGTCTTCTCGTCATCGAGCAACATGCGGTTCTGGTCGACGTAATTGATCTCCGTGCGCGCACCCAGCTCCACCTCGCCAGCGGTTGGCGGAATCTGGCCGAGCATCAGCTTCAGAAGCGACGACTTGCCCAGCCCGTTCCGGCCGACAATCCCGAGCCGCTCGCCTGGCTGCAGATTCAGACTCAATCCCTCGAACAACGTGCGCCCGGGGATCGCCACCCCGACCTCGCGCAGCTCAATGATGCGGTTCGCGAGCTTCGGCGCCTGCGGGATGATGAGATCGACGTCGAGCTCCTGCTCGGGCGCTTCTTGCGCGGCCATCTCAAAGTAGCGGTCGATGCGGTCCACTGACTTCGTCCGCCGCGCTTTGGGCCCGCGTCGCACCCACTCAAGCTCGCGCTTCAGAAACTTCTGCCGCTTTTTCTCCTGCATCTCCTCCACCGATTGCCGCTGCGCGCGGGCGAGCAGGTAATCGGTGTAGTTGCCTTCGAAGGTTGAGAACTGTCCGCGCGAAAGCTCGATGATGCGGGTCGCGACACGATCGAGGAAGTAGCGATCGTGCGTCACAAACAGGCAGGTGCCCTGGTAGCGGGCGAGGAATTGCTCGAGCCATTCGATCGAGCCGGTGTCCAGATGGTTCGTCGGCTCGTCGAGGATGAGGAAATCAGGGCGCGCGAGCAGTGCACGGCAAAGCGCCACACGTCGCTTTTCGCCGCCCGATAACGTGCCAACGATTCGATCCTCATCCGGCGCATGCAGGTTGGTGACGAGCGACTTGATGCGCGTGTCGAGATTCCAACCATCGAAGTGGTTAATCTGGTCCAGCAGGATCGAGCTGGCGGCGCTCTCTGGGTCGGCCGTGTCGTATTGCCGGATCAGATCGAGCACGCCTTGCGCGCCGCTGATGATGTTGGCGTGGACCGTCGCGGCGTCATCCAGGTCGAAGACCTGCGGCATGTAGCCGGTGACGAGATCGCGTCGGGTGGTGAATTCACCCGAATCCGGACGCGCACGTCCCGCGGCGATGTCGAGAAAGGTGGATTTGCCCGAGCCATTGCGGCCGACAAGCCCCACGCGCTCACCTTCCAGAATGCTGACGGTGGCGTTATCCAGCACCGTCTGGATGCCATAACGCACCACAAGCGAGTTCGCGCTCGCTACGGCAGTTGCTCCCGGGTCAGCCATCGCAAGATGCTACGCAATCTCGGGACACGCACCAGATGACGAAATCAGCTGCGCAATTCCGCACGAAGTGAGGTCAATTTTCCATACTGAAAAACAAAAAGCCGGAACAGATCGTGCTGAACAGAGGGCAACCCTATGCAGACGCCTGGCACCAACCCGAAGGCGCAGCCGGAGATTCAGTTCGCCGGCAGCCTCGACGTGCCTGTGTCTCAGCCGTCGCGCGACTCAGCGGTGACGGCGGCATTCATGGCGTTCCATCGCAGCACCGGCGGGACCGGTTCACTCGCGCCACGGAAGCGCTACCTCAGTCGTGGTGCGCTTGCGGTGGCGGCGCTGACCCTTCTCGGGTTCGGCGGAGGATTGTTCCTCGCGATCTTTTCATTCAATAGCCCCGAAGGATCGAGCAGCCCGGTCGCTGCGCGGCCGCCGGAAGTGATCTACACCGCTCGGATGGCGGCCGATGCGCCGCAGGAGGTGCCCGTCGCTCCGGATTACGGGATGGCCGAGTCCGGTGATCCGATCGCGGCCCCGGTGTTTGCGCTGGCAGCTCCCGAAGACCGCGGTCCTGCAACCTCGATTTGGCGCGACTTTAGCTCGGAATCCCACGGGTTGATGGGCGGCGCGTACGCCGCGGCAGGCGTACCAGCATTCGCCGGCATGAGCGAACCGGCGGCGCCCGCCGAGGGCCCGAATGGTCCAGGGGCCGACATCACGTCCGGTTTCGACGCGCTGACGGCTGCACCGGTTCCCGAGCCCTCCACGTGGGCGACAATGATCAGCGGCGCAGGCTTGCTGTTGCTCGTCAACCGGCTCAAGCGCCGCCGCAGCTAAGCGCGCTGGCGGCTGGTTGCGGTTGAGCGCTCCGCGGCGAAGATCCCGCTTGTAGCGTCGCATGGAATCCGCCTCGCCTAAGCTCATCGCCGGCAAATCGCCGATCAACGGCAGGGGATGCTTCGCAGCGATCCCGCTCAAGCGCGGCAGGAAAATCGGCGAGCTCCTTGGTGCGCGCATCAGCAACGCCGAAGCCGCGCGTCGCGTCGCAAAAGGCGGCAAGATCCGCATCTGCGAGCTCGACGACCGCTGGAGCATCGACGCGAGCCGCGGCGGCGATGCGACGGCGTTCATCAATCACTCCTGCGAGCCGAATTGCTTTAGCCGCGTGACCCGCGGGCACATGCTGTTCTTTGCCTTACGCGCTATAGAGGCGGGCGAAGAGATCACGCTCGATTACACGCCGTCGCAGCATCCCGGCAGGCGCTGCACCTGCGGGGCGGCGAAGTGTCGCGGCGTTATGATGTAGTGACCGGCACGTCAAAAAACAGCGGCGCGATGACGTGCAGGACGAAGTCGGCTGAAAAGTGCGCGATGACGGCCGCCTCGAAGCCGCGCACCCAGCAGAGGTAGCCGAAGACCAGCCCCGCCGCGCCTTTCAGGAAGATGATCGCGAAGATGGCGATCGGGGTCATCTCGATGAGCTTTGCTGCCGCCGGCAGGTAGGCGCCGGCAAACAACACCGCGACGATGATGTTCCCCACCCAAAACACAGCCGTGCTCGAGCGCGGCTCCTTGCGCGTGACTTTGTGGAGCAGCCACAGCACCAGCGAGAACAGGAACAGGCGCATCAGCAGCTCCTCGTTGATCCCGCCGTAGACGCAGGCGAGGAAGCGTTTCCAAACCGGCAGCGCCGCCTCTGATGGCCAGCCGGACATTCTCGGCAAGAAGACGAAGAACAGCAGGAGCACGGTGATTGCTCCGACGACCAATCCGACCACGGCGGGCCGCCACAGGCTTGCAGCGTCCGGTCGCCGCCCATCATAAAGCCACTCGCGGAGCAGTGGCAGCTCAACGCCGGCTTTCGGCGCCAGCAGGAGCCCGAGCACGACGACCATGCCGAACGCGATGCTCGAGTGCATGATCTGCACCGCCACGAAGGCGGGCAGTGGCATGGTTAGGTTGTCGAGATCGAGCAGCTTGCCGAAGAGGCTGAAGATGTACGGGAGCACGCCGATCACCCCGGCGACAGAGGCAGCAAGCAAGACCCAGAATATGCGCCACGGGTATCTGGTCTTAGGCATCCTGCTCGACGATTGCGCAAGCGGCGGCCGAAGCTTGCCGCGCGTGGCGCCGCTCACACTTCGAAAGCTCTGCCATCGCCGGATGTAAGCAGGGATGCCGAACAGCTCGCCGTCGTAACGGTTTACCGGCCTAGCCCCGGAACGTCCTGGCGTTGTCCCAAAAACGGAACGGCCTGTTCCCGGCTGCGGTACTTCGCCGCAACGCGGTGAAACGTTACGATCGCCGTAACCGCCTCGAAATGAGCTAGGTAGAGAAACTCGCCGAGGGTGGCACGGCGCGTGCATATACAGATGCAGCAACCAACCAATCAAATGAAAAACAATCGCTCAACCTACTCGCTCCTCCTCAACGCCGACGCCGAAGAAAAAGGCCGCTCCATCTTTGAAGCCGCTATCTACGGCATGGTCGTCCTCTGCACCGCAGTCTCGGTGTTCCAGTTCGCTGCTGGTGACGTCGTTCTGCCCGCCGGCGGCCAGACTGCTTCGTCGAAGGCTGCCTTCGCCGCCACGTCGACCCACCAGGCAGAGCCAGTCCGCGGCTAAGCTTCGGCATCGTCGACGCGCCACTCTTGCGAGGCGCGTCGACCGGCGGCAAATCAGCCGCCGATCGCGGCGCGCATCTGCGCGAAGCGGTTCTTGCCGGTCTCTGTCGGAACAGGGGTGCTCAAGAGCTTCTTCAAGTCGACACGCTCCAGCCACTCGGGCGCGAGTTCCTTGATAAAGGAGCTGGGATAACACGGGCTCACGCTGCCGAATTTCATCCGGTCGCGGCAATGGCTTAGCGTGAGGGTGCGCTTTGCCCGCGTGATGCCGACGTACAAAAGCCGCCGCTCCTCGTCGACGGTGCCTTCCGTCTTCGATCGGTCGTGCGGCAAAAGACCTTCCTCGAGCCCGATAAGATAAACGTGGCGGAACTCGAGGCCTTTCGCCGCGTGCATCGTGATCAACGTGACGCCTTTCTTCTTCTCGATGTCATCCTGCTTGTCTTCCTCGCGCTCTTGATCGAGCACGATCTCGTCGAGGAATCCTTCCAGACCTTTCGTTGAGCGTTCGTTAAAGAGGCGGAGATCGCGCAGCATGTCGCCGATGTTCGCCTCACGCTCGCTCGCTTCCTCCGGCGTCTTGCAGCTGCGGCGCAGCTCGGAACCGTAATCGATCTCCGCGATCAGCTTCGTCACGATGTCGGCGGGATCGCTGAGCGGCTGCGCGACGGTCGTTTGGTAGCCTTCGATCAGCTCGACAAAGGCCTTGATGCTTGCCTGCGTGCGGGCACTCAGCTCGGCCAGCAGGTCGGGCGCCTGCAAGGCATCCCACAGGCTGCACTTCCCCTTCACGCTCCAATGCAGCGCCGTCTCGACAGTCGCAGCGCTGATCCCGCGTGCCGGCGTGTTGATGATGCGCAGCAAATTGGCGTCGCCGCCGGGATTCGCGAGCACGCTCATGTAGGCGATCAGGTCCTTCACCTCGCGCCGATCGAAGAAGCTCTTCCCGCCCACGATGCGGTAGGGGATCTGCAAGCGGCGCAGGTTTTCCTCCAGTAATCGAGACTGCGCATTCATGCGGAACAAGACCGCGAAACCTTCCCAAGGCTCCTCGGTGTCCTGGTGCCGGCGGTGGATCTCCTCGGCTACGAACTGCGCTTCTTCGCGGTCGTTAGGCGATTCGATCAAGCGCACCTTGTCGCCATCCCCGCGCGAGCTCCAGAGGCTCTTCGGCCGCCGCCGCGGGTTATGTTTGATGAGTGAGTTGGCCGTGTTGAGGATCGCGTTCGTGCTGCGGTAGTTCTCCTCCAGCTTCACGACCTGCGGGTTCGGGAAGTGATGCTCGAAATCGAGGATGTTCGACACCTCGGCGCCGCGCCAACCGTAGATTGATTGATCGTCGTCGCCGACGACCGCCACGTTCCGCCGCTCGTCAGCCAGCAGTCTGACGAGCTCGAGCTGCAGTCGATTGGTATCCTGAAACTCATCGACCATGATGTAGCGGAACCGCTCGCGCCACCGTTGCTGCACGTCGGGGTGCTCGCTCAACAGCTGCACGGTCAGCAGCAGCAGGTCGTCGAAATCGACGGCGTTGGCGGTCTTCAGCTCGTTGCGGTACCGGGCGAACACCGCGCCCACCAGCGTCTCATCGCCGTCTGTCATCCCGAGCGAAGTCGAGGGATCCCGTGGCGCTACCTTGCCGGTGGCGCCACGGGATTCCTCCACTCCGCTTCGCTGCGGTCGGAATGACGTATTTTTCGCTTTGCTGATCAGCGCCTTCGCCACATTTGGATCGAGCTTTTCATCCTTCGCCGCCGTGCGGGTGATGATCTTCTTGATCAACCCAAGCTGATCGCCCTCGTCGTAGATGCTGAAGTTCTGTTTGTAGCCGAGCCGGTCGATGTTCGCCCGCAGAATGCGCAAGCAGAGCGCGTGGAAGGTCGACATCGTGACCTTCTTCGCCTGGGCCGGCTCGATCATCTTCGCGAGACGCTCGCGCATCTCGGCTGCGGCTTTGTTCGTGAACGTGACCGCCAGGATGTGCGCCGGATCGACGCCGCGCTCGACCATGTAGGCGACGCGCATCGTGATGACGCGCGTCTTGCCGGTGCCCGCACCGGCGAGAATGAGCAGGGGACCTTCCGTTGTCGTCGCGGCGGTGCGTTGCGCCGGGTTGAGATCGGAAAGTTTAAAGCGAGCCATCGGCGAGCGCGCAATTTGGGGCAACCCCGCGCGGCTGGCGAGCGGGTTTGCGGATTGCGCGGAAATCAGAGCCCGTTGAGGAGCAGATCGGCGATTCGCTGCACCGCCTGCTCGACATCTTTGCGCTTCCCCAGCTCGCGCGTGCTGAGGTTGAACGGCAGGAGGGAATTCGTCGCGGCGACGAGCGCGGACGCGGTGCCGGTCGCGTCCTGCCGACGAAAAACACGGGCGCGCTGCCCTTCCACCAGCACGAGCGCAATCATTTCCGCCTCGCGTTCGAAGTAGCGCTCGCGCCGCTCCAGCAAAGTCGAACGCAGATCGCGCAGCACTTCGCTGATGCTTTCGCTGTATTGCTGCACGCTGTCGAATCGCAGCATCACGCGCGCGACGAGCATCTCGCGGAGCTTCGCAGCGGGAGCGGCATCGCCCTGCGCGAGCGCATGCAACCGCTCGAGCACGCGCTCGACGATGCGATCCACGTGCGAGAGCACGATCTCTTCCTTGCTGCGGAAGTGGAGGTAGATGGTGCCTTTCCCGATGCCGACCTCCTGCGCGAGGTCGTCCATGGTCATTTTCTTGTAGCCGTAGCGCGCCAGCAGTCGGTCAGCCGCATCCAGGATGATCTCGCGGATATTTTCTTGAACGGCGATGGCTCTCATGGGTCTGACTACTGACTAAATTGGAATTTCAGTCATCAATATTCGGCGAACATCCTTAACCACGAGAACAACCAATCATGAGAAAGCTTGCAATCTTCATCTTCACCTTCGCATTCGGCGCCTTGAGCCTGGGCTACGGCCAGTCGGCTAAAGTCGACTTCACCGGCGAATGGCAGCTCGACAAGGCCCGCAGCGAGGGCTTGCCCCCAGGCGTGGACCAGGCGATGACGGTGAAACAGGACGCCGACCGACTGGAAGTAAAAGTTCGGGTCTCCGGCGGCCCTCAGGGCGATCAGACCATGGAAGACCGTTACGTCCTTAGCGGAGAGGCAGCGGACTTCAAGCCGCCACTGATTGGCGGCGGCGCCACCGTGCAGAGCGCCAAACGCACAGCAAAATGGGCTGCCGACGCCCGGGGATTTGACTCCACCGAACAGGCAGAAGTCGAAGGGCCTGATGGCAAGGCTACGATCAAGGCAACGCGCACCTGGCGGCTCTCCGATGACGCCAAAACGCTGACGATCGACATGGCAATCACCAATCCAGAAGGGGCAGTCAATAAGTCGAAGCGGATCTTCACGAAGAAGTAAGTAATGCGCGCGCACCTCGGCACAGCCATCGCGGCCTCTCTCCTGTTTTGCTTCACTAACGGCTCGACCTGCGCGGCAGACGCGACGGTCGATGCCGCGGTGCGCAACGCGGTGATCGAGAGGGTGCTCGAAGGCCTCGATGGCTCTTACGTGTTCCCTGATGTCGCACGGCAGATGCGCGAATCGGTGCAAAATCGCGTACGTGCCGGGGAATACGAACCAATTACCGGCGCGCCGGAGTTCGCCAACAAGCTGACGGCGGATCTGCAGGCGATCAGCCGAGACAAGCACCTGCGGGTCCGATTGAGTGGGGGAGGCGGCGGTCCCACACTGATGCGCCGCGGCGCGATGCGTCAGGGCGGAGGGGAAGGCGATGGCGGGTTCGCCAAGGTCGAGCTGATGCCGGGCAATGTCGGCTACATCGACCTGCGCGGATTCCTGCCTCCGCACGCGGCCGCTGAGCACGCCGCGAACGCGATGAACAAGGTCGCCGATGCCGACGCTCTGATCATCGACCTGCGGAAGAACGGTGGTGGAAACGCTGATATGGTTGCGTTGCTCGTCTCCTACCTGCTGGAGCCGGAAGCGATTCTGGTAAACACGTTCGTCGGGCGCGATGGCACAGTGGCCAACGAGACCTGGACGACAAAAGAGCTGCCGGGCCGCCGCTTCTCCAAGGAAGTCTACGTCCTGACGAGCGGCTACACATTCTCGGCGGCGGAGGAGTTCGCCTATGATTTGAAGAACCTGAAGCGCGCCACGCTCATCGGCGAGACGACAGGCGGAGGCGCCAACCCTATCGAGATGTTCCGGATCGACGACCGCTTCGAAGTATCGATTCCCACCGCCCGTGCGGTGAACCCGATCTCGAAAACAAACTGGGAGGGCGTGGGTGTTGCGCCAGACGTGAGCGTGCCGGCGGCGGAGGCGTTAGAAACTGCCCATCGCGCTGCAGGGGCGAAGCAGGTGGACGGTCGGCGGATGTAGCCGGCCGCCGCGGCAATGGTGTCGCCTCCTACCCGTCGCCGAGCAGATAAATTCCGGCGAGCGCGACAAGGAAATACGGCACGAGCGACGCTGCGCCTGGATATTCCTTCGCCATCCGCTGACCGAAAAAGAGGGCCACGATCGTAACGCCAGACAACACCGCGCCGTAGAACGCGATGGTTGGATCGCCACCGATCGCGATCATCACGCCACCCACAGCCGACAGCGCTCCGGCCGCGATTTCGAGCAGCGTGAGGATCAGCAGCAGCGCCGGCACCATTCCGGCGAGAGGGCTTTTCGCGAAATGGCCGGTCAGCCATTCCAGATTACCGCGGCGGTCGATGATTTTGTCGATGCCTGACTGGAGAAACAGGATCGCGAGCAGCGCGCAGACAAGTAGCTGTGCTATGTAGGTAGCGCCAGCGGCGCTGTGCAATTCCGGCATGGCTCGAATCTGACAGGCACGCGGTGGCGCGCCGATAAAAATCGACGTCGGCGCGGCGGCAGAAGCTTGTTGCCTGTGACCGCTGCGGAACGCTACTCTTAAGTGCTATCGGGGAGCGGCGTTTCTGCGCGCCACAGCCGTCGGCGCACTCCACCGCGTATCCTCAGAAGCAACACCGCAAAGATGCCTGCAACAGCAACAACGCCGATGAGTGCCGCCTTGAGCGAGCTGATCGGCGGAATTCGCACCGTAGTAGAGTCGGGGCGCGATCCTGCGAGCACTGGCTCTGCGGTGGCAGACATCCTCCAGCCGTACCTCGGCCGCGACGATCTGCTCACGAGCGAACAAATGGCGCCGGCGGAAGGCTGCTATCGGCAGCACGTCCTGCACGTCGAGCCGGGCGGCAGTTTTTCAGTCGTGTCGCTCGTTTGGCTGCCGGGGCAGTGCACCTGCATTCACGATCATGTTTCGTGGTGCGTCGTGGGCGTGCACAAAGGCGAAGAGCACGAGACCGTCTACGAGGCGCAAGGATCGAACGGTGACCGCCACCTGCGCGTCACCGGCGAGATGAAGAATCCCGCTGGGATGGTCGCGGCCCTTGTTCCTCCCGGCGACGTTCATCACGTCGCGAATGGCGGCGATTGCCTCGCTGTCTCGCTGCACATTTACGGCGCCGATATCGGCAAACTCGGCTCGAGTATCCGACGCAACTACGACCTCGAGGTGCGGCAGCAGAACGCGACGCCTGCGATCGCGTAGGAAGCGACGCTGCGGGTTAGACCGCTTCCAATACCAGCGTTGTCGGCACGCTGAACGTCTCGCCGCTTCCCCCGAAGCGCACTTCGTTGCTCGAGAGGATCTGGCGCCAATCCCGGCCGCCACCCGGCGCAATCCGCGCGTCGTCGATGTTCGGCATCTCATGACCGCCGATCAGGTCCACCAGCACCGCTACTGTGAATTCCCCTTGCTCGCCGTAGAGTAACGCCACGATCCCATCGCCAAGCTCCGTCACCATCCATGCGTCCCGTGAACGGTTCTGGAGCGCCGCATGCGTAGCGCGCAAGCCGAGGAACTCCTGGTAGAGCAACAGCATCTGCGCGTGAGCTTCGCTGCGCAGTTCGTCCCACCGTAGCTTCGAGTTCCTGAATGTGGTGAGCGCCTGCGGATCAGGGATGCGCTCGCGCTGTTCCGGGTCGGCAAAAGCCGCAAAGTTCTTGAACTCCTTGCGCCTGCCTTCCGTCACCAGTCTGCCGAGCTCCTGATTGTGGTCCGTGAAGAATTGAAATGGCGTGGAAGCACACCACTCCTGACCCTGGAACAACATCGGCGTGTAAGGCACGAGGCAGATGAGCGCGGAAGCGGCGCGATAAGCCGGAGCATCGATCACGTGCCCGAGGCGCTCGCCAAACGCGCGGTTTCCCACCTGGTCGTGATTCGAGATGCAGTAGACGAACTGCTCCGGCCCCAAATCGATGCTTTCGGCTCCGCGCGCTTTGCCGCTCGTTAGGCGCGGCTGACCGCGATAATGCCAGCCATGCGCGAGCGTGTCGGCTAATTCACGCGGCGTCCCTTCGAAGTTCGCGTAATAGCCTTCGCGCTGCTTCGTCAGCATCACGCGAACGGTGTGGTGGAAATCATCCGACCAGCAGCCGTCGAAGCCAAACCCGCCGGCATCGGATGCCCGCAGGAGTGTCGGATCGTTCCGATCGTCTTCGGCGATGACGAAGCCGCCGGCGGCGTGAACGCGCTCGGCGATCTCGGCGAGAATGTGCTGCTCGGAGTCGTCGAGCATCGCGTGCGTCGCATCGAGACGGAAGCCATCGATGTGAAACTCGCGCATCCAGTAGCGCGCGTTTTCGCTGAAGAAGTCGCGCACAGCTGCCTGCTCGTAGTTCAGCCCGGCACCCCAGGGTGTTTCGTGCGCCGCATTAAAGTAGCCCTTGTGGTAGCACCCGAGGTAGTTGCCGTCCGGCCCGAGGTGGTTGTAGACCACGTCGAGTATCACCGCGAGTCGCTGCGCGTGCGCCGCATCGACGAGCGCGCGGAAGTCGTCCGGTGTGCCGTATGCGCGCGAGGGCGCGTACAACGCGACTCCGTCATAGCCCCAGTTCCGCTCGCCAGGAAAATCAGCGACCGGCATGATCTCGATCGCGTTGACCCCGAGCTCCACTAGATAAGCGAGCTTCTCGATCGCGCTGCGGAATTTCCCGGCCTCAGTGAACGTGCCGACATGGAGTTCGTAGATGATGAGATCGCGATACGCTGGCGCCTGCCACGACGTATCGGTCCAGCGAAACGTCTTCGGATCCACAACCATCGACGGGCCGTGTACACCTTGCGGCTGCGATCTGGATGCCGGATCCGGCCAATCACCCGTCTCGCCGAGCCGATATCGGTAGAGCTCGCCGGCGCGCCCGCCGTGATCGAGTCCGCTGAAGTAGCCATCGCCCTCCGGCTCGAGTGGCACGGTTCGGAGCACCTGTCGGGCGTCGTCCATGATGAGGACGTCGACGCGGTCGTGCTCGCACCAGGTGCGGTAGCGCACGCCGCTCTCCAGCACTTCGGCGCCTTGCGATGGACGCCGATCTGTCGTGCGGCGCTCCGGGCCCAGGTTCGTCACGTGCGGTGTTTTCAGCGGCTGCTCCGTGTTGGCATTCGCTGCTTAAACGTGACGCTCCGCGCAGGCGGATGTGCGCGACTGTTTCGCCGCTACGACGCTGCGAGCAGCTCGCGCGTCCGCTCGGCCACGTTCGCCTGGCGGCAGTACCGTTCGAGCGCGCCGTGGAGTGGCGGGAGCAGCTGGCCGCGTTCGCTGTCGAGCACCCGATAGCGCGGGCGCAGAGCTGCGTGATGGAAACGCCACGCTGGCGCGCCCTCGATTTTGGTAGCATCGAGGTGAAGGAGATCCGCCGCAGCGATCAACAACTGCTCCGGGGTGATGGCTCCGCTGTTTGCCAGGTGCCAGACTCCCGCTTCGCCATCGATCAACAGGTCTAACGCGGCGTGGACGAGGTCCGGCAGATAGGTGCCCGAAATCCGGAGATCGTTCTCCACGCGCACCCGCTCACCGCGGGCGATAGCACGGAGGCTATGGCCGAGAAAATCGGCGTCGGCGTGCGGCGCGAATACTTCGCCGGGCCGGATCACCAGCGCGCTTGGTAACGCAGCGAGCACCTGCTGTTCGGCGAGCACCTTGCTGTCGCCGTACACGTTGAGCGCATGCGGCGCATCGCTCTCCAAGTACGGGTGGCGTTTGCTGCCGTCGAAAACGTGGTCCGACGAGAAGGTGAGCAACGGCGTGCTCGTCCTCGCACAGGCGGCTGCAAGCGTCGCCGCGCCCTGTGTATTCGCGCGCATACACGCTTGCGCATCGCCTTCTGCGTCATCAACTCGCGAGAAACCCGCGCAGTTGATCACAGCCCATGGCTGGCACGATCGCAGCGCGCGGTCGACTGCTTCGCTGTCGGCAACGTCGAGGTCGGTGTGCAAATAGAGACGATAGGCGAGGCCACGCAATTCGGCGGCGCGCACAAAGCCTTGCGCCAGCCGTCCATTTCCGCCCGTGATCAGGATCGGCCGGCCGGACGCGCGCTCGTCACCCGCGAAAGCCGCCGATGGGACTTCGATCAGTGAGTTGGGTGGGAGGCATTGGCACACCTCGACGTGCGTTTTTTCCGGTGCGCTCACCGGTTGCGTCAGCAGCCGCACACTTCTCCGCCACCACCCGGGACTTCCGAGCGTTGGGTGAGCGAACTCGCGGCCGTGCGCCAGCTCTTCGATCATCTTTGCGACCGCCGTCGGTCGCGGTGTTCCGCCGCGAAGATCGTAGGCGCCGGATTCATAGCAGCCGTCGTCGCGGGTGAGGAGGCTATTCCAATCGAACGCGCCCAGCAGCGACCAAACGGTCACCGCGCGCAGGTCGACCCCTTCGTGACGCAGCTTTTCTGCGCCCTGCCACATCTCAGAGAGCCAGCGCAATTGTTCCTCGCGCGTGCAACCGATGTGCGCCTCGGTGACGGCGAGCGGCAGATGATAGCGTTGCCACGCCTCGCGCAGCACGCCTTCCGCTCCTGCGATTCCCTCCCGCCGCGATCGCACTGCCACGACATCGGCATACCGATCCCGGCCATTCCCGCCGTGCGTGTCCGACGGGTGCGCAGCGAGGTTCTCATCGAGCAGACGCTCGCTCGTGACGTAGTGATTCACGCCGATGATGTCAGGCGGGCAGGGGCTCTCTTGAAACGACTCTAGCTCTCGCTCGGGCACACCGATGCTGCGAAGCCAATGCCAGATAGGCCGGTCGGAACTTAGCGTTCCCGACAGCAGATCCCACGTCACCCAGCGCCGCTCGTTCTCGAAGTCGGCCTGATACTGAAGCTTCGGCGTGCTGTAGATCTTGCCGAGATCGTCGGTTTGCACGAGCTCGGCTGCGCGATTGACGGCGCGGATCTCGCGCATCGCGAGCACGACCCCGCGGCATTGGTTAATGAGACACTGCGCGAAGGTCTGCTCGTCGCGGCCGTGCGGATACCAGAGGCCGTACATGCCGCTGAAACGGGCGGTGGTGAGCGGCTCATTGACCGGCGTGTAGGCGTCGATCCACGGGTAGCGCTCCGCGACGGCGCGAGCGAATCTCGCGAGCTTCTCGGGAAATTCGGCGTCCACCAGGCTGGTGTAGCGCGGGCCGCTCCCGTGATGTAGCAACCCGGCGATCGGCCGGATCCCGAGCTCGCGAAGGCGCTGCAGAGGCGCGTCCACCGCAGTCCAGTCGAGCGTATCCGGCGATTCCGGCGCGATCTCTTCCCACAGGATCGGGAAACGCAGCGTGCGCAATCCGAGCCGCGCGAACTCGTCCAGATCGCTGAGCCGCGCCCGATGTCCGTTTCGATCGAACTGCCGTAGGTAGCGGTCGCCGATTCGGTTGATCGTCGGCTCTACGCCGCCCCACAGTTCCAGCCGCTGCTCGTCGTTGTTTCGCGTCATACGAAGTTATCCCTCTCTGACGCGGCGCCATTTTCCGACGGCGACGCCAGGCCCAACCCTGGCCTGCTCAGGTCATGCTGCGCTGCTACTCGTCGCGACCGTCTCGCTGCTTTGGAGCACGTCCTCGACGTGCTTTTCCAGCTGCGCCACGATCGACTCCCAGGAGTTATTCTTCGCCATCTTCAAGCCTGCGGCGATACGCGGAGCGTCTGGCTGCTCCAGGCGCTCTTCGCACGCGGCGATGAATTCTTCGTGCGTCGTCGCGATGCTGACGACTTCGCTAAATTGCAGCACCACATCCTCCACGTCCGTCGATACGATCGGGGTGCCGGTTGCCATGTACTCAAGCGCTTTAGTCGGATTGATGAATTCCGTCGCCTCGTTCTTCGCGAACGGCATCATGCAAAGGTCGAACCCCTTTGCGTAAGCCGGCAGCTGCGAGTAATCGCGTCCACCGAGGAAGTGCAGATTGTCGCGCTGCGGGAACTCAGCCGGATCCACCTTTGTGTGAGGTCCGACGATTGCGATGTTCCAGCCAGGATTATGGTCCGCGAGCTTGCGGAGCAGTTCGTAGTCGAGCCTCTCGTCGACCACGCCGACGTAACCGAGGATCGGCCCGGAGAACTGCGCCACGTCTGCCGGGACCTTAGTCGCAGCATGCCGCGCTCTACCGAAGTGCTTGATGTCTACGCCGCAGCCGTATGAGTGCGTGTTCGAATTGTAGCGACGCTTTGATTTCGCCATCTTCGGCCCGCCGGCAAAGACGACATCGGTGGCGTTGAGCAACTCGCGCTCGCGGCGAACCAGCTCGGGTGGCGCGCCTTTGAATTGCGAGAGTTCATCCATGCAGTCATAAACGACCGCGACTTCATCCATATGCCCGAGAAACGACGTCACCGCCATTGGGTCGTAGAACCAGAGCACAGGATTCTCGAAGGTGCGGCCGAGAGGACCTTCGAGCACCGACTGCACGATCCGCCGCCGCTCAGCATCCACCCACGCGCCGTCACTCCAGCGCGCGGTCGGCATCTGCATCTGCAGGACGACGATGTTCGGATAATCGGACACTTCGCGCAGGGTGGCGCGCGACGTCGTGAGGCCTTCCGTTACGACGGGACCTTCAACGAAAAGGATGGGATGCGTTTTCGAAAGCCGTGAGTGGAACTGCTGCGGACGTTGCCAGACCCAGTCCCAGCCGAGGTGTGAAAGAACGATAATCGGGAACGTCGCGCTACCACCTTGGCGCCCAATTGGGCTGATGTTCTGCTTCGTCGTCCCGCGGATGACTCCCCCCCTGCCGATCGTTCTCAGTTCCATCTGTGCGACTGATACGACGAGGATTGGGCTGGCGGATGTAGGTAGAAGATGGTCGCCGCAGACCTCCGGGATTCCGGAATTGGAGTGTGATTCACAAGCTACTATACTCCAGTATTTTGCATAACACGACCGCGCGTCTGAAAGTCGGCGCAACCCCGCGTCCGACGCAAACTTTCGTCCGGCTGAGCGAGGAGCGATCGACTGCTGGGGTGCATGGACATTCGGCGCGAATAGCCATGTCAGGTGGGCGCACAGGCGGACGTAGCACCGCGCGCGGCGAGAACCCGAAGCACGCCCTCTCGTGGCGACAGCGGCGAGCGCATTCGGCATTGGTCAGGCGCCACACGATGTGATTCGTTGGTGCGCGAGCGGGCCTATAGCTCAGCGGTTAGAGCAGGGGAGTCATAATCCGTCAATTGCGTGTTTCACCGTTAAGCGCCGGTGATCACGGCTGCCTCTTACGAGGGAAAATCGGATTTCGCGAGTTTCACGGTTATGCGTCGTTTTGCTGAATACTCGTCAGAAGGTAGCAAAAGGTAGCAATGGAAAAAATCCTGTGCGCTGAGCGTTGCGCGCTGTCTGACAATGTCTCAAGCACCGGGAAGCGCACGCCTCAGAAATTTGCACGCGGAGACGTACTCAATCAGCCCGCCAGCAAATCTGGGAGGCGTTGCTCGAGCGATCGGCGGGGACTTAGTGCGATGGCCCGCTCCTCTGGCATCGACGTGAGCGTTACAGTCCGCAGGCGACTGCGAATCGAGCCACGATTGCGAGTCACCGCAGCGCGAACTCTTTGGGTGCGGCGTGTGGAGCCCCGCGCAGTTGCAGCAGCAGCCCCGGGAGATCCATCACGCCCCAGCGCTCCGTGATCTTGCCGCGGGTCACGCGCACGATGTCCAGCGCCTCGAATCGCACCGCACGACCGCCCGTTAGCACCCTCATGAGCGGGGCGCCGGTGTGCGTGCCCTCGAACGTGCGGCGGACGGTGACCAGATCTCCCTCGCCTCGCTCGATTTCGCTCGTCGCGCGGAGATCCGGAAAAGCGTCCCGCAACGCGATGTAGAGATGACGCACGCCTTCGCGCGTCGCGGAGGAACCGGGCAGCGGCGTATGGTCCACGAACCCGGGATCGAACAAGTCGTAGAACGTGTCCATGCGGCCGCGCACCTGGCCTTCGTCCAGGGCTTTGCGCACGATGGCTATGTGTTGAGCCGAGCTCCGCTCCGTGTGTTGCTCCGCAGCAGGTTCGCCGACGGTAACGGTGGGGCCCGCAGCAGCCGCGGCCCCAGTAATGAAAAGCGCGAGGGACGCGGCGAGGATGTTGTTGGTCAGCTTCATAAGTTAGATGCCCCGATCGTGGGCTTTGATCGGGCTGAAGGTGCGCTCCCAGCCGTCCGCGAAGTTGAACCGCGACATGCTCAGCACGAGCAGCGGATCGTGTTGGCGTGGCCGCCGGCGGAATAATCCTCGTGGTGTGCTGCGTTGCGTCGCGACTCGTGCGCGATCCTTCCTGCTGGCTGTTAAGTTCATATGTGGTGTTGCTCGTTACGGCTGTGCTCGTCTTCTATTCTCAAGCTGCGCGCAGCTCAGATTCCGGCGCATGAATGAATTCAGCTGCGCGGCTGTGTGTTGCTGACGAGGCGAACGCGGTTCGCTTGCTCGGCGCTCCGCTGTCGTTCGTGCCGAGCGGCTGGAGATTGAGTTTCTCGATGTGCGCTGCCACGAGATCAGGAAGGAAGAGGTGAGGGAATGACAGCTCCCTCGCGTTCCATTCTTCCTCGTCGATGACGAGGTGAATGATCTCGGCCAGTTGCGGGTAAGCTGCTTCGTAGTCGTGCTGAAGCCGCGCTTTCACCTCGGCGACCGGGACGGCCGGCGGCTGGAGGAATGTCTGTGATTCGGGCTTTGTATTCATACGCGTTCCGTGTGTGTAGTTGACTAGGCGTCTAGTGAATTGATAAAAAAAAGAGATCACGCCGGAGCGGCCGCCGATTTCGCTCCCAGCATGTCCAGCGCGACGTGCTTGAAAGTCTTGACCGACTCGAGGCAGTTTTTGATCCGCGCGTGGGCGAGGGTGCCGTGGTAACAGGCAAACAGCGCGTTCGCTTTCGCTTCCGGGTCCGGCGCGACGATCAAACCTTGTGCGTGCGCATCGCGGATCGCGGAGACGAAGTATTTCATCTTTCGCTCGAGAATGCGGTTCACGGTATCGCGAACCACCTGGTCCTGCGTGCTGATTTCGGTGCCGATACTCAGCATCGGGCATCCGAGAATCGAACCGCACTGCTTCTGACGCTCCGCGAGGCTCTCGTAGACGAAGTCCAAATAACGCTCGATGCGCTCGAGGGGCGGAACGGTGGGCGAAAAGATCGCGTCCATCTCCGCGCGCTTCTTGTTCCAGTCTGCCTCTAACGCCGCGGCCGTCAGCTCCGACTTCGACTTGAAGAAGTAGTAGAAGCTTCCCTTTTTGGCCCCGGCGCGCTCGCAGATCGCATCGACCGAGGTGGAGCCGTAGCTGTTCTCCCAGATGAGATCCGTCGCGGCGTCGGTGAGACGCTCTTTCATGTCGCTGACTCGGGGCACGCTGAACATTGGCGACTGTAGACCGATCGGTCAAGTAGATTTTTCGGTAGTTTTTCGCCTTTGCGACGTGGTGACCGGAGATCACCGTCGGCCCCACCACAACCGGCAGGTGTGCGGGATCAAGTAGCTGCCGTCGTCCTGCCGGTAAGCGGCAAACTCACCCGTCAGGTGCACGCGCACCTGCTCCTTCACGCTTTCTCCGAGCGCAGCGAACTTCTGGCCGAACAGCCCCGGCCCGGAGGCGAACTCCCACAGCGCTTCCCAGTTCGGAAAGTTGTAGGACCAGCTAAACGGCGCCGAGTCGAACTCTGCGAAGCTGGCTTCCTTTAGCCGCGCAGAAACGTCTGTGTCGGTGAGACGGTC